>CALUYX010000058.1 GCA_944325115.1 Candidatus Gastranaerophilales bacterium | reverse complement strand
GAACATTCTGGTGTCTTGTGTAATAAGTTTTTTTACCATTTTGAATCCTTACATTTTGTGAGTGAATACACTATTTTTTTACTACAAAATTAAGGATTATTCAAGCAATTTTATATTTTTTTAGCTTGAGCTGCTTTTTTATCTGCCGACAATTTTAGCCTGTACAAATTATTAAAATCCATAGACGGTGTTAGGTGATATCTTTCATTTTTACCCTGAACAAATTCGGGAACCGAAAGGAAATGAGGCAAGATATCGTCTTTTCTTTTTGATACGGGAGGTTTTTCTCTTTCGTATTTATATGCAGCATCAGTATATTCCATAAACTCATTTCTAAGCTTTATTCTAGCGCCATGGTCAGAGTTTTCCAAACCTGAAGAAATGCACATCGGACTTAGAATTTCTTTAATTTTATAATACTGAGGTTTAACCTGTTTACCCTGTAAAATTTTATACGGGATATCTTCTAACTCCTTAAGTGTAGCTACATCTTTGCCAATTATTTGAATCTCACCATTATAGCCGTCAGGAAACGCAACTTTCATATGCACTGCCGTATAGCCTGATTCATTTTTTATGGCTTTCTCTCTTACAAAAACACCATATCTGCCCGAAGACGCCTTTGCAAGCTCATGCAATTTGTCTTCACCATGGTATTGATACTTTCTATCATAAGGAGTATGGTTTTCAACCTCAATTATCTTCAGTTTTCCGTCTTTTACGGCATCAAGCAGCTTGTCCAGAACTATTTCGTTACTTTCTTTTGAATTATCTCCAAGTATAATCCTTGCACCTATTATGTCGCCAATACCTTTTTGAACAGCTTCTTTTGTCGGTAAAAATTTCTGGCTCGCTTTTTCACGTATTGAATCCGGAGTTTTTACCCTAAATTCCAACTCATAAATAGGATGCTTAGAGTCACATACAACTCCATAATCACTTACAAGAGAAGAAAGTGAACCCTTAATAGCATTTTTTATTTTAAGCAAATCATCCTGTGCTTCACTATGTATCATCTTTGAAAGAGATTTTGATATAGTAAGTTCGCCTGAAGTAAGGGTTTTTGAATTTCTCGTACTGACAAAAAACTCATTCGGATCAGCATGAACATCACCAGCAGCTTTATTTTTTCCGCTAAATGAGACAGTGTCGGCTGCAAGCGGAGTGAGATTTTTTGACTTTATAACTACACTTTTGTTTTTGTTGTTAATTATCGGAGCAGAAAAACTGGTACTTGATAAATTAATTTTAAAAATTCCGGACATAAATAATAAACCTTAAAACACGAACGACTTATATAAAAACTGAAAAAAATTTTTTTTGCTAAAAAAGAATATTCTCAATAAAATCAATATTTGAATTTAAAATAGAAATTGCACTGATTCTATAGGACTCAAATGCTTCATTGCTTGTTGCAAGATAATAATTGACACCTTTTTTAATTTTTTCCAGCTTTGATTTTGTAATAGCCTCAAACGGTGTACCAAAAGCATTAGAGGTTCTGAATTTAACTTCAACAAAATATATTATCTTATTTTTTTTCGCAATAATATCTATTTCAGAATACCTTGAGTATCTAAAATTCCTCTGTAAAATCTTAAAACCATTTTTTGTTAAAAAATCTACGGCTAAATCTTCACCCGATTTGCCTTTAAGTTTGTTTGACATACAATAATTGTAATACAAAAATAGTGGAGCAAAATCAATGGAATTATTGAAAAAGACCGCAGTTGAACAAAGAAAAGCACTTTTGAACAAAGAAATAAGTGCATTGGAATTGGTTCAAGAAACATTTAAACAAATTGAAAAAGAAGACGATAAAATAGGAGCTTATAACTCCCTTACAATGGAGCAGGCAATTGAAACGGCAAAAAAAGTTGACCAAAAGATTGCGCAAAACGAAGAACTTCCGCTGATGGCAGGTATACCTCTTGCGCTTAAAGACAACATGAACATGATAGGTTCAAAAACAACAGCAAGTTCAAAAATCTTAGAAAATTTTGTTTCCCCCTATGATGCTACGGTTACAAAAAAATTAAGAGAGAATCTTGTCCCGATTGTCGGCAAGGCAAACCTTGACGAGTTTGCAATGGGCTCAAGCAATGAAAATTCCGCTTTTAAAATCGTAAGAAACCCGCATAACCTAAACAAAGTCCCGGGAGGTTCTTCAGGCGGTTCTGCAGCTTCCGTTGCAGCATATGAAGCAACCGTATCACTCGGTTCTGACACAGGCGGAAGTATCAGGCTTCCCGCAAGTTTCTGCGGTATAAACGGCTTTAAACCTACATACGGTAGGGTTTCTCGCTACGGATTAATAGCTTTTGCCTCCTCCCTTGACCAAATAGGTCCTTTCGGCAGAAGTGTAGAAGATATTGCAAATCTGTACATGACAATAGCAGGTCATGATGAAAAGGATTCAACTTCACTAAATATGGAAGTTGAAGATGTTACAAAAACCCTAAAAGATAAAATCAGCGGTCTTAAAATAGGCGTGATTAAAGAACTTATGACAGAAGGCGTAAGTGATGATGTAAGAAAATCAGTTGAAAACGCTATTGAAGTATACAAAAAACTTGGCGCAGAAATTAAAGAAGTTTCACTGCCGCTTTTAAAATATTCAATAGGTATTTATTACATCGTTGCAACCGCTGAAGCAAGTTCAAACTTAGCACGCTTTGACGGCGTTAAATACGGATACAGAACAAAAGACGCTCAAAATTTACTTGAAATGTACACAAAAACTCGTGCCGAAGGCTTTGGTGATGAAGTTAAAAGACGTATAATGCTTGGCACATACGCCCTATCAAGCGGTTATTATGACGCTTACTACAAAAAAGCACAGCAATTAAGACGCCTTGTTAAAAATGACTTCGACACTACATTTAAAGATGTTGATATCTTAATATCTCCAACATGCCCCACAACAGCATTTGACATAGGCTCTCGTAACGAAGACCCGCTTGCAATGTACTTAACAGATATTGCAACGATTAGTGCTAACTTAATAGGTGCTCCCGCACTTAGCACACCATGCGGATTGGACAGCGAAAAAATGCCGATAGGCTTGCAAATTATAGGTAAAAACCTTGATGAGTCGACCGTTTTAAGAGCTGCATACAATCTTGAACAAGCACTGAAATAACAAAAACTATAAGTTGAAAGCGCCCTTAATGGGGCGCTTTTTAGTATGCTTTAAAAAACCGATTACTTGTGCCGCCTTCACCAACTCTTACGGACACATGTTTAAAACACTTTGGACATCTGCCCTCATAAGCGGTGCCTTCTTTGTTTTTATAAATCCTGCCGTATACATGACAGCATTCAAACATTATTCCTAAAAATTGTCTTTTTTCAGCCATAAATGAATTTTACAACTTATGAAAATTTCAAACAAGTCATATCATCTAAAAGGTTGTTTTCTTTTTTAAAAAAAATCATTAATTTTATTATAGGTTATTAACGAGGTTAGATTATGAGCACAAGATTAAACGGACAATCACTTATGGTACAGGCGATATACGGACTTACAAACAATTTTGCGGTACTAAGTGCCGGCGCAACAGGCGGCTTGACACTGGAGCAGATAATTAATCCCTCCGATGATGTCAACAAAAACAATCTAAACGCCAGTTTTCAAAGTTATCTGTCACAAAATTTTTCAAATATTGATGCTGACGGAGATGGAAAAATTAGCGCAACAGACCTGCAACAATACACAAATCAGCTTTCACAAAAAGGTTTAAGTTACGAAGAACTCATGCAGCTTTGCTACAGCTCTTCAGCAAGTTCTCAGTTGGAAGAAGTGCTTAATCATTTTAGCGAAATAGATAAAAATGGCGACGGCAGAGTCACAAACGCAGAAATTGCAGCATACGGTGTTGACACGGAAATTGAAGAAATGGAAGAAGAGCACCCTAAATTCCAACCTACTAATATTTCAAATTATGTAGAAAATGACACAACGTCATCAACTTAGCCTTATAAACAAAAGACAACAACGACCATAATTTTTTTCTTTAAAAAGCTCAAGACTTTTTTGGGACTCAAGTTCTCTTAATATGTCGGGCTTTTTCTTTTTTTCACATTCCAATATTGCTAAACCATCCTTAAAAAGGTGTTTTTGACACAACAAAATTATATTCTCATAAGAATAATGCCACGGAGGGTCAGCGTAGATTACATCAAATTTTTCTTCGTCCCCAAAACGAAACTTCAAAGAATCAGCCCTCATAATCTTTGCTTGAGCGCCAAGATTAGATAAATTTTGTTTTGCGGTTTTAATTACATCTTGATTTATTTCAAAACAAGTCGCAAAAAAGCCTCTGGATACAGCTTCAAGTGTCATAATGCCGCTACCTAAAAACAAATCCAGAAATTTCTTTTCGGAAAAATCACCCATATAAGAGTACAAAACATTAAACACGCTCTCTCTGACATTTGAAAGAGTAGGACGTACACCCTTTGGAGTTATAATTTTTCTACCTTTATATTGCCCACCTGTAAGATGCATTTTCTCTTAACCTTTTGCATCATAATAACATGAAAAAAATAGTAATTATCGGTGGCGGTGCTGCAGGTCCTAAGGCAGCTGCAAAAGCCAAAAGAATGAACAGCGAAAATATTGTTGAGCTATATACTGATGAAAAACTTATTTCATACAGTGCTTGCGGACTTCCTTATTTTATAGAAGGAACGGTAAAAAACATAAACCAGCTTATAATAAGAACTCCTGAAGATTTTGAAAAACAAGGGATAAAAGTTTTTCTTGAACACAAAGTAGAAAAAATTCTTCCCGAAAAAAAATGCATTATTGCAAACAATAAAGAAATAAGCTATGACGAACTTATTATATGCACAGGCGCTGAACTTATTAAGCCAAACATTAAAAATATAGACATTGATGGGGTCTATTACCTTAAAAAAATTCAAGACGGTATAAAAATTAAAGAAGCTATGCAAGAAGCCAAAAGAGTTATTTTGATAGGTGGCGGATACATTGGAATTGAACTTATTGAAGCTTTTGTCGAAAACGGCATAAGTGTAACTCTTGTTGAGAGCTCAGATAGAATGATGAAAATATTTGACAGCGAATTTAGCGATATGATAAAAAATCACATTCTCGAGCGCGACAGACAATGGGTTGATATGTATTTTAACGAACAGGTTGAAGAATTTTTTGCGGATGAAAACGGAAAATTTAAAGGACTCAAAACAAAAAGCGGACTTGAACTTGAGGCAGATTTTTGCGTAATCGCTGTTGGTGTCAGACCAAATGTAGCTTTAGCAAAAGATGCAGGAATAAAAATCGGTGTCACGGGAGGCATTGAAACAGACAGCTCAATGAGAACAAACATAGAAAACATCTGGGCTGCGGGCGATTGCACCGAAGAACATTGCCTTATTACAAAAAGACCCATATATATTGCACTTGGAACAATAGCAAATAAAGAAGGGCGAGTTGCAGCCATTAATGCCACTAATTGCCCCAAAGTGTGTGAAAGGTTTGATGGCATACTGGGCTCGGCTATTACAAAATATTTTAACTATACAATAGCTCTTACAGGCATGAACGCACAGACTGCAGCAAAAATTGCACAAAAACACGACTTGCAGCCAATAAGTGCCACAGTTGTTAAAAAAGACAAAGCAGGTTACATGCCGGATTCAGAGAACATCACAATTAAACTTGTTGCAGATAAAAAAACAGGCAAACTTCTTGGCGCACAAGGAGTAGGTACGGGAGATGTAAACAAAAGAATAAACACGGTAACATCGGCTCTACAATCAGGTCTTACTGTAGAAGAGTTTTTACACCTTGACCTGCCTTATGCTCCGCCATACTCTTCGACAATAGACATTCTCCTCACTGCAGCCTACAGACTTGATGCGCAGATAAGAGGCAGAGAATAGTCTATTTTATATAGTCAAAAGCTAAATCAAGAGTGTTAGCTTTTGCAACAATAGCACTTGTTGATATAATATCAACTCCTGTTTTTGCTATCGCTTCAACAGACTCAAGATTAACTCCGCCGCTTGCCTCAACTATAGCTTTTTTATCTATTAATTTTACACACTCGGTCATATCTTCAAGCGACATATTATCAAGCATTATAATATCTGCACCTGAAGTTATTGCTGATTTTACCTGCTCCATTGTGTCGCATTCCACTTCGATTTTATGAGCATGGGAAATATTTTCACGAACCTTTTTAACAGCAGTTTCAATTGAACCGCCAAGAAGAGCTATATGATTATCTTTTAACATTACACAATCACAGAGATTAAACCTGTGCAAATGACCCCCGCCAACTTTTACCGCATATTTTTCAAAAATTCTAAAGTTAGGGGTATTTTTTCTTGTATCAACCACTCTTGCGCCGTATTTTTGGGCAATATTTTGATATTTTCTTGTCATAGTGGCAATACCGCTCATCCTTTGAGTATAGTTTAGCGCTAATCTTTCGCCTGTCAGGATATATCTTGCGCAGCCTGAAATACGGGCTATCTTATCGCCTTTTTTAATCTCGTCGCCATCGCTAAAGTAGAACTCGACTTCAACTTTATCTTTTGCAAGAACTTCAAATACCATTCTGAAGACATCCGCCCCGCAAAAGACACCGTCACTTCTTGTGGTTAAATATACGCAAAATTTCACATCATCATCTAAAGAAGCACAGACAGAATCTGTTGTAATATCGCCATAACCAATATCTTCGCTAAGTGCAGCTTTTATATGGTCTTCTATCATAAAATCATTCAGCAAAAATTTCGCCATTATTAACCTCCGTTTGAGCTTGAGTTGAGATGTTTTCGCTACTTTTTATCGAATCATCACTTTTAGGAAAATCTTCCCTAAAGTGTGCGCCGATTGAATTTTTTCTTCTTAATGCACTATCAACAATAAGACTTGCAACAAGCAACATGTTTTTTGCCTCGTAACAGTCATTAATATGAGAACATGTAGAAGACTTCATTATGTGTGTAAGCTTTTCAAGCTTGCTTTTTGCAGCAAGGAGTTTTTCCTCATTTCTTACAATACCGGCGTTTTCCCACATAATTTCTTTTATGTTATTTTTTATATCTTCAATATCCGCTTCAATAAATTCGCAGCAATTATCGGTATCTTGGACATATCTGTCAAGAGTTTCTTTTACTTTTTCATCAAAGTTCTTTGGTGCATCAAGATTTTTTTGTGCAAGATAATCAGCCAACTCATATGCGCCTGCCGCACACTCTAAAAGAGAATTTGAAGCAAGTCTGTTTGCACCATGAAAACCACTGCAAGAAGCTTCTCCAACAGCATAAAGATTTTCTATCGAGGTTTCAGCACATATATTTGTTTTTATCCCGCCCATAAAATAATGCGCAGCAGGGGCAACAGGGATTAATCCGTCCGAAATGTCTATACCGTTATCTTCACAACTTTTTGCAATATTCGGGAATCTGTTTCTGAAAAACTCAATACCCATTTGAGAAATATCAAGAAAGACATTGTCATCGCCGTTTTTTAACATAGTCGAATATATCGCGCGCGCTACAATATCTCTCGGTGCAAGCTCGCCTCTTTCATCAAAATCATGAGCAAAATAAGAACCTTTTGAATCACAAAGTTTTGCACCTGCACCCCTTACTGCCTCAGAAACAAGGGGCATAGAAACCTTGTTGCTTAGTGCAAGCGCAGTAGGATGGAACTGTACAAACTCCATATTCTCAACTTCCGCTCCTGCTCGATATGCAAGCGCAATACCATCACCTGTTACAACTTCAGGATTTGTTGTGTGTGCATAAAGCTGACCTACACCTCCTGCAGCAATAACAACCGCATTTGAATACACTGCCTCGTATGAGTCAGATTCTCTGTTGTATACAATTACTCCCTTAGCGCTTTTTGCACCGTCTACAAGTATCTCAACAGCAGATGTATTTTCATAAACATCTATTTCTTCGCAATTTCTCACTTTCTCGCATAGAACATCTTCAATCGCTCTGCCTGTAGCGTCTTTTACATGCAGAATCCTTGGGACACTGTGAGCCGCCTCAAGTGCAAAACTGAGTTTGCCGTCTTGAGTTTTGTCAAATTGAACACCTAAATTGATTAAATCCTGAATCACGCAGGATGAATTTTGCGATATAAATTTAACCGTATTAAAATCGTTTAAACCGCAGCCTGCCTTGATTGTGTCACTTATATGAGAACTTATTGAATCATCTTTGTTTAACTCGGGAAGTACAGCAACAATACCGCCTTGCGCAAGAGCAGAACCTGATGTACCAAGTTGTGATTTTGTTATTACAAGAATCCCGTCGTTAAGATGTTTTTGCGAGGCTATTTTAAGAGCCAAATACAGCCCGGCAACACCGCTGCCAATTATCACCACAGAATATTTAGAATACTTCATTGTTGTCCTTTAAATATTTTTCGACAGTATGTCGAAAGCTTCCATATATAGTATTTTAATACAAATATTTTGCGATTCCATATTAATTTATAAATAATTAATCTTGATTAATCCCTGCTCCAAATAGTGCAAAATCATACTTCACAGGGTCATTTGGGTCAAACTCTTTAAGCTTGTTTGTTAATTCAACTACAGATTTAAAATCATTAGCATTCCTTCTAAGTAATCCTAACGAACGTGAAACTCTTCCCACATGCACATCAAGCGGGATTAAAAGCTCATCTGTCCCCATAAAATTCCACAAGCCAATATCCACAGGACCGCGCCTTATCATCCAACGCAAGAACATATTCAACCTTTTCATGGCACCTCCTTTTTCAGGGCGCGCAAAAAGGTGACAAAAACCAAGTCCCGCAGGACAATTAAGGCAAGAGTAAAAATATTTACTCACAAAGTTCAACATATCTTTTCTTTTCATACCTTCAAAAAAAAGCTCCTCAAGCGTCATTTTATCCTTTTTATAGAGCCTTTCTAATGCAGAAAAGAAACACATAAGGTCAATGTCCTTTACAAACCTGTAAACAAAGCCTTCTACAAGAGTTTTATTCTGAGAAAAATTTAAAATAAAATCATAAGGCTTATTTTCCATAACGTCAAAAAGCTTGTCCAGCTTTGCAATAAATGCTTCTCTTTTACCAAAAGCAAACAATGCAGCTATAAAAGAGGCAGTTTCAATGTCATTTTTATTTTTATATTTGTGTGCAAATTGCACAGGGTCGCTTTTTATAAAGTCTTTTGTTTCGTATTTTTTTACCAGATTATCTAAATATTCTTTCATTTTCTTAATTCCAAAAAATATTTTTTCAAAAGTTCATTACACTCATTTTCCATAATACCGCCAAAAACCTTTGGTTTAAAATCCGAAAGATTCAGCAGATTTATTTTAGAGCCGAGCGCACCGTATTTTGTATCATATGAGCCAAAATAAATTTCATCAACTCTTGAGTTTAAAATCGCCCAAGCGCACATAGGGCATGGCTCAAGCGTAACATAAAGTTTGCAAC
>CALUYX010000057.1 GCA_944325115.1 Candidatus Gastranaerophilales bacterium | reverse complement strand
GATGAGTTTACAGGGCGTATTATGGAGGGCAGACGCTGGTCTGAGGGTCTGCATCAGGCAATTGAAGCTAAAGAAGGTGTTGCAATTCAAGATGAAACTCAAACACTTGCAAGTATTACTTTCCAAAACTTATTCAGACTGTACCCGAAACTCTCAGGCATGACAGGTACAGCAATGACAGAAGAAGCTGAGTTTGGAAAGATTTATAACCTGCCTTGTACGGAAATCCCGACAAACAAACCCGATATCAGAATTAACTACCCCGATGTAATTTATAAAACACGTGAAATGAAATACCAAAAAGTTGCCGATGAAATTGAAAAAATGGCAAAAATGGGCAGGCCGACTCTTGTGGGTACAATTAGTATCGAAAAGTCCGAGTATCTCTCTGCACTGCTTAAAAAACGAGGTATTAAGCATAATGTCTTAAACGCTAAGGCACATGAAAGAGAAGCTTATATTATCGCTCAGGCAGGACGTGTTAACGCCGTTACTATTGCAACTAATATGGCAGGTCGCGGTACAGATATTTTACTTGGCGGCAACCCTGAGTACCTTGCAAAAGAGGACTTAGATTCAAAAGGAATAACCCCTGATGCTCCTGATTATGAAGCTCAAAAAGAAGCTGCTCTTGAGCGTGCAAGAAAAATTACCGAAGAAGAACACGCAAAAGTTGTAGCGCTTGGCGGTTTGCATGTTATAGGTACAGAGCGCCACGAGTCAAGGCGTATAGATAACCAGCTTCGCGGTCGTGCAGCACGTCAGGGTGACCCAGGGTCTACAAGATTCTTCTTGTCTTTGGAAGATGACTTAATGAGGATTTTTGGCGGGGATAAAATTTCCGCCCTTATGAGCATGTTAAATATAGAAGAGGATATGGCCATAGAAAATCCTCTTATAACCCGTCAGATTGAATCTGCACAGAAAAAAGTCGAAACTTATCACTTTGACATAAGAAAAAGTGTCCTTGAATATGATGATGTTATCAATATTCAAAGGGAAAAATTCTACATTCAAAGACGCAAAGTTCTTGCTTCAAAGAATTTAAGCTCTGATATTAACTACATGATAAATCTTGAAGTTGATAAAATTCTAAAACAATACATATCGCCCGATATGCCTCCTGCCGAGTATGTCAAAGACGATATAAAAATGCTTACAAATGAAATCCACTCGGTATTTCCTCAACTTGTTGACGTTACGGTTGATGACATTATCGAAAAAAGATATCAAGAAATGTCTGATTACCTAAAAGACCTTGTAATTAAGGCTTATAGAGAAATGGAAGAAACATCTGTTGCTGGCTTTAATGATGTTATGGCACGCTATGGCAGCGCTGACAGCAAAAAGCAAGAACCATTCTCGGATGATAATGTTATGAGAACTCTTGAAAGAGATGTACTACTGCAGGTAATTGACTCTAAATGGATTGACCATTTAAATAATATTGATGCGCTAAAAGACTCTATCGGTCTTGTAGCATACGGGCAAAAAGACCCGCTCATTGAGTATAAAAAAGAGGCGTTTAATCTCTTTAACTCTATGATGTCAGATATTCAGTCAGAAACCGTAAGACACTTGTTTAGAGCGCGTTTTGGAATACAAATTATAGATGAAAATGAAAACCCGCTTGAAGACGTTCCCTTTATGGGTGCTGATGCAGAAACAGAAACAGAACTTACGCGCGCACTTAAGAACTCAACATCAAACTACGTTGACGAGCAGCCAAAAGAAGACATCCCAAAGGTTGGCAGAAACGATATGTGTCCTTGCGGAAGCGGTTTAAAGTACAAAAAATGCTGCGGTAAAGATAAATTCTAAACTTTACTACGCATTCTTTGTGTCATGTTTTTTTTGAACTTTATCTTTTACTCTGACGGCTAATTCTGCAACAAGACCCGTTGCAGCTGCCATAGCAACATAACTGCCAAAGCCCGCTAAGTTGTTAAGTCTTACCTTTTTGAGCAAATCAGGTGCAGATTTTAGTGCGTCTTTTGCAAGCTTTTGACCCTTTAACGATGCCAAGCCTTCTTCTAATACAGTAGGAAGATATGAAGCTGCTGCAATTATACCGACATTATTCTTAATAAATTGCCTTACACCTTTTTTCTTTTCACCGTTTTCATCTACAGCATTTTTTTCACTTTTGAGTGTAAGAGCGCCTATGGTCAATGCAAGTCCCAACAGAATAGATGGCTGCCTTGTTTTTCTTAAGATATTTGAAAATTTACCCGATAAATGATTCAAGGAGTGACCTAACTCATGAAAACAAGTCAATTGAAGACCCTTGCCTTTTTGAGGCAAGACTATTGTTTTGGCATGAGGATAATAAAAAGCATTTTTTCCTTCTTTAACAATATTTATAGTAGGTTCAAATCTGTTCTTAACAGCCAAAGAGACCGACTCATCAAAACTATTTTTGTCTCGTGCAAATTTTTTTATAAAAACTGCCAATTTTTTACTTTTTATATATTCGCTCATTTTATTAAAAAATTCAGCACGCCCTTTTGCATCATCCGCTCTCAAAACAGTTACGCTTTTCTTTGCCATACCCGATTTTTCAAAGGCACTGTCAAATGCGTTATTTAAAATTTCAAATTTATCATTAGGAACACCATTGTTTATCTTCTTTAAAATAGAAAAGAAGGGACTTGAAACACAAGTAGCGGCAGCACCTCCGATGCTATTTACAAGTACACCATGCAAAACTCCAACATTTTTTTCGCGAGTGCTACCAGTATTTCCCGATACGTTCAAGATATTCCCCTTACTTTTTACACGTAAAAAAGAAAACAAGTGAAGAAAAAAAATTGCCTAAAAAATAATAAAAAAATTATTTACAATTAAAACCCTGAAAAGTTCCACGCTGCTCAAAAATTTTATCAATCAAATTTAGAGTTTCAAACTTATTATTTACCCACTTTGGCGCAATAAGAGCCTTTGAATAGCCACTACCTGCAAGCCTGTGGATTGTAGTTGTTTTTGGTAAAATCTCAAGAAAATCGCACACAAGTTCGCAATATTGCTGCATATCAAGCAGTTCAAACTGTTTTTTTACGTAAATACTTGCAAGAGGTGCATCTTTTAACACAGTCAGCATATGAAGCTTTACACCGTCAACTTTTAATTGAGCAAGTCGTTTTGCACTTTCTAAAATCATCTCACAGGTTTCACCCTCCAGCCCAAGAACCATATGCACACAAACATTTATACCTCTTTCTTTTGCCATTTTATATGCATTAAGAAAGCATTCATAGTCGTGCCCTCTGTTAATTTTTTTTAAAATTTCATTATGCGTGCTTTGCAGCCCAAGCTCAAGCCAAGGGTTTTTATAACCCGCAATTAAGTCCAGTTTTTTCTCATCAAGGCAATCAGGTCTTGTACCTATTGATATGCCGACAATTTTATCATCACAAAATGCGCTGTCATATATGGTTTTAAGCTTTTCAACAGGGGCATAAGTGTTTGAAAACGCTTGGAAATAGGCAAGAAATTTTTTTGCACCAAAACGCTCTGAAAGATTTTTTATGCCAGTCTTTACCTGATTTTCAATATCTAACTTATTAGAATGAGCTTTAGAGAAACTGCCCGATTCATCGCAAAAAATACAACCTCCGCTTGAAATTGTACCGTCACGATTTGGACAGGAAAAACCCGCATCTATTGTAATTTTGTAGACTTTTTCGCCGTATTTTTCTTTTAAATAATCACTAAAGGCATAATATGCTTTTTGCATTTTCACCACCATATATATTAAAATTTTATAATTATAAGCATAATTTGGCAAATTAGTTAAGAAGTATGTTATAATTAACTAAAGACAGATTTATTTAGGTGGATTTATGAGAATTTTAATTTCTAATGATGACGGTATAGCTGCAACAGGTATAAAAGCACTTATTACAAGGCTGTCAAAAGAACACGATGTATACGTTGTAGCGCCTGATAGAGAAAGAAGTGCAGCCGGTCACTCACTGACACTTCACACACCCTTAAGAGTTGAGGAACTTGAATCTCAGTTTGGTGCAAAAAGAGTCTGGGTAACATCAGGCACGCCCGGTGACTGTATAAAGCTTGGCATTTGCGCAGTTTTAGAGCAGGGTGAGCTGCCAAACATTGTTATTTCAGGTATTAATCACGGACCGAACTTAGGTACTGATATTTTATACTCGGGAACGGTAAGCTGCGCTATGGAAGGCGCAATGCTGGATTATCCGAGCATTGCAGTGTCACTTGCCAGCATGACATCTGACCCTATGTATTTTGATGTTACAGCTGACTTTGTCGCAAAATTTTTACCAAAAATTCAGAAAATTAATTTTCCTAAAAAAACCATTTTAAATATCAACACCCCTGCTCTTGAAGAA
The DNA here is from genome assembly GCA_944325115.1 of Candidatus Gastranaerophilales bacterium. Lineage (GTDB taxonomy): Bacteria > Cyanobacteriota > Vampirovibrionia > Gastranaerophilales > Gastranaerophilaceae > Galligastranaerophilus. The sequence continues at coordinate 5,183 of CALUYX010000057.1, read as the reverse complement.
GAAGATATAGCAGGTGTTGAAATAACCAAACTCGGCACAAAAATGTTCACCGACAACTATGAAAAACGTATAGACCCGAGAGGAAAAATATACTACTGGATGGCTGGTGAATTAACAACGAAACATGAAGAAGACGGCACAGACATAAGCGCTGTAAGGGCAAACAGGATTTCTATCACACCTGTTACTTTTGAGATGACTCACAAAAGCATTATGGCTGATTTAGAAAAAGAATTTTGTAAAGACGGCATTTGCGACTGGTACGGATATGGTTCAAATAACTCTTAATGGCACAAAAAAAGACATACCACAGGGTACGAGCATAAAAACACTTCTTAGCTCAATGACCTTGCCGAAGTTTTTTGTAGTTGAAAAGAATTTAAAAATAATATACAAAGAAGAATACGAAACGCAAATTTTATCTGACGGTGATAATGTCGAGATTGCTGCATTTTGCGGTGGCGGATAAAATTGCGCAATTTTTTTTGTTTTTGTATCTTCTATGATTTGTGTAATTTAGTTCAAGGAAAGTAACAATGAGAATAAACAAAATCAGCTTTTGTGGCGTGCAAAAAATTAGCAACACACAAAATGATAATCCTATAAATACAGATAATGGTGAGAATAACGAAACACAAACAATTCAGAGCAGTCAACACACAAATGAAGTTGCACTGCCTTCAAGCTGTGCAAGAACAACATACTTCAGCTCAGTTAGAGCGCAAGCACAAGCCAAAGCAATTGACAATGATTTAAATGAATTAATATCTCAATCAATCGAAACACTGAATGAAACAAAAAGCAAATTAAGAAAAATGGGAATACCTGATTCAGCTAATTCAGAATATTTTGATGATGCATATATGAAAAACTTTGACGGCAGCACATATGAGCACAGCTGCATCGAATATGACGGCGAGAAAAAAATAAAAAACACTATTTTATTTGATGACGGAAGCATGAAAATAGTTGATTTAAAAAACAATAAGGTCATATATACCGACACGGAGGGCGAACTTGTCAGCTGCTACGGCGGAAAAGTTACCTCTGAAAACGGTGATATGGGCTCGGTAAATGAAATCTTATTCAAAGATAACGATTTTATAAAGTACATCAAACCTAACAGAACACTTAACACAAACGATGTATATATCATTAAAAACAATAAAAATACCACAAACTGCACCCTATACAAAAACGCTTCGGGCGGAAACTTCACAAATCCCGACAAGTGTGATTATATATACAATTTCGAAAAAAACAACTTAATAGGTGACACCAGCGAGCCTGCCGTATTTTTAAAAGGAGTAAGAAAAACTCTAACGGGTGAATACGCCATAAAAGACGCTTTGTTCTACTCTTTTGACGGAATAGCAAATGAAGGAAAACCAAGACGAATAATAGACAGCGAGCCCGTATCGTATCATAGAAATCTTGTAGGAAAATTTGACGAAAATTTCTACCTTGATACTAAAAAAAGCAGCGAATATGACATGTTATATAAAAACGGAAAATTTGAAATGCTGTATTAATTTAATGAAAAGTTATTTTCATTGTGCTATGATTTTCTTATAGATAATTAAGGGAGTCATATGGTAAAGCGTGCATATATTAGCGTTTTTGACAAAACCAACATTGTTGAACTTGCAAAAAGGCTAAAATCAACAAACTGGGAAATAGTATCAACTGGCAATACAGCAAGTCTGCTTAAAGAAAACGGAATTGAAGTTACGGAAAGTTCCAAGATTACAGGCTTTAACGAACTGTTGGGAGGTAAAGTCAAGTCGCTTCACCCTGATATTTTTGCACCCATTTTAGCAGATGAAAATGAGGCAAAAACACTTGATTATGAACCTTTTTCACTTGTTGTAGTCAATTTATACCCGTTTGAAGAATATAAGGGCAAAAATACAGACATCGACACGCTGACAAAAAATATTGACATAGGCGGTGTTGCACTTCTGCGCGCAGCAGCGAAAAACTATAAAAACGTAACCGTTATTTGCGACACAAACGACTATGGCATCGACTTTGATAACATTGATGAAAAAACAAGAGAAAGACTTGCCCTAAAAGCTTTTGAAAAAACATCAATGTATGATTATACAATTTTAGAGGAGCTTTCGTACAATTTTGGCTCAAATGACGATGAGCAAATGCCGCAAACCCTTGCACTTTATCTAAACAAGACAAAGGACTTGCGGTACGGAGAAAACCCTCACCAAAAAGCTTCATTGTATAATTACGACAGACAAATAGACTATGAAATACTAAACGGCAAAGAAATGTCCTATAACAATATTTTGGATGCAACCGCAGCCATTAATATTGTTTCAGAATTCTTTGATGTCAGCGCTTGTGTAATCGTAAAGCATACAAACCCTTGCGGAGTGGCGCTTGGAAAGGATATAGAGGACGCTTGGAAAAAAGCTCTTGGCTGTGACCCGCTCAGTGCTTTTGGAGGAATTGTTGCCTTTAGCAGAGAGGTTGATGAAACCGTTGCAAAACACCTTACATCAATGTTTTTAGAAATTGTCATAGCGCCCTCGTACACTCAAGAGGCACTTGAGCAGTTAAAAACAAAGAAAAACTTAAGAGTTGTTAAAATTAATACACCTCTTCAACAATACCAAAACTTTGTACCTCAGGAAGTAAAACTCACTCCATTTGGTGTACTTGTACAAGAAAAAGACACACTTGAGCTTGACCCTGATAAATTTAAAATCGTAAGCAAATTAAAACCCACACAAGAGCAAATAGAAGATATGGTATTTGCCTTTAAAATTGCAAAACACGTTAAATCTAACGGCATAGTTGTTGCAAAAGACTTAAGAACCCTTGGCATATGTGGAGGACAAACTTCTAGAGTCGGAGCAGTTGAAATTGCAATCAACAGAGTTTGCGACTCTCCAAAAGATGCAATACTTGCAAGTGACGGATTTTTCCCAGCAACAGACAATATTCATCTGGCTGCACAAAACAGAATTGCTGCAATCATTCAACCCGCAGGCTCAATTAAAGATAAAGAGGTAATTGAAACGGCGGATAAAATGGGAATAATTATGGCAACAACAGGAATAAGACACTTCAGACACTAAAAGGATTAACAACAATGCGCAATGCCGATAAAAAAGCAATAGTAGGGTTAAGTGCCGGACACTTTATGGTGGACTGGTATGCCTCAGTTTTAGTACCGTTATATCCTGTTATAACGGCAAAACTTGGTATATCATTATCATTTATAAGTACAATTATAGCGTTTGGGCATATGTTTTCTTCGATGTTACAGCCTATTTTTGGCTACATCTCAGATAAACTTCGTCATAGAACTTTTATGTTTTGGGGACTTGTTATGTCATCAATATTCATTCCCCTGACTGTTATCTCGCACACTCCGCAACTTTTAGCATTATTTCTGATTTTTGGTATGTGCGGAAATGCGTTTTATCATCCGCAAGTCACTTGCCTTGTAAATACCTTTAGCTACAACAATCCAAAATTAACAAAGTATATGGGAGTATTTTTAGGATTAGGAACAATAGGTTACGCTATAGGTCCTGTTTGTTCCTCTATGACTATGCAAAACTTTGGCGAAAACTCGCTTTTATTGTTTAGTATCCCGGGTGTTTTAGTTGCAATTTTAATCTACTTTGTAGTGCCAAAAATTCCGACAGAAACCCTGAGTTGCGCTAACGAAAAGTTTTTACCCGTAATGAAAGAAATTTTATCTTCCAAGGTAATTTTGGGTCTTGTGCTCATTGCCGTTGTTAAATCGGGTGTAAGCATAAGCTTTGGTACTTATATGCCCTTTATTCTTGAAAAAAACGGTTTTTCACTAAGTCAAATCGGACTGATTGTAACACTGTTTTTTACGGTAAGCGGTTTTGCCACCATGCTTAGCTCCAAAATTGAAGAAAAAATAGGCGGCGCTAATGTTATAAGACTTTCGTTCTTTTCAATTTTACCGTTAACATTATTATTCCTGTTTTTAATGGACAAAACACCGCTGTTAGCCGCAATATTGTTTATAATAACAGGATTTTTTATACTTTTATCAGTTTCAGTAACCCTTGTTGCAGCACAAAAAATAATGAGCAAAAACAAAGGCGTTATCTCAGGTGTTATGCAAGGTTTCAGCTGGGGACTCGGAGCGTTATTTTTAGCACCAATGGGCGTAATAGGCGAGCACTTTGGTGTTGAAAAAATACTTATAATAATGAGCTGCATTGCCTTTTTAACAGGTTTATTCGGCATAAGCAAGGAACTAAAAAAAGTATTTAACGAGAATTGCTAAATTATTCCTTCCATACACTTATTTAGAGTGTATTTTGCCGCTCTTGTAGGGGCAGCAAAAGAAGTTCCCGACACAGGGGGAAAATATGGTTGCAAAAGCCCGTCTTTATCTACTGTATAAGGGGCATAGTTGCTAAAATCGTAAAATATTTCTACATCATTTTTTGGTCCGCTTATTTGATTTGCCCTTCTGTATAATTCCTCGGGCAAAACTTTACCTGATTTCATATAAAGATAAAGCGGATGCGAAGATGCTCCCGGAGGACCTGTTTTGATACACTCCTCAAGCTCATCCCACTGCTCTTGGGTCAATACGCGTCCTGAAAGTTCTTTACCTTTTAATTTAAATTTTTTGTTAATATCAAACTCTAAATCAGTTCCGTTGATGCCGGTGTAATTAACTCCATCAGGCATTTCTTTAGCCTCATATTCGCCCAATTCAAACTCTTTTGTGAGCGAATCAACTGTTGAAGAAGTAAAATTAGAAATTTTACCCTTAGGGTCAAGAGAGCCAACCCCATGGAATGCGGTATTCAGCAAGAAAAAATTAAAATAATCTTTTGTATAATTTGATGAAGAAACAAAAACTTCAACACCAAGTTCAGAGAGCTTTTTTAGCCTTTGCGCTATTTGGATGTTCTTTGAAAGTTTGTCATAACTATCTTTTGAAAAACTTTCACATTCTAGTTCTTGATTTCCTGAAATTAATTTTCCATTTGCATCTGTTAACTTGCCCGCACGAGCATCTTGAATTGCCAACAATTTTTCTCTTACTTTTGTAGCAGAATAATTGCCATATTCAAAACTTGAAGAAGATTTATTTGCTTCACTATCAATAAGATCTTCAACAGAAGTTCTGCAGTAGTCTATATCTATGTGGTTGAATCCGA
>CALUYX010000056.1 GCA_944325115.1 Candidatus Gastranaerophilales bacterium | reverse complement strand
ATAGTAGGTGCAGGCAACTTAGGGCTTGCACTTGCAAAGTATGACAATTTCCTAAACTATGGTCTAAATGTCCTTGCCCTATTTGATAATGACCCGCTTAAAGTAGGTGTTACGATTAACAAAAAAGAAGTTTTTCACATATCAAAACTTCCGGAACTTGCAAAAGAAATGGGAGTACAGATGGCACTTTTAACGGTACCCAGAAGCGCAGCTCAGTCCACCGTTGATTTTCTTGTTGACTCAAACATTAAATATATATGGAATTTTTCCCCATCAGTCCTTAGAGTTCCTAACGATATTGAAGTTTGGAACGAAAACTTAATGGGTAATTTTTTGCATTTTTCATATAAGATTTCTAACTAAAATAGGAATTATAATATTTATCATAATCAAGCTGTATACATGATTTTGAAGTATTATTTTCGGTTTTTGCTCCTATATTTTGCCTAAAATCATCAAGCACAGAGTCATAGTTGTAGTTATTTTTTTGCGAATTACCTGAACTTATACTGCTTACTTCATCTCTAAATTTATCAAATGCGGAATCATAGCTAAATCCGTCATTTGCAGCTATCTCTTCGCTTCCGCCAAAGTCTTGATTAAAGTATGCATCAAAGTATCCGCTCGTACCTGTTGTTGAAGAGCCCATTGAAGCAATTTCATTGTGATAATCTTCAAAAACAGAGTCGTAATCACGATAATCTTTATACGAGTCAATTTCATAATCAAAACTGCCGCCCATATAATTATCCACATTAAATGTGTCATAAGAATTATAACTGGGCTCAGTCGATGAGAGCTTACTCATATCAAAATATTTGCTTAAAAATTTATATCCGCTCCATACTCTTTCATCTTGCGAGTCGATTTTATTCGGTTGAAACCAAAATCCTCTATCTTGATAAGAAGAACCAATGGAAATACTACTATCCGGCATGTTACTCCCTCCTTGTATAATTTAATAAAAACTTTTTGGAAGTAAAAATTGCCCACAAAAAAAGCCCCCTTTAAAAGGAGCTTTTTTTAGAATCATTTTCTTAAGACTATATAGCTTTTTTAACCTTACCGGCTCTTATGCAAGAAGAGCAAGCACGAACTCTTTTTACAACACCGTTAATTTCAGCTTTTACAGTATGTAAGTTGGGAAGCTGTCTGTGAACATGTTGTTTATGAGAGAACGAAATTTTTGCCGCTTTAATTGATTTTTTTCCGCATATTTCGCAAACAATTGACATTTCTACATCCTTTCAAGTGATATTGTGTTATTTTAATATTAAAATAAAAATAAAAGAAATCAAGTATAGTTTTATTAAGCAAATTGCCACTTTTTTAAACGGCTTTATTGATATATCCACACATCAAAATTTTGAGCCCTAAATTTTGAAGCAACTTGCCTTGCAACAGTTAAGTCCTGATAAGAACCAACTTGAAGAGCGTAGATATCTCCAACTTTTCTTATAAAAGGAGTTGTGCCGTTATTATATTCTCTGACAGAATCCTGAGCAGAACGAGCGTCTTCAAAAGTTGCGTATTTTCCTATTAAAACTTTTGAATATACTGCAACATTTTGCTCTTGTTTTAAAGCTTCCTCCTGCGTACTTTGCTGCACAGCAAGATTCACTGCGGAATCATCCGTATTGCCTGACTCTTTTATTTTTTCAAACTGCTCAATATCCATTACTTCGTTTTTATCTTTGCCATCAATTATTTTTGCTTCACTTGGCGCATTTTCTTCAAGCTGGATTAGCTTTAACCTTTTGTCTATTGCACGTTTTGCATCATTACCAAAACCTTCTGACAGTATTGAGTCGTTTGTGCTGATTGCAGAATTAGAATTTCTGCCATATTCAATATCAATACGAGCAGAGTACTTTCTTACTACCTGCACGACAACTGCAAAAATAATTGAAAACGTTATAACAAAAACCCACAGTGCAACTCTGTAGCGCGACATTCTTCGCATTTTTTCCTGTTGCGGGCTTAATTTACTTTTTTTGTATGTAAGGTAATCAGGGGAATTCATGCTCATTCTACGACACCTCTTACCTTGCATTTTGCGTAATATATGCTCTCAACCTCATCAACAAAAGCACTCATAATATCATCCGCAAAAGCTTTAATATCTGAAATTCCCATATCTTGAAGAGAAGAAACTTCAATTGGTGCACCATCACCGATAATGTTTAAGGCTGTATGGATTAGTGAAGATGTGATTGAACCTGTCGCTATTGAAACAGATAATTTTTTACCTTCCCAAAACAAGTCATCTCCGCTTCTTTTTACTTGCTTTCCATATTTTTCAAGCGTTTCTTTAATAATTGATATAAAAAGTCTTTGACGCCAAACCATTTCAGAAAGCGAAGTATCAAAACACTCTATAATAAAATTAAGCATTTTTTTTGAATAAATGGGCTCAACATTAATAACATCTTCAATGTCTACCATCTCATCCAACTTAACATCAACTTCGCCAACAAAGGCAACAATAGAATCTCCGCAAAGCTTAAAATTTTTGTAAATCCAATGCGGTGAAAGTTCTCTGCCTGTGTATTTAATTTCTTTATCGATAAATTTTTTCTTCATATCCACAATTTAATTGTGGTTTAAAAAAAGAGTTTTAGCAAGTCTTTGTTAACACTTTTTAAAATCGCACTGCGCAAACGCTTGCAAGATTCACACTTTCCGCAGTGTTTAACATTGGAGTTAGAAATGGAATTGTAACAACTTTTTAAATATTCAAGCGGCACATCTTTTTTAAGCGCAAAATTAATTATTTCATACTTTTCCATATCCTTAAGAGGTGCCAGAACCTTAGGCTGTTTCATTGTCGAATATTCAAAAAGCGCATCTGCACGATTTAAAAACTCTGAACCGTTATCAGGAAAAGTCTGCGCTTCCTCTTTATTTGCACCGATTATTATATAATCAAAATCCAAAGAATCCGCATAGCTTGCCGCAATATTTAAAAACAATCCGTTTCTGTTTGGCACCCACACGGCTTTTGCACTATTTTCATCAAGATTTTCAAAATCCAAATCAGCTCCGTCCACACTTAGGGCATTTTTTGTAATATCAGCCAAAAAACCAAGTTCTATTACTTTATGCTCAAGTGAATAATGACGGGCAATCTTTGCTGCGGCTTCTTTTTCTTCAACAAATGCGCGTTGTCCGTAGTTAAATGTAAGCGCCAGTTCAACCTTACAAAAATCACTTGCGGCAGAGATACTTACAAGACTGTCCAATCCGCCCGAGAGCAGAACAATTCCTTTTTTATTCATCATCTTGTTCTTCCTCATCAAGCAGAATATTTTGAGCTTCTTCCTTGCAAGAGGCGTCCAAAGTTTCATCAGAAATAATTTTTATAAGAATATCTTTGCCTTCCATGTTATATAGCGCAATAACGGCATTTTTTCTGACTTCTTCATCCTCATCGTAGAGCATTTTCCATATTAAATCACTTGCTTCTTCAACATTTGAATTCATAAGAGATTCAATCGCATTTATTCTTACCTGCGAAGACTCATCACAAAGAGCATCTTTTAGTACGGCAATTGCTCTTTTATTGCTTGAAAAATCAATTTTGTTAAAAGCTTCTATAATTCTTTCTTTTAAAAAAGTAAATTTATCAAGAAAAGTTTTTTTAGCTTCAAGGATACCGACAAACGCATCTATCGCTCTTGTATCACCAATCATACCAAGAGCAAGCGCTGCAGATTCTCTGACATAGACCGATTTTTCATTTTCATCCGACATTACATCAATTAAAGACTCAACCGCGTTTTTATCTCCGATTTTACCTAACGCCTCAGCTGCAGCAAGGCGAAATTTGTAGTTTTCATTTTTGTTGTTAAGGCAATATAGAAGAGGTGTAACCGCTTTTATATCTTTATAGTTTGAAATAGCCTTTACACAGAGTACTTTTAAATTGACGTACTCGCTTGTGTCCAAAAAATCTTTAGCATCACAATCCAGTATAAAATCAATTAAATCATCAAGATTATCGGGATGTTTAAGCTTATTTATTTCTTTAATCAGAAGTTTTAAAAAATTAGGGGACTTATTCTCCCCCAACAATTTTGAATAAATTTCAGACAACTCGTCCTTGTCATATTGAGCCTTTAGTGAAGAAAATACAGACTCGAAATCACCCTGAGATTTTTTAATCTCATCTTCTATAGCAAAGATGACTCCGCTTGATAACTTCTTTTTATTCATCAATTGACCCAACATAATTAACTTACAATAAGTATAAATGAGAAATATAAAATTTCAATACATAGCGATATTAAGTTTGTGTTAAAATTTTACTATGCATCAAACTGAAGATTTAAAAGAAATAAGAGAACTTTTATACAAAAAAGAAGAAACTCTTTCGCGTTTTGCGCAAAAATCCATAAATTCAAAGGGCAGAAACATTCAAGAAGATTATTTTGACCCGTTTAGAACAGAATTTCAAACAGATAAAGACAGAATCATAAACTCAAAAGCATTCAGGCGCTTAAAAAGAAAAACCCAAGTATTTTACACTCCAAAAAATGACCATTTAAGAACACGCCTGACTCACACTCTTGAAGTGTCACAAATTTCAAGAACACTTGCAAACGCTCTTAATTTGAATGAAGATTTAACCGAAGCCATAGCATTAGGGCATGATTTAGGACATGCACCTTTTGGTCACAGTGGCGAAGAAGCACTTATGGAAGCTACAAAATATGGCTTTAAACACAATGAACACGGAGTGAGAGTTGTTGAGGTTATAGAAAAATTAAACCTCACAAAAGAAACTCTTGACGGCATTTTAAACCATACAGGAATTACAAAACCCTGCACGCTTGAGGGGCAAATAGTAAAAATAGCGGATAGAATTGCATATTTAAACCATGATATTGAAGATGCAATAAGAGAAGAGGTCATAGAAGAAAAAGACATCCCCATTGAATTTAGAGAGTATTTTGGGAAGACAAAATTTGAGAGAATAAACACCGTCATAAAAGATATGTACCTAAACAGTGTCGGGCAAAGTGAAATAAAAGTGTCCGAGCTTTGTGTAAACTTTTTAAACAATTTAAGAAGCTGGATGTTTAAAAATGTTTATTTTAGTGATAAAACAAAGCAGGAAGAAAACAAAATCAAAAAGATAGTTTCAGAATTGTTTGAGTATTACAAAAATCTTTACGGTGAACAAGGTGCAATTGACTATGTTGCAGGCATGAGCGACCAGTTTGCCATTGTAACCCATAAGGAAATATGTCGGAAATAACTTACAGCCAGGCAGTAGAACAAATAAAAAACAGCCTTGATATTGTAGATGTAATTTCAAAGTATGTTGTACTAAAAAAAGCAGGACACAACTATAGCGGTTTGTGCCCTTTTCACAATGAAAAAACCCCCTCTTTTGTAGTTACCCCCTCACGCCAAATTTTTAAATGTTTTGGCTGCGGAGAAGGCGGAGATGTTCTTGCTTTCCTTATGAAAATAAATAATCAAAACTTTAAAGAAGTTATAGAAGAACAAGCCGCAGCTTTAGGTATTGAGCTACCTAAATCATCAAAAGACTCAACTAAATACAAAGAAGAAAAAGACAGACTTCTTGGTGCTATGGATGAGGCTATGAAGTTCTATCATAAAAATCTTCTAAGCAACGAGCGCGCTCTTGAGTACCTTGAAAAAAGAGGAGTCGGAGAAGTTGCCATAGGAAAATTTTTCTTAGGACTTGCGCCAAATTCCAACTTTGAGCTTAAAGAGTATTTAAGAGAAAAAAAATATACAAACGATGAAATGTATAAAGCAGGTCTTTTGTATGAAAAAAACGGAGATTTCTTAGACAGATTTAAAAACAGAATCATTATCCCAATTATGGATATAAACTCAAACACAATAGCCTTTGGCGCGCGTGCTATTATGGACGGGCAAAATCCAAAATACCTTAACTCGCCCGATTCTACAATTTACAACAAAAGCTCCGTACTCTTTGGTCTAAATCGCGCAAAAGACTACATAAAACAAGAGGACTCCGTTGTCATTATGGAGGGGTATTTTGATGTAATATCCGCCCACTGCGCAGGTGTTCAAAATGCTGTAGCGTCTTGCGGTACAGCCCTTACTCCGCAACATATAAAACTTATTGCAAGATATAGCCCCTCAAGAAAAATCTACCTTGCTTTTGACTCAGACAGTGCAGGTCAAAAAGCAACAAGAGCAGGGGCTGAAGTTATTAAAAATATTTTCTCAAGCCTTGGTGACATCAAGCAATATGACTCAAGCTACAATGACGGCGGAAACTCGGTATGTGAAATACACGTTGTATCTCAAGTGGGCGGCAAAGACCCTGATGAATTTATAAGAGAATTTGGAGCACAAGAATACAAAAATCATATACAAAATGCACCTCTGTTTCTTGACTACAGGCTGGATAAAACCCTTGAAGAGGCAAAGGGAGATATTTCACCTCAAGAAAAAAATGAAATAGTACAACAAATAGCCGATATTTTGTCTGAAATTCAAAGTCCTGTTATTTTGTCCGATTACATAAGAAACACTTCTTACAAACTAAATATTGAAGAAGAAATTTTAAAAAATCAAGTACAAAAATCTAAATACAAAAACACAACAGGCGAGCCTGATTTTGGCGAAAACAGTATACAAAAACCAATAAGCAGACAAGCCAAAGACCTAAAAACCAGATACAAACTAATGGAAAATAATTTAATAAAACTTGCTTTTGTAGCAAACACACCTGAGAAAAGAAATTTTTATTCTCATGCCATAAGCACCTATAAACCCAAAGATGAAGCCAATCTTAAGATTATTTCATCCATTGACAATGCTTTACATGAAGTAAATAATGTTGACGAACTAGCAAAAAAACTTTTTTGCGAGTTTTACAACAGTAACGATATTCAACAAAAATTATCAGATGAAATTTTTTCATCCGCAGAATATGAGAATCTTGATTATGAAAACTATATACAGGCCGTTAATGAAACTTTTGAAAGGCTTAACAACATAAACGACAGTCTTATAAAGCACGAATTAAGACAAAAAATTAAAGACAAGAGTCTTAGTGAGAATGAAAAGTTAGAAATACTTTTCAAGCAGTTTGAAGCAAACAGAATGGAGACACCTTAATGAGCAGAAAAAGAAATTCCGATGATTCAGTTATAAGTGTAGTTGATAAAAGCACTGATATGATTGCGGAAGAAGATAACTACTTTGATACCGCAGGACTTGAGACAGATAACATCAGCAACATTATAAGCAATCATGGGGTTAGCACGATTGATGCGAACCTGACAGGCGGCTTTTATGATAAAGAAGACGACGAGGACTCTCAAGACGGCGACATTACTCCTCCAAGAGGTATATCTGTCGATGACCCCGTTAGAATGTATTTAAGAGAAATCGGAAGAATAAAACTTTTAACTGCTGATGAAGAAATAGATTTAGCAAGAAAAATTGTTGCAGGCGGAAACCAAGGCGCAATAGCCAAAAGAAAACTTGTGCAAGCAAACTTGCGTCTTGTTGTATCAATTGCAAAAAAATACGTTGGTCGCGGCATGCTCTTTTTAGACCTTATACAGGAAGGCAACTTAGGGCTGATTCGTGCTGCGGAAAAATTTGACCACGAAAGAGGCTACAAATTTTCAACATATGCAACTTGGTGGATTAGACAAGCCATAACTCGCGCCATTGCCGATCAAGCAAGAACAATAAGAATCCCTGTGCATATGGTTGAAACAATCAACAAACTCAAAAAAGTTACAAGAAAACTTGCTCAAGAATTAGCAAGAAAACCCACCGAAGAAGAATTATCGGTTGAAATGGGTATATCTATCAACAAATTAAGAGAAATCATTAAAGTAGCACAAGAACCTCTTTCTCTTGAAACTCCTATAGGTAAAGAGGAAGACTCTCGTCTTGGTGACTTTATTGAAGATAAAGACGCCGATGCACCTGTTAAAACCGTGGCCCATGAACTTTTAAGAGAAGATTTAGCCGAAGTATTAGGAAGTCTTTCTGCTCGTGAAAGAGATGTTCTAAGGTTGCGTTTCGGTATGGACGATGGCAGACAAAGAACCTTAGAAGAAGTAGGGCAGCTCTTTGGCGTAACTCGTGAGCGTATCAGACAAATTGAGGCAAAGGCTTTAAGAAAACTAAGACACCCCAACCGCTCAAAAAGACTTAAAGAATATATCGAAGTATAAAATTAAAAACGGACTCATCAAAGTCCGTTTTTTAATATTTCTTTACAAAATGTCAATCTCTTCTTGTTAATTTTTTTTATAAGGTTATAGGAACAAACAGAGGAGAGGGAATTTATTATGTCAGTAAACGGAATCCATGGGCAAATGCAAACCTGGCTTAACGGTCACGGAGAAAATATGGCCAATTGCTCTAATGGTCTTGATAAAGTGCTAGAGAAAATGGATAGTTTTTCAAAATTACTTGAAGGAGAACTTGGTGAAAAAATTTCCGCAAGCGGTACGCAAGATAAAATGCTCGAAGAAATAGAAAATGAATTTTACGATGTTGTAAACTCATATCTTGAAAAAGAAAACGAATTAGGAAAAAGTTTTAATTTTATGGAGGGCGATTACGATATAACAGATGCCGAAACATTTGTACCGGCATACTTAGAGCAAACAGGAAAACTTGCTCAAGGAGATATGGATGCTTGGGAAACAGATGGCGAAGAAGGAATAAGTCTTGAAGAATATAAGGCATCACAAATAAATAGCCCCGAAACCGAATCTATGAGTGACGACGAACTTGCAGCACTTGACAGCTATACCGAAGGAAGTTTTAAAGTAATTGATATAGACGGCGATGGCATCATTGAAAAAAATGAATTACAAGGGTTCTATGCAGCACTTGATAATACGGATGGAAGTGTTGATGGAAACCTAGATATTGACTCTATTTCAAACACTGATTTTACATCAGAAAAATTTGCAAAAAATATACAGGATTTCCAATACTTCATCACTCCCGAGGAAGAATCGGAAGAATAAATTTAATTTAAAAAAGCGGTTTCAAACCGCTTTTTTTATGCGCAATATTGTTGTATAATGCGTCTATGAAAGAAAACAAAGCAAGGTTGTATGTAATAACAGGTCCCTCAGGCGTTGGCAAAGGGACTGTTTTGAATAAATTTTTTGAACATAATAAAGATAACATTATATACTCAATATCTGCCACCACTCGCGCCCCAAGACCGCAGGAAAAAGATGGGGTAAACTATTTCTTTATAACAAAAGAAGAATTTGAAAGAGAAATAGAAAATGGCGAGTTTCTTGAATGGGCAAAATATTCTGACAACTACTACGGCACAAAAAAAAGTTTTGTTCTAAAGTGCCTGAATGAAGGTAAAAGCGTAGTGTTGGAGATAGAAGCGCAAGGTGCTAAAAAAGTTATGGAAGAATACCCCGAGTGTGTGTCGATTTTTATAACTCCGCCAAATTTAGACGAACTTGAAAAACGCCTTAGGGGTAGAAAAACAGAAACAGAAGATGCTATTCAAAAACGCCTTGAAGCGGTTAAAAGAGAACTTGAAGAGTCTAAAAATTATAAGTACTTAATTGTAAACGATAAAGTAGATGAAGCTTTTAACCAACTGCAGCAAATCTATGAGAAAGAAAGTGCCCTATGAAAAACATTCTCATCGGTATAACTTCATCTATTGCAGCATATAAAATCTTAGAACTTATAAGGATGTTCAAAAGAGCAGATTACAATGTAAAAGTCGTTGCAACTCCAAGTGCTCTTAACTTTGTTACTCCTTTAAGCATAGAAACGCTCAGCAATAACAAACTATATGTTTCACAATTTGACCCGCGCGA
>CALUYX010000055.1 GCA_944325115.1 Candidatus Gastranaerophilales bacterium | reverse complement strand
GGACACCGGCCTCCTCCCAGACTTGAAACCGTAACAGACTTTAAAACCACAGGTTATGGCGGCGCTTGCCCTCCTGTAGGTCATGGTACACATCACTACAACTTTACAATACATGCTCTTGATGTTGAAAATCTTGATATTTCAGTAGATACAGACCCAAATACGGTTGAGAAAATCGTAAAAGAGCACTCAATTGCAAGCTCAACCATAACTGCTTTATATCAAAGATAAAAAGACGGGCAATTTTTTCTTACAAATATTTTTTATATAAATATAAAAGGTTGAAGTGAGGAAAGATGAACACCATTTACGGAAGTTATTCAAATTTGGCGTGCGCCGCAGTGCAGCCACAGTCTGTTTTTTGCACAAGTATTTTTACAAATAACCCATACAATACAAGTATTTTTGCGACAAACACAAATGAAACGCAAAACAACACAAAAACACAATATGATGCATACAATGACATAGCAACATCTTATATTGACAGCATACGCAACTCGTATATCGGAGTTGCAAAAGCAAGTCCGCGCTTAATTAATACAAAAGCAGTAGGGCTCAAAAATACTGTTGATGCCCTTAAAAACCAAGGTATGAAAATAAGAGATACATACATGGAATCCCAAGGCAGCTATTGCTTTGACAAAATTAAATCCATTCTCTCTGATGAAAGCAAAACTCAAGAAGAAAAACAAGAAGAAATTAATTTAATACTTGAAAAAATGGAAGCCTCAAAAAACGAAGCTGCAAAAAAACTTGAAATATTATCTGAATTAATGAGAGGCTGCTCAAAAATCGCTTCGCTTACTTTAAATATTCCCGAAGGTCAGGATGACCCGACAGCTGAAGCAATGGAAGGTATTCTTGACATAGCATACAGCATAGACACAGATGAAACATCGCAAATAAAACAAGCAAAAAGCTCTGATGACATAGAAGAAATCAATGCCAACATGTCGGAAAATATTCTCAAGATGGATTCAACAGAGTGCAAAAACAAAGCAAATGACCTTGATAAACAAATAGATGACTGGGAAGAAAAACTTCAAAACGCAACAACGGATGAAGAAAAGCAAGAAGCAAAAGTAATGATTGCTTCTCTTGAAGCTCAAAAAGAAATATTTAGTAGTTTATCAGAATAAAATTTTTATAATATAATGTCTATATGAAAAAAATAGACAATATAAGAAACTTTAGCATAATAGCCCACATAGACCACGGTAAATCCACCCTTGCCGACAGATTGCTTGAGCGCACGGGAACAATTGCAGCAAGGGACATGCAAAACCAGCTGCTTGATACCATGGATATAGAGCGTGAACGCGGCATCACGATTAAACTGAATGCCGCCAAAATGAACTACCGTGCAAATGATGGGAAAGACTACATATTAAACCTGATTGATACACCAGGGCACGTTGATTTTTCTTATGAAGTATCACGCTCGCTTGCAGCATGCGAAGGCGCGCTTTTGATAGTGGATGCTACTCAGGGTGTTGAGGCTCAAACCCTTGCAAATGTCTACCTTGCAATGGAGCAAAATCTTGAAATTATTCCTATAATCAATAAAATCGATTTACCCTCTGCAGATGTAGAGCGAGTCAGAAACGAAATAGAAGAAGTTCTTGGAATAGACGCCTCTATGGCAATACCTGTCAGCGCAAAAGAGGGTACAGGGATTGATGAAGTACTTGAAGCAGTTGTAGCTCACATCCCGCCGCCTGATGACACATCAGACAAACCGCTTCGTGCGCTTGTTTTTGATAGCGCATATGACCAATACTTAGGAACTGTGTGCTTCTTTAAAGTTGTTGACGGGTCAATTAGGCTTGGTGACAAAATTAAATTTATGGCAACAGGCAAAGAGTTTGAGGTTGTAGAACTTGGCTTTTTAAACCCCAACAGAGTTCAGGTACAAGAATTAAAAACGGGTGAAGTAGGATATTTTGCAGGCTCAATAAAAGAAATTACCCGCTTTGTAGGGGACACAATAACCCATGCTGAAAATCCAGCGGATGAACCGCTTGAAGGATATAAAGAAGCAAAACCCATGGTATTTTCAGGTCTGTATCCTGTTGATAATGACCAATACCACGACTTAAAAGAAGCACTTGAGAAGCTCAAACTCAATGACAGCTCCATAACATTTGAACCCGAAACATCATCTGCTCTTGGATTTGGCTTTAGGTGCGGATTTTTAGGAATGCTGCATATGGAAATTGCTCAAGAGCGCCTTGAGCGTGAATACAATCTTTCATTAATCACAACAGCACCAAGCGTAATATACAAGGTGTACAAGACTGACGGCACAATGGTTGAAATAGACAACCCGACAAATTTACCCGCACCTCAGTACCGTGATTATATAGAAGAACCTTATGTCAGAGTGAATATT
Organism: Candidatus Gastranaerophilales bacterium; assembly: GCA_944325115.1. Lineage (GTDB taxonomy): Bacteria > Cyanobacteriota > Vampirovibrionia > Gastranaerophilales > Gastranaerophilaceae > Galligastranaerophilus. Next base: position 7,454 of record CALUYX010000055.1, on the reverse strand, counting down.
TTCACGCCAAATGATTTTGTAGGTTCACTTATGGAACTATGCCAAGGTAAACGCGGAGATTTTATCAATATGCACTACATTGATAAAACACGCGTTAATTTGGAATATCACATCCCCCTAAGCGAAGTTATTACAGACTTTTATGACCAACTAAAATCCCGCTCCAAGGGTTATGCCAGCCTTGATTATGATTTTTATGCATACAAGCGCTCAGACCTTGTTAAGATGGATATATTATTAAGCGGCGAAGTGGTTGATGCACTATCTGTAATTTGCCACAAAGACAGTGCGTACAACATAGGACAGAAGCTGGCTGCCAAATTAAAAGAAATTATCCCCAGACAAATGTTTGAGGTAGCAATTCAAGCAGCAATAGGCGGCAGAATAATAGCAAGAACGACAATTAAAGCCATGCGCAAAAACGTGCTTGATAAATGTTACGGCGGCGACATTACACGTAAAAGAAAACTTCTTGAAAAACAAAAACGCGGTAAAAAACGTATGAAATCAGTAGGCAGGGTTGATATCCCGCAAGAAGCGTTTATGGCTGTATTAAGCTTAAATGAAGAATAGTTTATTTTCTGTTTTTAAGCTTTATAACGTCAGGGTTAAGCGCAAGCCAAGTGAAAGCTTCCGATTCCTTTTGAGGAGTTTCAAGAACAAAAACACCGCCATATTTGCCTCTTTGGGTTATTAAATAACCCTCATCGCACAAGATTGACACTGCACGCTTCACCGTGTTTGTGCTCACGGATAATATTTGCGCCAAATCTTTCATAGGCGGAATCTTATCGCCTGACTCGTGGTTTTGAGTTATATACTTCTTAAGCGCATCAAGAGCCTTTTCCCAGCTGTACAAATACGAAGGAGCATATGTTTCACCCCTGCCTCTGCTCATAAAAATTGATTTTTCTTCTCTTTCTTTTTGCCTTTCAATTTTATTTGGGTCATTTAAGTATATAGTGCCATATCTGCCGCGACGAGAGAGTATAATTTTTTGTTCGTTTAATATTTTTGTTGCTTCATTTACCGTTCTTATGCTAACTTTAAACATTTTTGCAAAAGACTCATTTGGAATAATTTTATCGCCCTTGCTGTAATTGGCAACAATGTAATCTTTGATTTTTTCCGTTATCTGCTCGGTAAGAGTGATATTTTTAGGTTCATCCGAACTTTTTTTATCACATACATTTTCTATTTTATTTTGATAAATCCAATTAATTTTATTACCTTTATCGGATTCTTTTCTCAAACAACCTTCCGCAACAAGGCTTTCCAGCGCAAGTCTTGTTGTATTTGTATGGTAGCCGATAACCCGAGAAAGAGTCCTGAGGTCAGGGAGGTTTGAGCCTATTTTAACTTTGTTTTCAAGTATGTATTTTTTTAGTGCATTTGTTGCAACGTCTTTTTTTGAAAACATTTTATTAAAAATTTTATCATCGGATTTTGGGTCTTTTAGCATTGTGCCGACAGATTGTTTCGACTCAAAATAGCCTAAATCCTCTGCATAGCGTATAGCGTTTTGTACAGTTCCGACACTTACACCCAGAAATGAAGCAAGCTCGGACTTTAGAGGCAAAAACATTCCATAAGAAAGTTCGCCGCTTTCTATTGAAGCATGACACCATTCAATAAGCCAATTTAGAACAACTTTCTCTTTTGGAAGGGATATTTTCTTGAAATCCGGCTTTGGACAGGATATTTGAGATGTTTGAATTCTTTTTACCATAATCGTTTGTTTTTATAATTATATAACACAATAAAAACCCAACAAAATATATTTTGACACAAAATTAATAAAATTGTATGCTTGAAAAATATATTTGAAAAGGAGTTGATATTATGAGCAAAGATTTGAGCGAACTAAAGGGCACAAAGACAGAAAAGAACCTGCTGGAAGCTTTTTTAGGCGAATCAGGCGCAAGAAACAAATATACTTATTTTGCATCTGCAGCCAAAAAAGACGGCTATATACAGATTTCAAAAGTCTTTGAAGAAACTGCAAACAATGAAAAAGAACACGCAAAAATTTGGTTTAAACTACTAAACGGCGGAGCTATAGGCAACACCATAGAAAACCTTAAAGAAGCAGCATCGGGTGAAAACTACGAATGGACGCAAATGTATGCCCAATTTGCAAAAGAAGCAAAAGAAGAAGGTTTTGACAAAATAGCTTTTCTTTTTGAAAAAGTTGCAGGAATAGAAAAACACCACGAAGAAAGATACAAAAAGCTTCTTGAAAATATAGAGCAAGATAAAGTATTCAAAAAAGAAACAAAAGTTACTTGGGAATGCGCAAACTGCGGTTTTAGATTTGACGGAGAAAATGCTGCAGAAATATGCCCGGTGTGCTCTCATCCAAAGTCATACTTCTTTGTAGTAGAACAAAAATACGACTAAGAAAAAGGGGCTCGTCGCCCCTTTCTTTTTTAAAAGACAAAAAATAAACTTTTTATATTCTGACAAAAGTTGATACACAGCTAAAGTCACGTATTCTTTCGTTAACCCAACCGCCGCCGCCGGGTCCGTCATAGACGCCACTGTCGTTTGAAGTGTTGCCTTCTATAGTATGTATACCCTGTGAGTCTACTTTTGTAACAATTCCTATGTGTCCTTCTGAATTCATAATCAGCAAATCACCAGGTTTTGCTAAGCTGTGGTCGCTAAAAGCACGACCCGTGCTGCGCGCCCACGCTGCAACGCTGCCGCAGCCTGCATAGTTAATGCTTGAATATCCTTCAGGCACTTCACCTGTTTTGTATAAACAATAATAAACAAAGTCAGCGCACCAAAGACCAGGGTCAAAACGAGTTTCGCTCATTAGCGGTGCCATTTGCTCAGCGCTATATCCGCTAAATTGAAGTGCAAAATTAGCCGCAGCCGATGAAGTTGCGCTTCCTGACGTAAGGTTGCCGCCTGTAGAACCAAGGCTTGATATTGAACCTGTACTGCCAAGAGATGACAATATGCTCTCGTAATCCGCAGTTATATCTATTGAACTGAATTTTTCCATTAACTTTTGCAAATACGTATTCATAGTTTGCCCGTTAATGGCTCTTGAAAATCTTCTCTGGTCAATGCCTGCAGAACTTACGGTTATTGCCTCTTTTTCAGATAATACACCATCGCCGTTATTATCATAAGCCAAGAAAGTTTTCTCTAAACCCCTGTTTTTGAGGCGTTCGAAAAACTCTTTATCTTCGCCCTGAAGACCTTCTTCTACAATTTGTTTATATTGCTCAAAATTGCAACCTGTCATAAAACTTGTGTCTATGGCGCAATCTAAAGGGCTTGAAGTGCTTGATGTAATTCCTACAGTCATTCTCTTGTCCGTTTATTACTCTCTATGTATATATAAAGTATATAAACTTTATAAAATTGACTTTTTTTATCTAAATATTACAAATTATTAAGAATTAGGAAATACAAACCCAACAAAAAAATTTTTTAAGGGGACATAAACACTTTTAAATGTTTTAGTTAAATACATATCAATACTTATAAAAGGATAAGCTTTTTTAAAATATTTTTTTTGTATTCTTTTTCTTTCTTGCTTAAACAAGTTAGAATTTTTTTTATTTGTAGAAATTCCGCCTTCATAAAAAATAGAAACAGGCATATCCAAAAATGCAGCAGGTAAGTTCTTTTTAATTATATTTCTTACATTAAAATCCCAGTCTGCATATATCTTAAAAGTTTCATCGTACTTATCATTTTCAAACATTTCTTTTTTATAAAATACACTTTGATGACAAATATTGTGATAAGCAAAATAATATTTTTTATCAACATCACTACAGCTTTCAAAGCCTGTTTTGTTGCCGTTTGTATCCATGTATATTGTTTGACCGTATGCAATTGAGGGGCAATTTAGCGCCTTAATTCTTTTTGCAACATTTTCAAGAACATATTTATCAACAAAAACATCACCCGCATTTAAAAATACAACATACTCTCCGCTTGCCTTCTTTACTGCAGCATTCATGGCATTATAAACACCGGCGTCCTTTTCTCGTCTGAAAAAATCAATATGCTCTATGTATTTTTCTATAATTTCTTTTGTTCCATCATTTGACATACCGTCAAATATAATAAATTCAATATCTTTATAGCTTTGTTCGCAGACGCTTTTCAGTGTCCTTTCAATTAAATCTTGCGCATTTAAACATACTGTTATAACTGTTATTTTCATAAATTTTATAATATCATAAAAGCATGTTATTATTATCTTAAAAGAACAGGAATAACAATTGAACACAAATATCATCACATCGGCAATATTTGACTTGGACGGAACACTAATAGATTCAAGAGCAGGGATAGTCAACGGACTTAAAGATGCATTTTTAAAATGCGGACTAGAAGTCCCCGAAAATGTCACAATCCCCGTTGGTCCGCCACTGCATGATACAATATTAAGTATATTCCCCGATGCGACCGATGAATTAATGGAAAAAATTGCTCAAGCTTTTAGGGAAGCTTATCATAAGTTTGACTTGCCCGTTTCTAAACCGTTTACCAATATGGTAGAGCTGCTTAAAGACTTAAGCGACTCTGACATTAAAGTATACATTGCTACATACAAACCAAAAATGTTTTCCTCAAAAATTCTTGAGAAGTATTTTAACGGTCTTTACGAAGATATAATAACACCAACCGAATTACCAAGCTGGAATAACACAATATACAACAACTGCACGAAAACTGATATTGTAAGATTTTTAATAAATAAACATTCTATAAATACAAATGAGTGCTTTATGGTTGGCGATGCAATAACCGACATTGAAGCAGCGCACAAAAATAACATCATAAGCATAGCTGCAAATTACGGATACGGAGAAAATCTCAACTTTGCTCATTACAGTGCCGATACAACATCAGAGCTGTACGATATAATTATGAATCTTGTTAAAAAAGACACTCTGGACAAAAAAGCAGTATAGAGCATATGTTCTACATAGAAGAAATAAACTCTAAAAAAATAATTAAATCCACATTAATTAAAAATGCGGAAGTTTTTTTCACAACTAAAGAAAGTTTCATAAAAACAAAAGAAACTTGTTACAATGATACGGTTGAAAAAAACAAAAACGATATTTGCAAATATTTGAAAATCAAAAAAGAAAATCTTATCAGTCCAAAGCAAACACACAGTGACAATGTAAGAATCGCACAACAAAACGAGAGCTACCCCGACACGGACGCATTAATTATAAAAAATAATCAATGCGCAATTTATCTTAATTATGCAGACTGCACACCTGTTGTACTGTATGACACTAAAAACAATATAGGAGCAATTGCCCATGCCGGTTGGCGAGGAAGTGCAAAAAGCATTGCAGTTAAAACATTAAAAATGATGAATGCCAACCCTAAAGATATAGTTGCCCTCATTGGTCCATGTATATGCTTTAATTGCTTTGAAACAGGCAGAGAAGTTATTGATGAACTTAAAAAAACAATTAATAATAAAGAAGGTGTTTTTAGAGAAATTAACGAAAAACACTATGCGGACTTAAAGAAAATAAACGCGCGACAGCTTGAAGAAAACGGAGTAGAAAACATTGACATTTGTCCTTATTGTACATACTGCAATAACGATTTACTTTTCTCATACAGAGCGGAAAATAAAACCACAAACAGAATCAGTGCCGTTATGAAACTATTTTAATCCGGAGCAAGACGGGCATTTTTTATTTTTTTCAAGATGAATTTTTCTAAATTCCTGATTTAGCCCGTCATATATAAGCAAAGTGTTTCTAAGGGTAGTGCCGACACCTGTAATTACTTTAAATATTTCCATCGACTGAATTGAACCCACGGTAGAAACAACAGGGCTTACTATGCCTTGTTTTAGCGGTGTATCTATTGAACAGTTGTACAACTCCGGTACAAAGCAAGCAAGACAGGCAGAGTTCCTATCAATTGTACAAACTTGCCCGAAAAATTCTTCCACACCGCCATGGACAAGCGTTTTTCCCGTTTTAACAGCAGCATCTGAGAGTATAAACTTTGAGTAATAATTATCAAAACAGTCTACAATTACATCATAATTTAAAAACAATTCGCAAACATTGCTTTTATCAAGACGGATTTTATAGGGGGTAACCTTAATATCAGGATTAAACTCATGTACCCATTTTTTTGCACTCTCTACTTTGTCACTGCCCAAAGTAAGCATCTTATGTATAAATTGCCTGTTTAAGTTTGACAATTCAACCTTGTCATTATCAACTATTCCAATATATCCTACGCCAAGCGAGGCAAGATTTGCAATAACAGCAGAGCCCAAACCGCCCGCACCGCAAACAAGTACACGCGCAGCATTTAGCTTTCTTTGCCCAAGCTCACCAACAGATTTTAATAATATATTTTTTTCATATCTTCCCATAAAAAATATTATCGACTAAGAACCAAAAAAAATCTATAATTATTTTATGAATAGAAAAGAAATATTAGAAATTCTAAAAGACAACTCCATAAACAGCTCTCTTTTTGATAAAGCAGATAAAATAAGAAGAGAAGAATGCGGAAATATTGTACATTTAAGAGGTCTTATAGAATTTTCAAATGTATGCAAGAGAAATTGCCTCTACTGCGGCATAAATTGCAAAAATAAAAATATTGTTCGCTACACAATGAATGAAGATGAGATACTATCTTGTGCCAAAAACGCTAAAGAACTTGGCTTTAAGACAATTGTTCTACAAAGTGGCGAGGGAGATAGTGTTTCACTAAATAAAATGTGCTCGATAATTGAAAAAATTAAAGAGCTAAATGTCGCACTGACACTGAGCTTAGGCGAGAAAACAAAACAAGAGTACAAAGCTTACAAAGACTCAGGCGCCGACAGATATCTTTTAAGAATAGAAACAACAGATGAAAAACTCTACAAAAAAATGCACCCTGACGGCGATTTTAAAAACAGAATAAATTGCCTCTACACCTTAAAAGAACTTGGTTTTGAAACAGGAACAGGGGTGCTTGTAGGCTTACCTTATCAAGAAATTGACTCTTGCGCTGATGATATTTTGTTCTTTAAAAAATTAAATGCCGACATGGTGGGCTTAGGGCCTTTTATTGTACACAGTCAAACAGAGCTTAAAGACGCAAAAAACGGCGATTTAACTCTTGCGCTTAAAGTTATGGCGCTTACAAGAATTGTTATGCCAAAAATAAACATCCCCGCCACAACAGCTATGGAGACAATTGAGAAAAACGGCAGAATAAAAGCTCTTAAAAGCGGGGCAAATGTTGTTATGCCAAATATAACACCTGAAAACATAAAAGAAAACTATTCCATATACCCTGACAAAAAAGGTGTTGATGTTTATAGAGCTTCAGAATTAGACAAGTTAAAAAAAGAAATTGCCTCTTTGGGTGATAGCATTTCAGACGACTTTGGAGTAAGCAAAAACTATAAATATCAATAAATACTGCAATGATGTCGG
>CALUYX010000054.1 GCA_944325115.1 Candidatus Gastranaerophilales bacterium | reverse complement strand
TGTATTGCATGTTAAATTAAATCATCAGGCTTAATTTGTTTTTTGTCAAGATGAAACTTTGCAAACCTTGCTTTTATAGGGTTTGTAGCGCTCAGGTTAAATTGAAATTCAGAGTCTTTTTCCTTTAACTCTTTTTCAATTTTCTTTTCTTCAATAAATGTAAGTTTATCTTTTTCCATAATGCAATTATATACCTTTTATATACTAATAAAGTATTTTTAAGTTTAAAAATTGCCTCTGTCTTAAAATTATTTTACATCAAGACCCAAAGATTTAATAAAAGCACTGTCTTTTTGCCAATTTTTCACGACTTTTACATAAAGCTCAAGGAATATTTTCTTTTGTGCAATTTTTTCAAGTTCAAGCCGAGCTGCTGTGCCTATTTTTTTGAGCATAGAGCCTGCTTTACCTATTAAAATTTTCTTTTGAGAATCATTTGAAACAATAATCTGCGCGCTTATTCTGTCGATGTTTTCTTCTTCCTTGTAATTTTCGATAATGACCGCAACGGAATGAGGGATTTCATCTTTTGTAGAAAAAATTATCTTCTCCCTTATCACTTCACTTGCTATATCACGCATAGTCTGGTCTGTAACTTCATCCTCGTCATACATTTTTAAACCCTCGGGGAGGAATTTTTTTATTTTTTCAATTAAATCATCAATATTTCTGCCCGTTTTAGCACTGACTTTAACCGTATCAATCGGATTTTGAAAAAGAACTTTGTATGAATAAGTGTTAAGTTCTCTTTTTGCAAGGTCTTTTATCATATCAACTTTGTTTAAAACAAGTAAAACGGAAGTCTTTATTTCTTTCAGGTAATTCTCAACTATCCACTTATCCCCTAAACCCGCAGGGTCATTGGCATCAACAAGAAAAAGTATCAAATCAACATCTTCAAGAACACTTTTTGTCTGCTCGGATAGCGCCTCGCCAAGCTTGTTTAGAGGCTTATGAATACCGGGGGTATCAATAAAAACAATTTGAGAGTCTGAATCAGAATATATACCTTTTATGTTTTTTCTCGTAGTTTGCGCAACAGGTGTTGTTATGGCAATTTTTTGTCCGATAATTTTATTTAAAAGGGTTGATTTTCCTACGTTTGGGCGTGCAATTATTGCAACGAATCCCGATTTTAAAGTTTGCGTTTTTTCCATTTTAACCCTTTCTTTGCCACAAAAAATAATTCATTGTATAATTGCTGATATACACATTATAATATAAAATCAGATTTTAATTAGCCCTGCATAAAAACAGGTGAGGAATAAAAAATAATGAAAAAATTTCTTTTAATATTAATGGGGATAGTGGTTTTTGGCACGTGCGCTTTTGCACTTGATAGCGATTTTAAAAACAGCCTCCTAAAGGTTGATTTGGCAAAATGCGGCGCAAACGACTACAATATTACACTTTTTACACAAAAACCATACAACGAACCCATTAAAGTAATTAAGAAAACAAACACAAGCTACTACATACTCTTGCCTGAAACTTTTCACTCGGTAGGTTCCGTAGCTGCAGGCGGGGATATTAAAAACATAGAGGTTAAGCTTTTCCCATACGCAGGACAAGACTTAAATAACGGCTACACAAAAATTACAATATATACAACAAAACCCGTTAATATAATTCCCAAACTAAGTACTTCAAGCGGCTCGGTTGCTCCAAGTATTGACGCAAAAAAACTTGCACAACTGGACAGTGCATTTAACAGTAAACAAACTCAACTACAGGCTAAAGAACGTCAAGCTCAAATTGAAGCTCAAAGAAAGGCTCAAATAGAAGCACAAAAAGCTCAGGAACAAAAGGCTCTTGAGGCAAAAAGACTGGCTCAACAAGAAGCGCAAAGAAAAGCTCAAATAGAAGCTCAAAAAGCTCAAGAACTAAAAGCCGCTCAAGAACGCCAAGCAAAATTAGCAGCTCAACAAGAAGCACAAAAGAAAGCTCAGCTTGAAGCACAAAGAAAAGCTCAAATAGAAGCACAAAAAGCTCAAGAGCAAAAACAAGTTCAACAACAAGCGGTTAAAACGCAGCCAAAAACAGTTCAAACACAAACAAACACGCCAAAACCTGCAGCAGCGGATATTAAGCCCGTACAACCAAAAGTTGAGCCTGCTCCAAAAGAGCAAATTGTTGAAAAAACAAACAATGAACAAGCTCCCGTTGAAACAAGCGAGCCAAGCCAAGAAAAGCAAATACTAACAGAAGACTTAACAGAGGATTTGCAAGCAAATGAGCAAATGGAGCAGATTCCTGACACTAATGACACGCAGATAACACAAGCGTCATTTATTGAAATCCTAAAAGACAAACTCTCACCTATAAAACCTTATTATTATATAATTATCGACAACCCGATAATTATAATTGCCTCACTTGTGGCATTTATAGGAATAATAATGCTTGTTATTTTAAATAAAAACAGAAAAAAAGGACAAAATATGCAAGACAACACTCCCGCATACGATGACACAAATCAAGAGCAGCCGCTTGAACAACAAACAAGCAGTGAACCTGAAACAAGCGATACATCAGTAAATCAAACAGAAGAAGATGAAGTGCAGTCGTTTAAAGACGAGTTTAAAGAGCTTGCATATGATAACCCCGATACACAAGATAATACGGAAAGCACAGTCGAAGAAACTCAACAGGAAGAAATTGAAGAAATCCAAACACCTGTTGAACCCGAGGAAGAGCCGTATGTAGAACCAAAAGTACTATCCTCCATAAAAGTTGCCTCCGACAGAGGATTCTTGCTTGTCGACAGACAAGGTACAAAAGCACTTTTTGGATTTATCAATGAAGATGTATTTTTCTTGTATCAATTCAAGGAATATATTTCAAACTATGAAATAAAATTCAGAATAGCCGAAAAGCAAAGTGACAGGATTTTCTTCATAGTAAAAGTTGATAAATTCAAACTGCTTGTCAAAGTTACAAGAACATCTATGCAGCTTGAGCTTGAAATGTAATGGATAAAAAGAAAAAGAAAAAGAAAATTAATCTGAATACAAAAAAATGGGGAATAGACTTCAACAAAAATGAATACTACGAAATAGTTGAGTCAAATTCTGCCCGTCCCAAAGATGCATTCAATAAATATTTAAAGGAAAATGGATAGTTTAGCAAAAAAATATAATAATAAAAATAAAAAACAAGGTTTTACTTTGGCAGAGGTGTTAATAACCCTTGTAATAATAGGGATAGTGGCAGCTCTTGTTATGCCGATAGTTGTTGAAAGAGTAAAACAGTATGAATATAAAACATCCGCCAAAAAAGCTTTCTCAGACTTAAACAGTGCCATTCAAACAGTTGCCCTGCAAAAAGAAATAACACCCGAAGATGAAGAAGCGCAAGACAGCAACGAAAGATACATGCACTTTATCAAGAGCAATCTTAATATCATAAAAGAATCAACAGATGCGCAGGGTAATGAGGTTTTCTACACTGCAGACGGTTTTAGATACCATGTAATAAATTCATACACTTACTATGTCGATGTAAACGGGGAAAAAGCTCCAAATAAAATAGATACACCAAAAAGCAGCTGGAAAACAGCGCAATGCGAAAACGAACAAGCGCTTTTTGCGCTCAATTGGGACGGAGTCATTTTTTCCGATATGTTCTACATATACTTTAACCCCAACAACGGAAGAAGTATAATTTTCCCCTACATAAATAACGTGGAAGACCTTATAACAAACAATTCAAACTAGCGTTTTGCAGCTTTTGAAATATCTCTTTGAATGTCTTTTTTCTTGAGCGCATCTCTTTTATCGTAGAGTTTTTTACCCTTTGCAAGAGCTATATCAAGTTTTGCCCATCTGCCCGAAAAATACATCTCAAGCGGGACTATGGTGTAGTTTTCCTGTTTTACTTTGCCTAGCATTTTTAAAATTTCTTTTTTATTTAAAAGCAGCTTTCTTACACGCTTTTCCTCATGGTTAAAGCGGTTACCCTGCTCATAGAGGCTTATATGGGCATTGTACAAAAATGCCTCCATATCTTCAATTTTTACAAAAGAATCTTTTAAATTTATCGCACCTTTTCTGATTGATTTTATCTCAGTACCTGTCAAAACAAGCCCCGCGCTGAATTTATCAAAAATCAAAAAATCATGATACGCTTTTTTATTTGTTGTAATTATTTTTTTCTGCATAAAAGGATTATAACACAGTTTTGTTATGTTATAATGTTGCCTGAGATGAACAAGATTAAGTTCGATTTAACAGCACAGAATAAACTGATTATTACGGGGTTATTAATTTCGACCATACTGATAGTAGGGGTCGCGGTTTTTGCCATAAGCAAAATTCAGCAAAAACTCTACGATTCATACGGCAGCTTTGGGCAGCTTTTGACAAAAACTCTCGCCATACAAAGCTACGAACTTACAAAAGATACCCCAAAAGAGTACAAATACAACCTTTTAAGAACTCATGCCAATTCGATTTTAACAAGCAATAAAGATATTTCTTTTATTACTTTTAAAGACGAAAAGGGTAAAATAATCTACACAACGGCAGATGCTTACAATCGCCGTGCACAAGATACAAGAATAAATATCAGTTCCCCTATGACAGATTCTTTCGGCAGAATCGTAGGTATCGTAGAAATAGGTCTTAGTGCAGATATGGCAAGCATTGTGGCAAGAACAACCAAAAACTCCATGCTTGTTGTATTTACACTTGTTTGGATTATTTTTACCATTGTTATTGTAGTTAATACATTCCTTATAACCCGTGAATTAACTCTTTTGCACCACGGCGTAAAAGAAATTTCAAGCGGAAAGTTCGGCACCGTGCTCGACTACAAACAAGCCTCAGGAGAAATAAAAGAGCTTTTTTCCGCCTTTAATGATATGTCAAAAAGACTTCACGCCTACGAAGAGCAAAACGTAGACCAACTGACCATAGAGCGCAACAAACTTGAGGCGGTATTGATGAGTATTGCTAACGGTGTTGTCGTATGCGACAACTATGACAAAATCTCAATTGTAAACCCTGCTGCTCAAAAAATCCTCTCTGCAACGTCTATGGACTTAGTGGGAACATCAATTCAAAACTACTGTGATACAAACGGAGAATTATGTTTTAGAGAAAAAATAAGCATTTTCAAAGACACTCCGCTTGATGTTATGGAGAAAAAGCCGCTTGAGTTTAACATAAATGTCGGCAGCAATGTCATAAAAACCCTTATTTCGCCAATGTATTCAAAAGTACATGATTATCTTGGCTACATTATAATTCTCATCGACATCACAAAAGAAGCTGAAGTAGACAAACTTAAAAATGATTTCATCTCGAATGTATCTCATGAACTAAGAACCCCTGTTACCATACTTACAAGCTACGCTGAAACACTTTACCATTACGGAAAAGACTTCAATTATGACGAACAAAAAGAATTTATCGGAACGATAAATCAGGAAGTTATCCGCTTAAATAAAATGGTCAACGATATTTTAGACTTTTCAAAATTGCAAAATGATGTAGAACTTGAAAAGACAAAACAAGATATCATGCCGACCATAGAGCGCTCGCTTGAGGACCATAGAATCCTTGCGGAAGAAAAAAATATCACTTTTGCGGTCATAAAAGAACCCAACCTGCCTCAGGTAAGATTTAACGAACAAAGCATAGAGAGGGTTTTATCAAACCTTATTACAAACGCCATAAAATACTCGCCTGAAAATTCCCGTGTGAAAATTCATGCCGAAATTGCAAAAGACCCAAAATATCTTGAAGTAACGGTCGAGGATATGGGCATGGGTATAGCACCTGAATATCAGGAAAAAATCTTTGACAGATTCTTTAGAATAGAAAATGCAACTCATACAATAAAAGGTACAGGGCTTGGCTTGCACCTTGTAAAAGTTGCAATTGAAAAACACCATAAAGGTAAAGTTTTTGTTCACTCAAAAGTAGGCGAGGGCTCGACTTTTGGATTTTTACTGCCTCTTGATGATACGGTAAGCGAAAATAAAGAAGAGGTTAAAAAGCCTGTTGCCGCAATAGTTACACAGGAAAAAGAAACTGCATCTCAAAATACAGCAGAAACAATGCCTGAGGAAAAAGTCTACACCCCGCATGAAATAGTAACAGTAAATGACTACAAAACTAAAGCCGAGCAGGATGCTGATTTTGTGGATGAAAAAATCCCTACTCCCGAAGTAAAAGAAGAAAAAGAAGAAGATTGGGAGATAACTTTTGAGGTTAGGGATAAGAAGGAATAATAAAATTATTTGTATAGCTGAATTAATTCGGCATACAAAAAATCAATTTTTCTATGCATTATTCTAATTGCTGTACTTAATATTAAAACTTCATTTATATCGAGATTGCTTTCTGTATAATTTTTTACTATACAAGACAAGTTATACGCCTCTTTTGCAAGATTATATATTTTTCTATTTATCATAATTTCTCGGAATTATAGGTCACAGACATATTTATATTTTTACGTCAAAATAGTTCACATGTCAAGATTAATTTTACTTGGTAAAAATATTAAAAAATACAGAGAATTAAAAGGCTTAACCCAAGAAACACTCTCAGAAAAACTCAACCTGTCAAGAGAATATATTGTAAGGGTGGAAAACGGTCAAAAGTTCCTGAGTCTTAGAAAAATATTTGAAACAGCCGATATTCTTGACGTTAAAGTAAAAAATCTTTTCGATTTTAATTAACCCTCTCAACCACTTCATCAAAATACTTTACACTCTCAAAAAGTGCATCCTTATCAAAAATCTCAAAAGTAATTTGAGGCGAAAGGCACATATCTTTTAGGGTTTTTATAACAGGCTCAATATCAAGCGAGCCTTTTAAAAGCGAGCTGTGAGAGTCTTCATCTTTGTAATTGTTATGAAAATGCATATGATGCAGCATTATGCCATAGTTTTTAATCCACTCGGATACGGGATAATCAGAGTGCAAGTTACAGTGTCCTACATCAATTGTAACTTTAAAATTAGGCGAGTTAACAGTCGCAACAATACTTCTTATTAGCTCCCAATCGCTTTCATGAACATTTTCAAGAGTTGCAATTATTCCCTCTTTTTCAAAATAAGGAATAAATTCATGGAAAAATTCTATATTTTTCTGAAAATACATCTGCCTGTATTCTCTGTGTTTTAGCAAATTATTAAAACAGGTATGAAAAACAACGGTCTTTGCGCCAAATTCCGATGCTAATTCAAGACTTTGATAGTATCTTTTTTCAGACACTTCTTTTATTAAGGGGTCTTTTGAGGCAACATTCAAGTTAGAAAAAAACCCATGGAGCGTTACATCTCCATCAAAATCTTTTAGCGCAGCCAAGTACTCCCTTTTTGTAATATCAAAAGAATCTTCGATATCTTTAAGTTTGCCAAATCTGCTGATTTCTATGCCGCAATTAAGCTCATTTGCTATATCAAGAGCGCCTCTAAAATTGTGATAGTCAACAGTTGAAGATATAAACTTTTGGAATTGATTTTTCATATAATAAAATTATAATTAAAAAATCAGGATATGTATATATTTGAACTAATAAGCACAGTTTATAAAAAAATCAAAAACAGGGAGTTTAAATTTTTCAAAAAACAAACCCCTAATCTTGAGGTGCAAGAAGAACAAAAATGCGAGCATATCTTTGTCCCCATCGATTCTACAAAAAGAATACTTGCCTGCTCTAAGTGCGGTTTTATGGTAAAAGTTGACCCCGAAAAATTCAAAAAACAAAATATTTTTGAAAAAGACATCCCAAAAGAATAACAAAAGTATAAAAAATTAACAAATTGCCCGCATTTATACTAGAATATATAATAATTACGGATAAGTATAATTGAATAAGGTAAAATTGAGCGCACAGGGGAGTTTTGAAAACATCTTCAATGAAAAAGAATGCGGTCGAATTTCAAGCGTTGTTATGGAATTTGACAGCACAATTTTGCCTAAAATTATCGACTCTACACAAAATTTCTGGGAAGACGAGTTTGAATTTCGTCTTTTTGACATAAATAAACACGAAAAAGTAAAAGAAGACAGCTACCTTGCAAAAGATGCATTCTTTACAAGTCAAGTCCCCTCAACTGTTACACCCCCCGTTACAATGAGGCTTTCGGATGAATTTGTAAGACTGTTTTTGCACAACACATTTGGCTCAAACTCGCCTGAGTTCAAGCTTGTGGATTTATCAGAACTTGAGATAAAAATACTTAACAGCTATTGCGATTTTATGTACAAATCCTTTGCTGATATTCTTATAGAGCCTGAGAAATTAAATAAATTTGAGCTGAAAAACAAAGAAGTATACAATTTTGTTGTTGTAGTAAAAAACAAAGACGATAAAAACTCAAAAATCGTCATTTCACTGCCCTATATAAGAATTAACAAAAAAGAAACAGAAAAAAAGGAGAATTTTACCGAAGAAGAATTCAAAAACTTATCCGTAACGCCCGATGTTGAAGCAGGAAGTTCAAAAATAACCCTGAATGACTTACAAAACATAGCCGAAGGGGACATTATACTTCTTGAAAACAGCTCGGTCAACAAAATGAAAATCATTACAAGCTCGACAGAAAAGGAATTTAAAGTAAATCCCGACCCGAGATTAGTAATCGAGCTTGACGAAGAAGAACATGATATGGACAGAGAGGAGAACACAAGTAAAAATATGTGGGATGATATACAAATAGAGGTTAGTGCACGCTTTAAAAAAGTAAAAATGACCTTAGGAGAGCTAAAACACATCTCAAAAGGACTTGTTATTGATTTAGGCTCCATTTTTAATAACGAAATTTCTCTTCTTGTGGAAGATAAAACCGTAGCAAAAGGCGAGCTTGTTATCATAAATGATAAATATGCGGTTAAAATTAATGAAATAATAAGCGAAGAAGCAAATAAAGAAAAACCCAAAGCACAAAGCCCCGCTGCCGAAACTAAAACTCAACAAGCTCCGGCTGCACAAAAAGCTCAAGCAGCTCACGGTGCTCAACAAACAGCTCAAAGACCTCAACAAACCGCACGCCCTCAGGCTCAAAGAGCTCAACAAGCTGCACGACCTCAGGCTCAAAGACCTCAACAAGCAGCGCCACGACCTCAACAAGCTGCACGTCCTCAGGCTCAAAGACCTGCAAAAAGTGAGGTAGAAGAAGATTTTGATTACTCGGATTTTGAAGAAGAAAAGTAAGGTAGAATATGACAACACACATAATAGCTTTTATTTTTTACACGCTTGCAATGCTTGGAGTAATGTTTGTAGCATTTGCAGTGTATAAAAACATTGTACTTAACCAATCAAGTATACATATTTCAAAGCTGAAAATTGAGGATATGTTGAAACTAAACCAGAGAAAATCTCTCTATGTAATAAACTGGGAAGATGAAAAATTTCTTATAGCCTCAGATGTTGACTCTACAACATTTTTGGCAAAACTTGAAGATAAAAAAGCACTGCCTCAAAACTCTATCTATCCTGAAAAAAAAGAAACTCAGAGCGAAAAAATCGGAGAAAAACTTCTTGAGCTGAAAAAATCAAGCAGTACTTCAAAAAACGTTATGAGAAACATTTTAAAAGAAATTAATACTAAAAAAGAAAGATACTGATATGGATGTACTTTTAAAAGATATGAATCCTGTTATACAACTTTTGGTGGTAATGACACTTTTCTCATTGCTGCCGCTGGTTTTTTCCTGTATGACATCTTTTTTAAGATTCACTATAGTTTTTTCAATGCTCAAAACCGCTCTTGGTACACAGAGCGTTCCGCCCGCAATAGTACTTATCGGGCTTTCAATGATTTTAACTTTCTACACCATGTCACCTGTTTTTGACCAGATGGTAAAAGCGGGACAACCTGCATATAAAAACG
>CALUYX010000053.1 GCA_944325115.1 Candidatus Gastranaerophilales bacterium | reverse complement strand
GGGTAAATAACAGTATCTGCGCCTATTTTTGTTTCAGGGGAAATTGATACAGTTAAAGGGTCGACAATTGTCACCCCTTCATCCATAAGCTCATCGAGCTTTTGCATTTTCATTATTTGTGTAGCTTGTGCAAGTTGTTTTCTTGAATTTATTCCAAGAGTCTCATCAGGATTATCAATCACAAAAGACATGGCTTTTTTCTTTTTCTGACGAGCCCAGTCAATGATATCCGTCAGGTAATACTCGCCCTGCGAGTTGTTGTTTTTAAGCTCTCTAAAACAGTCTTTAACAGATTCCCACTTGAGGCAGTACACACCTGTGTTAACTTCTTTTATTGCTTTTTGTTCTTCATCGGCGTCTTTTTGCTCGACGATTTTTTCCACCGAACTGTCTTGAGCACGAACAATTCTGCCGTAGCCAAAAGGATTTTCAAAAATCGCACTCATAACGGTAACGTCTGATAAGTGTTCAATATGGTACTCACACATTTTTCTTAAAGTAGATGATTTTAAAAGCGGAGTATCCCCGCATGCGATAATCACCGTGCCTTTGAAGTTTTTAAGCTCATCAAGCGCCATAGAAACCGCATGGCCCGTGCCCAATTGTTCCTTTTGCAATACACAGGTGACGTTTTTGTATTTTGTAAGGTATTTTTCAACCTCTTGCGCGCCATGACCTACTACAACAACACTTTTTATATTTTTGTCGGGGCAAATATTGTCAATTGCCTCTACAACTCTTCCCACAAGCGGCTTTGAAAAAATCTCATGCAGAACCTTTGGTTTTTTAGACTTCATTCTTGTGCCTTTACCGGCTGCAAGAATAATTGCACTTAATTCGGTTTTGCTATCCAAGCTCATTGGGGCGCCTTATATTTTATACTTTCCTTACCGTGAATTCTCTCATGAAGTTATGTAAATTTAAAGATTTAAAATTAAGTTTATAAACATTTTTTTACAAAAGGATATTTAATTGTATAATATTTAAAAAATAAGGAGAAAATTATATGAAATCTGACGCTATTAAAGAGGGAACAGCTCACGCACCGCACAGAGCGCTATTGTATGCGGGAGGCTTGAGCGACAAAAACATTAAAAAGCCTTTTATAGGCATTGCAAGCTCTTTTTCTGACTTAGTACCGGGGCATGCCGGTATGAGAGATTTAGAGCGCCAGATAGAAAAAGGTATACACTCTAACGGCGGTCAGGCTTATATCTTTGGTACACCTGCAATATGTGACGGTATAGCGATGGGTCACTCTGGTATGAGATATTCTCTTCCGAGCCGTGATTTAATCGCAGACTGCGTTGAGGCTGTTGCTGCAGCTCACCAACTGGATGGGCTTGTACTTTTGACAAACTGCGATAAAATCACTCCGGGGATGCTAATTGCCGCACTTCGTTTGAATATACCCGCTATTGTAGTAACTGCAGGTCCGTCACTTGAGGGACAATGCAAGGGTGAAACCTTAACGTTTATAAGAGGCTCATCTGAAGCAGTAGGACGCTATAGAGCAGGAGAAATAAGTGCTGAAAAACTATGCGAAATGGAACATTTTGCTTGTCCTACAATAGGTGCATGTCAAGGGCTTTACACCGCAAATACTCTTGCCTGCTTAACTGAAGTTATGGGTATGAGTTTAGAAGGTTGCGCAACAGCTTCTGCAGTAAGTTCTAAA
The DNA here is from genome assembly GCA_944325115.1 of Candidatus Gastranaerophilales bacterium. GTDB lineage: Bacteria > Cyanobacteriota > Vampirovibrionia > Gastranaerophilales > Gastranaerophilaceae > Galligastranaerophilus. The sequence goes on along the minus strand of CALUYX010000053.1, from coordinate 8,279 downwards.
AAAAGACGCATAGCTTTTGATTCGGGCTATACGATTGTAGACCTTGTAAGAGAAAACATTAAACCCAAAGACATAGTAACAAGAGAGTCACTAAGAAACGCCATAATTGTCGACTTAGCACTTGGCGGTTCGACAAACTCCATTTTGCACCTGCTTGCAATAGCTAACAGCGCAGGTATTGACCTTAGCTTGGATGATTTTGAAGAATTGAGTTTTAAAATTCCTCAAATAATCAAACTTGACCCCTCATCAACTCTTACAATGACCGATTTAGATAACGCAGGCGGTATTTCAGGGGCACTAAAGACCATCTGGGGTAACACAGATGAACTTAAAAATACCGTTAACTTGGTTGGTCAAACGGTTGAAGAGCGTGCAAAAGGTGCTTGGGTAAACAGTGAAGTAATTAAACCCTTTAACAATCCTATTACTTCAAACCCCGGTCTTGCAATACTTCACGGTAACTTAGCGCCGTTGGGTGCGGTTGTTAAAATCTCAGGCGTTGATGAGAGCGTGTTTGAATTTGAAGGAACAGCAAGAGTTTATGAGCGCGAAGAAGACGCTATGCGAGGCATTGAAACAGATGAAGTAGTGGCGGGAGATGTTGTAGTTATAAGAAACGAAGGTCCAAAAGGCGGTCCCGGTATGAGAGAAATGCTTGCACCTACATCATTGCTTGTAGGTAAAGGACTTGGCAAATCCTGTGCACTTATTACGGATGGCAGATTTTCAGGCGGTACAAGAGGTCTATGCATTGGTCACATTTGCCCTGAAGCTCCTGAGGGCGGTATTATAGGTCTTATTAAAAACGGCGATAAAATTAAAATAGACATTAACAAAAGAACAATCGACCTTCTTGTAGATGAAAAAGAACTTGAAGAAAGAAGAAAATCTTTTGTGCCTGTTAAAAAAGACATCCCTGCAGGATTTTTGACAAAATACGCAAAAACCGTTCAAGGCGCAAATGTAGGCGCTATAACAGGCTAAAATTATTTTTTAAGAGATATACTGTGGCGTTTTTTGTATAAAATAACAAAGAACGCCACTATTATTGCCGTTGCGCCTAAAATAATGAGTTCTAAGTGGTCTTTTATCTTTTCGCCAAAAAGCATAAGTACAATACTTACGATAAAAAATCTCATCCCACGCCCTACAACAGATGCCAAAGCAAAAGAATAAGGGTTCATATTTAAAATACCGCTTGCGATAGTAAAAACCTTGTAGGGTATAGGCGTAAATGCCGCAAAAAACACCGCATGCACACCCCATTTGTTATATAGAGCTTCAACCTCATTAAACTTTTGCAGCGCATCTTTTAGTTGTTTTCTCTTCTGTGCGCCTTTCTTTTTTGATAAAGAGGTTAAAATCCATATAAAAACAGGTCTGCCGCCAAATTTTCCTATTAAATATCCTACAACTCCGCCAAGGGCAGAGGCTATAGTACAAACAAAAGCATAATAAAGAGCCTTTTGGGGATTAGCCAAATCCATTGCTATAAGCAAAAAATCCGGAGGCGGGACAAGGAAAAAACTCTCTATAAAGGAATTTAGGGCAAGCCCTATTGTTCCTAAGTTTGAAAAATACTCGTTCATCGCTCCAAATATTTGCATATTCTATACCTTCTCTTTAAAAAATTCATCCACGCTTCGCATTACTCTGCCGCCTTTAAGTGCCGTTGCCTTTACTATAGCACTAACAGAGAGTTTATTTGTTTCTTTTATAAAAATCTCTTGCAAAAATGTCACTGTTGTTTTTGTAAGTTCAATGATTTTTGTTTTTAAAACTATCTCATCCATAAGTTTTGCGCTGTATTTGTATTTAATATCAAGCTCAATTACAGGCATAATGACATCTTGTTCTTTTTGAAGTTTATCAATTTTAAGTCCGTAGTCCTCTAAAAGCTCAACTCTGCCTTCTTCCATCCACCTTAGATAAGAACCGTGCCAAACAACACCATAGGCGTCAGTGTCAGCATATTGGACTTTAAAATTTAAAACATTTTCCATTACTCTTTGTCCTCATATTTTTTATAAGTAACAAATGACGGGGGTTTTATTACCGTTCTAACTAAAATTACATTTTCTTTGCCGTAACCTGTTATAGTTATTGTTTGCAATTTATCATCAGATTCTATTGAAATGGAACCGCAAAAAACATTTCCGCTGACATAGGCGGGAAGCTTTCTGTCATAGGGGTTTTTACTTAAAGTGTTTAATTCATCCATGGTTTTAATTGCAACAGATGAAGCTTTGGCGTTTTTATCGGCAGAGAAAACACTCAGCGCTTTTGAGGTAAAGACAGCAGCGTTTGCGTTAATTTTTGCTATTTTTCTTTCATCTGCAGATTTTGTAAAATACGGCATAAGATAAAGCCCTATGCACAGAAGTAATATTATTATCACGCCGATTTCAAGTTTTACAATTTTATTCATTTAAACCTCTATTTTTGAATAATTAAAAACGATTTTACTTTTCTCTGCCCGTTACTTGCACTTGAGATTTCATTATCTCCATAGTTTAAAGATGTGGAGGGACCTCCGTCAAACGCCATTATTTTTTCAAAACGATATCTTTTAAGCTTTTGAGCTACTTCGCTCATAGTTGCAGGGGCAAAGTTTGAAAATATTATGACATAAAGATAATCTTTTTTAATCGCCAAAATGGTTCTGGCTCTTTTCTTTAACACATGGGCACTTTGCAAAACAGGCGTATTTGATTCGTCATATTTTACAAAACCTTCTTTTTCAAGGTCAAAATCAGGATACAATAAAGGTCCGCCGCCAAGAGAGTGCAATATGTGATAGTTTTTTGGAACAGGGTCAAAGTGCTTTGCAATATCAAATTTCAAAAAGCCGCTTATATCATTTTTGTACACTCTAAATTCGCTTCTGTTTAAAACGTTATCCGTTCTTCCTTCTTTGTTGAGGCTCTCTATCAAGCCTAAACTTTCAAGAGGAGAGGTAACGGTTTTTGAATCTATCACAACATAAGAAACAGATTTTGCGCTGTTTGGGTCAAAAAATCCGCCATTTATTACAAAATCAAAATCATTTTCTTTAAAGACTTCTCTTGAAGTTTTTAAACCCTCTTCAACAACATAAGGTCTTATGCGCTCACCTAACTCTTTTAAATCAATTTTATAGATGTAAAATTTTTCCTTCTTGTTGTAATCAACTTGAATATCATCGCTTGCATAAACAGGTGTGAAGCAGGCAAAAAACAAAAACAAAAGAAGTATTTTTTTAAACATTATAAATCCCTCGCTTTTTTAATTATAAATATCGCCGCAATAAAGACTATTATAGGAAAAGCCGCAGAAATAAAAGGCGGTAGGACTCCTTTTTGTGCAAGCAAGTCAAAAAACGGCAGGGTAATGTAGTAGGCAAAAATCATGCCTACGCCGATTGTAAAGCCGACAAGTCTTTGTGAGCGCGGAGGAGAAAACCCGAGCAGACAACCAATTGCCGCAAAAATAATACAAGTTAGAGGATGCAAAAATCTCTGGTAATATTTTGTCAGCATAAAATTATGCTCGTCGGTGTATTCTTGCTTTTTAAGCAGTTTTACGTACTGTCCCAACTCTTTGTTTGTATAAGACCTATCCCTCCTTGTTGCGTTTTTCATCAACTGAAATACTTCATCAGAGAGTTTTTCATTTAAAACGGGATAATCACCGACTTCTTTTATTTCCGTATAAATACCGTTTCTGTTTATGCGGTATTCTTTTGAATCTTTTAAAAGCCAGTTTTTATCATTTTTAAGCGCATACGGAGCAAAGATTATACTGTTAAACATTTGCGCATCGGCATATCTGTTAGGCGAAAAATTGAGTAAAATTATGTTTCTTATGGACTGAACGCTAAAGTTTGAAACAATTAGCGCCTGTTTTGGTCTTTCTTCATTATCTTTAATTACATAAACAAAATGTACGTCAAAACCGCCCGATTCGCCCACTTTAGCAGAAGCATAGGGAATAAATTTGTCATTTACAACATAACAACAATACGCAAGGATGACACCCAAAACCAAAGCAGGCGCCATAATTCTGTTAAAAGAAAGCCCGACACCCCTAAAAATACTGAGTTCAGAGTTTTTTGAAAGAGTATCAAAAGTAAACAGCGAACCAAGCAAAATACCTACAGGAATAGCCTTAGCCAAAACCTTTGGTATCTCATACATAAGCAACTTCATGCCCTCTATAAAAGGCACATGCTCAATTAGAATTCTTTTAATTGTTCTTACAAGTGTTTCAGGGGCAATCCAAACGATGATAAACAAAAACAAGCACACAAAAGTAGCGCCGAGCACTTGTTTAAAAACATATTTATCAAAAATTGTAAGTCTTAATTTTTTCATCAAAGCGTAAAGTCTTTTCCTAAGTAAAATTCTTTTGCAACAGGGTCAACTGCAACATCTTTTGATTTACCCGAAATTTTTATTTTTCCGTCAAAAATTACATATGCTCTATCTGTAATAGACAAGGTTGCTTTTGGGTTGTGGTCGGTAATGAGCACGCCTATGCCTTTTTCTTGAGCAAGCTTATAGATATTGTCTTTAATTTCGCCTATGGCAATAGGGTCAATACCTGTAAAAGGTTCATCAAGAAGAATAAAGTGAGGCGTAGCAGCAAGCGCACGGGCAATTTCTACCCTTCTTCTCTCACCGCCTGAGAGTGACACGGCAGAAGATGTTCTAAGTTTTTTTACACCGAATTCTTCAAGTAAGTCTTCAAGCTTTTGAGCTTTCTCTTCTTCGTTTAAAGAATCATTCATCTCTAAAACAAGTTTTAAATTGTCCTCAACGGACAATTTCCTGAAAATTGACGCCTCTTGAGGAAGATAACCTATGCCTATTTTTGCTCTTTCATTCATAGGCATATTTGTTATTTCAAGCGATTTGGCATAATTTTCGCCCTTTGGCAGACCGTCTTTATCATCAACATTAAGGTAAATGTGACCCATATTTGCCTTAACAAGTCCCACAATCATATAAAAAGTGGTGGTTTTACCCGCACCGTTAGGACCCAGCAAACCTACAACTTCACCTTTATTGACCTCAAAAGAAACATCATTTACGACAGAGCGGTCACCGTATATTTTTACAAGATTATTTGCAACTATTTTCATTAAAACTCTTTCCTGAATACCCAAACAATTATAACTAAAAAAAGGCAATTTTTATATAAAAAATTTTTTATTATTAATATATACAAATAAAATTGATAGAGGAGAAAATGGGGTTTTTTAATTCACTTGGGCAAGTATTTTCAAACAGAAAAAATTTTAAAGAATATGAACAGCGCCAAGCAGATATAGATGCACAAAGAAAAGCTCTTGCACAGAAAAAACCCGCGAGCGACGAGGAGCTCGACAAAGCAAAAAAAGAGGGCAAAGTCTTAATTGATATAACAGATATCATGGACTCGCACTCTGAAGATGTTGCAGAAAGTACAGAAACTGCTACTATGCTACCCCAGTCAATTGCCCCCTTTGCCACAACAGTTGCGTCAGGCTTAGGTGTATATAAATTTTTATATTCTCCGTCAGCTGAAAAATACGAAAAATTTTACAAAGATTTTTTAAGTAAAAACTATGCCGAATATAGTTCTTGGGCCAATACAATACAAGAAAAAAATATTAAAAATTTATATTTCTTCGAACACAGTTTTTTAAATAAAAAAAACTTAGAAAAATTAAAAAACGTAAAAGACGAAAATGTTCAAGCCATATACAAAAAGGCATTAAAGAAATTTGAAGAATTTTCTTCAAATTCAACAGTCAAAAACTTTAATAAATTCAGAATAGGAACAATTGTAGCTCCAATTGCCATAGGTATTGCAACATTCATAGGAACAACAATCTGGGCAACAAAAACACAGGTAAATTCATCAAGAATTGCTCGTTGGCAATCAAGAAAACAACTTGAAGACCCAAAATACTTTGTGCAATATACCCCCGAACAAATTGAACAAGCAAAGAAAAATCTTGAAGCAAAAGAAGAAAACGAAAAAGGTTTTGCTAAAAAACTTTTCAATAAGAAAAACAAAGCCTCATTAATTCAAGTTATCAAAGATAATAAAGCATACAAAGCTTGGAAAAAACAAGATACTGACGAAAGCAAAAAAGTTCAAAGAGAACTAAGCCAAGAAGAACTCATTGAAGCAAAAAAAGACCAAGAAGTAATCCAAAGAGTAACAAGAATTATCAACAACAAAGCCGAAGATTACTCTGAAAACATGGAAGTTGCTGCCGATACCATAATTGCCGGAACTCCTTTCTTGGGCGCTGCTGTTGGCGGATTATTCGGTTTCTTTATGAATAAAACAGGAATTTTAGACAGAAAAGCCGACAAGACGGTGCAAAAATTCATAGACGGATTAGAAAGCAATGAAAAAACCGGAGTAAAAAACGCCTACGAAGCCTTGAAAAATCACAAAAAAGGTGCAAGCGGCGGGATTAAAAAATCTCTTCGTTTTATTGAAGAGGTTATGTCAAGCAACTGCAAAAATATTGCACATAACGGTTTTAGTCTTGAAAAAATAAAAACGCTCGCACTTGGAACAAAAGGTATAAGAACAAAATTAATAGCAATTGCAGGAACAGTGCTTACAAGCGTAGCAGGCGCAATCATAGGACTTAAACTACAAAAATCTTCATCAAGAGCAGGCAGATATCTTGCAAAAAGAGAACTTGAACAAAATCCGCAAAACTTTATCGGATACACGGAAGAAGAATTAAAAGAAGTCCAAAACGTAAAAGGTGAAAAGCCCTCACTTGGTGCAAGATTCAAAGAATACATTACATTTATACCAAGAGTTATCGGCGATTATATTGATTACAAAAAATATGTTAACACTACAGGCGCTAAAAACAGAGCATTAAAAGAAGAACTTGTAAAACTTGAAGTTACGGATGAACAATTACAAGAAGCAAAAAATATGCAGCGCAAAATTTTTAACACTTTTGAAAAAGTGGACGATAAATCACAAGAATATTCAGAATCCATTGAAGCTGCAACAGAAATTGCAAAACCCGCAATAGCCTTAGGAGGAATTTTAACTGCACTTTCTCCCGTAATCATCATTGGTACAAAGGTTGCAAGAGGTAAGCTAAATCTTACAAAACCTGTAGAAAAATTTACTAAGTTTTTGGGTGAACATACAACTTTCTTAAAAGGAAAAAAAGTAAATAAATACCTTAATAACGTGGAGCAAAACTTAAAAAATGCTATTCATAGCACAGAAAACGCTGAATTTTTAAGTGAAAAAACAAAAGAACTAATGCCGCTTGTTGAAGCGTTTATTGAAAACATAAACACAAAAAGCGTTAAGAAATTTATTTCCGGTGACTTAAAGGCAATTATAAATAATTTTGATGACAAAACAATTGAAGAATTTATACAAAATCGTTCTTGGCTGAATAAAGCATTCGGCGACTGCAAAAAAGAAGATGTTATAAAATTGTACAATAATTTAGAAAAAATCATCAATAATATACCTGAAGAGAAATTACAACAAATACTTAATACATTAAAGAAAGAATTTGAAAAAAATCCTGAAAAAACTCTTGCGGTATTATCTAAATCCAAAGAATTAAAGAGCGTATTTATTACAAGCGGAATGAAAAAGGCATTGGCAGCAGCAGGCGGAACTTGGACAGGACTGAATTTCTTGCTTACATTTGCAATAGAATCCTATCTTGCAAAAATGCAAAAAGAAGCAGGCAGATTAGGCGTTATGAAGGCCATGGAAGAACTTAAAGACCCGCTTTATTATGCAGATATCGAACCTAAAAGCACTGAAAATAACAAAACACAATCTGATAACACAACCGATAAGTATTTACGCTAAATATTTTTATAGTAATATATCTGTAAGGACTTAGATAAGGAGATTCTTATGGGTATTATGGATGGCAAAAAGGGCATTATCTTTGGTGTTTCAAACAAACACGGGATTGCAAATGCCATAGCTGAACAAATCTATGCTGCAGGCGGAGAAATTGCTTTTACATACGCTAATGAAGCAATGGAAAAACGTGTAAAACCAATAGCACAAGAGATGAACTCTAAAATGTGCATAGAATGCGACGTTACAAAAGAAGAAGACGTTGAAAAAGTTTTTAAGGAATATGAAAAAATCTATGACAGATTAGACTTTGTCATCCACGCGGTTGCTTTTGCAAACAAAGAAGATTTGACAGGAGATTTTTATACAACAAGCAGAGAAGGTTGGGATTTAGCAATGCATGTAAGTGCTTATTCTCTTTTAACTCTTACAAA
>CALUYX010000052.1 GCA_944325115.1 Candidatus Gastranaerophilales bacterium | reverse complement strand
TTTAAATTTACATAAACAGGGTTCTCGTCAAGGTAGCTTTTTAGCTCGTATTCTATGTTTACGTCCTTTAGGCACTCATCAAAAGTTGTCAAAAGGTCAATAGTCTTGTCTGCTTGCTCTTCTTCGGCAAAGCAATAAGACACTTGAATAAAAGTAAATATTATTAAAAAAAGCATTGCGCAGACTTTTTTCATGATTAAAAGGTTAATTAAAATTTAAATAAAAAATAATAGGCTTTATGGGCTAATACTTTTGTGATAAATTATTCTAGTAGTTAGAATTTTTGAGGATAAAATGGATAATTCGCAAACCCAAAACATGGCAACGACCTATGACGCCAGAGAAATAGAAACAAGTATCTATAAATTCTGGGAAGAAAATGAGTGCTTTAAAGCTGATTCAAAATCAAAAAAAGAACCTTACTCAATTGTAATCCCGCCGCCAAACGTCACAGGTGTATTGCACATGGGCCATGCGCTGGATGGTACTTTGCAGGATATTTTAACAAGGTACCACAGAATGAGAGGCTATGAAGCTCTTTGGCTGCCGGGCTGCGACCATGCGGGTATTGCTACTCAAAATGTTGTTGAAAAACACCTTGCAAAAGAGGGTAAAACTCGCCATGATTTAGGCAGAGAAGAATTTGTTAAACTTACTTGGGATTGGGCAAATGACCACAAGGGTAAAATCCTTGGACAGTTTAAAAAACTTGGTGCGTCTTTTGACCTTTCTCGTGCCCGTTTTACCCTTGATGAGGGTTGTTCAAAAGCGGTTAAAAAAGTGTTTGTTAACCTTTATAATAAGGGTTTAATATATAAAGGTGCATACATTGTAAACTGGTGCCCAAGATGTCAAAGTGCCATTTCTGATATTGAAACTCAATATGAAAATGAAGATGGCAAACTTTGGGAAATTTCATACCCTCTAAAAGATGAAATGGGTGCTATAGTAATTGCTACAACTCGTCCTGAAACAATGTTTGGAGACGTTGCGGTTGCGGTTAACCCTAATGATTACAAGTATAAAGATTTAATAGGTAAGAAATGTGTTCTTCCTCTAACAGGAAGAGAAATTCCGATTATAGCGGATGAATACGTTGATAAAAGCTTTGGTACGGGCGCTCTTAAAATTACTCCTGCGCATGACCCCAATGACTTTGAAGTAGGTAAACGTCATGGTTTAAAATCAATTAAAGTAATTGATGAACAAGGTAAAATGATAGCATGCCCTGAGGTTCATCCTGAACTTCACGGAAGAGACAGATATGACGCACGTGAGCGCACCTTAAGAATGTTAAAAGACCATCAGGTTTTGGTTAGAATCACTGACCATCCGCACGCTGTAGGTAAGTGTCAGCGCTGCAATACTACAATTGAGCCCCTTTTATCAGAGCAATGGTTTGTTAAAATGGAGCCTCTTGCCCGCGCTGCAATTGAAAAAGTAAAAGACGGTTCCATAAAATTTGTTCCCTCTCGTTGGGAGAAAAACTATTTGATGTGGATGGAAAACATTCGCGATTGGTGTATTTCTCGTCAACTGTGGTGGGGACATCAAATACCTGCTTATTATCACAAACAAACAGGTGAGATGGTTGTGGCTCTTGAAAATCCTGACCCTCAAAACTACACTCAAGACACAGATGTTCTTGATACTTGGTTTTCATCAGGTTTGTGGCCCTTTGAAACTATGGGTTGGCCGGATACTCAAAGCGATGACTTTAAGAAATTCTACCCTACAACAACTCTTGTAACAGGCTTTGATATTATATTTTTCTGGGTAGCTCGTATGATTACCATGGGGCTTGAGTTTACAAAAGTTCCACCGTTTTCTACAGTTTATATTCACGGTCTTATTCGTGATGAAAACGGTCAAAAAATGTCAAAATCAAAGGGTAATACTATTGACCCTGTAGAAATCATAGAAAAATACGGCTGTGACGCTATGCGCTTTACGCTTACTTCTCTGTGTACATACGGCGGTCAGGATATTAAGCTTTCAAATGAAAGATTTGAGTACGGCAGAAACTTTGCAAATAAAATCTGGAATGCTTCAAGATTTGTGCTTATGAATTTGACAAAAACAGGCAAAGAGCTTGAATTGGACCTAAATAATCTTTCAATTGCCGATAAATGGATTTTAAACTCTTTAAATAGTGTAGTTAAAGAGGTAAACGATAATATCAAAAATTATCGTATAGGTGAAGTTGCCTCAATTTTATATGATTTCTTCTGGAATTATTACTGCGACTGGTATGTAGAGCTTTCAAAAATCGAGAAAAATGAGCCTGTATTAACTTATGTACTTGAACAATCTCTCAAGCTCTTACATCCTATAATGCCTCATATTACTGAGAAAATCTGGCAGATGATGCCTGTTGATAAAAAAGAAATCGCAATAATGAAGAGTGATTTCCCTGAGTACAAAAAAGAGCTTGTGTTTGGCGCAGAAGCAAAACAGATGGAAATAGTTTTTGATGCTATTAAATCCCTTAGAAACTTAAGAGCAGATTTTAATATACCTGTAGGCACTAAAATCAATATTAAAATTGACGGCTCAAAGGATTTATTTAGCAAAATTATTCCTTACATCAAGCGCCTTGCTCGTGTTGAAGAGGTTGAGTTTGTGGAAGGTGCAGCTGATAGTAAGCACTGTGCGTACTGTACAGTTGCAGAGACCAAAATCATTGTTCCGCTTGAGGGGTTAATTGATATTCAAAAAGAAATCGAAAGACAAAATAAGAAAATTCAAAAATTTGAAGCCGAATTGAATTCACTAAATGGCAGATTGAAAAACGAAAAATTTGTCCAATCTGCGCCTAAGGAAGTAGTTGAGCAGACTCGTCAAAGGGTGGATGAAATAAAGGCTGAAATTGCAACAATTAAGGAACTTATTGATAAATTATCATAACAAAAATGCCCCGTAGAATCGGGGCATTTTTTTTGAATTTTAGTTGCAGCCGCAAGCTTTTTGAATGGTGCATTCGCAATCGCATGGGAAATGAGGAACCATACAGTATTTTGCAAGTTTTTTCATTTTCTTTTTCTCTGCACGGTTAAATCTGTTAAAGCATTTGATTTGGTCTTTGCAAAGCTGTGCTTTTATTTCTTTTGAGAAGCATTTGTATTGTTCTTTTGCATCTTTTCTTATTTCTTTTAGTTCATCTCTTTGTTCTCTTATTTCAGAATTAGAAGCACATTGGTTAATCATTTGACATAGCTTATCTTGTCTGCATTTTGCTTGGTCATGTAAAATTTGCATTTGATTTTTGTATTTATCATAAATGCAATCAATTGCACTATCTTGTTGAGGGCTTAGGCAAAGAACTTTTTTCATCTTTTTAAATTCATTATCAAAGAAACACCTGTTATCTTCTTGAACAGTGTTTTCGCTCATTTTTTCTTCACATGGTTTTTCATCGCAACCTTTTGGCGGGTTGTACTGTTTGCAACCTTTTTCACAAGGCGCCTTTGCCATGTTAGTATCACATGGTACGCTACATGGTGCTGCTAGTGCACTATGGCAAAGAAATACTGTTGCTGCAAGCAATAATAAAGTTTTTTTCATAGTTTTCCCTTTCTTGTCCTATAGCTTATATATTATCCGAGTCAGCTTTTTTTAAAAAACCCAAAAGGCTATAGACACAAGAGGGATATTTTAAAAAATATGCCCTTTAATAAAGGGCATATATATTCGATTATTAATTTAGTTATTAAGCAAAAAGCTTTTTGAATCTTTCCATCGCTTCTTTTGTATTTTCTTGCGAGCCAAATGAAGTTAACCTAAAGTATCCTTCTCCGTTTTTACCGAATCCTGAACCGGGGGTACCAACTACCTGAATATTTTCAAGCAAGTAATCAAAAAACTCCCAAGAAGTCATATTATTTGGACACTTTAGCCAAATATAGGGTGAGTGTTTTCCGCCTACATGCCATATGTTGCATTCTTTGAGAGTTTGAGAAATCACTTTTGCGTTTTCTTTGTAGTAATTAATGTTTTCTTTAATTTCTTTTTGCCCTTGTTCGCTAAATACAGCTTCGGCGCCTCTTTGGATAATATATGGTACACCGTTAAATTTTGTTGTTTGTCTTCTTAGCCAGAATTTATTTAACTTATCAAGCTCTTGAGGAACTATGGTGTATCCGCAACGAGTGCCTGTAAAGCCTGCGGTTTTTGATAGTGAGCAAAATTCAATGGCGCATTTTTTAGCACCTTCTATTTCAAATATGCTCTTTGGCAGGTCATTGTCTGATATAAAGCATTCATATGCTGCATCATACAGGATGATTGCATTCATTGAAAGAGCATAATCAACCCATTGTTTAAGCTGTGCTTTGTTGTATGCTGCACCTGTAGGATTGTTTGGAGAGCATATGTATATAATGTCTGCTTTTATGTTTTTATCAGGCATTGGCAAAAACTCATTTTCACTGTTTGCGTTTGCAAAAATTACTTTTCTGCCTGCCATTATGTTTGTATCAACATAAACAGGATAAACAGGGTCAGGTACAAGCACGGTATTTTCTTTTGCAAAAAGGTCTAATATATTTCCAAGGTCGCTTTTTGCACCGTCAGAGATGAAGATTTCATCCAGCTGTAATTCAACATTGTGACTTTTATAATAATGTTGCACTTTTTCTCTTAAAAAATCATACCCTTGTTCAGGACCATAACCTCTAAAGGTTTCTTGTACACCCATTTCATCTACCGCTTTATGCATAGCATCAACCACAGCCTTGCACAAGGGAAGTGTAACATCGCCTATGCCGAGTCTGATTATTTTTTTATCGGGATTATTTTTTGCAAATTCGCTTACTTTTTTTGCAACTGTTGAAAACAGATAGCTTTGCTCCAAGTTTAGATAATTTTCATTTATATTCATATTCTCTCCTTATTTTCCACTCAATTTTATCATAAATATCGCACAAAATAATAAAAACAAAGATTTGCGCTCATTGTAAGGATGAGCAAAACTCCTATGTATTCTTTTTTCTTCATTATTGAATAAGCGCTTACTATAACAGGTAAGAACCAAGCCTGAGGAATAAAACGTGCCCACCAACATTCGGGATTTGATAATATGGATGCAAAAAGAATTGCAATAATATAAAGCAAATATTTAAAATCTTTCTCTTTGCATAGAAAAATTAGGCTTAAAATACTAAGAGTAAAAATTAATCCCCAAAATGCTCCAAAGCCGCATACTCTGGTGTCGCAGTATATGTGCCATGCTTCTTTGCTTTGAATGCTCAGAGGGTTTTTTAAAATTACTTCTTTGTCACAATTTGTTCGAGCATATGTTGTAAGTAAAAATTTCTTAATTCTGTTATTTCCTCTGAATTTTGGCGGGATATGTGCGTCTGATATTATTGCGGCGTCTTTTGCGCCAATTGGATATACAGGATTATGGTGTTTATAAAAATTTGTACAAAACGGGTTAAAGCAGATAATAAGCACTGAAAATATTGCGGACAGTCCGCAAGTTATAAGGTATTTTATCCTGTGTTTTTTGAAGATAAAGGGAATTGAAGCGATAATTATAAAAAATGCATACGCTACACTTGAGAGTTTAATGCTAATAAGTAAAGATAGTGCAGCGCATACAAAAAACAGGCTTTTTATACTTTTTTCTTTTACATATAAAATAATGCATGAAATAAGGATTATCATACAGGATGACAACAAGCCATCCACCATAAAACACTGCATTTGTCCGATATTTACAAAATTAAATACACAAAGAAAGGCTAAAAAACCAATGAGAGGCTTATTTTTTGATATGTTTAATTTTGCAAAAGATAAATACAATAATATAGTTGCGCAAACGCTTGTTATGTAGTTAAGAGATTTTGCTCCCCAAGCAAGAATTGGTGAAAAAGCATGGACCAAGCTTGCCTCAATTATCCAGCTGCCTTTTGTATAGTATTTTATCCAGTCATGATTTACGCTAAAAGCATGATTAATATCAAATGGGTTCCAGCCTAAGATAAGATATTGAACTGCGGGAATGTGATAGGAGTTGCCGTCATACGATAAATCAGTAAAATGTGAGGCTTGCCAGTAAGATGCTAAAATAAAAATGGTGCACAATATTAGTTGCAGCAAGCTTTTATATGGTCTTTTATTTAAGAAAAATAAAATTCCCCATGACAAAATAAAAGCACAGACAAAATTTGCACGTGAAATATTAATGTCTGCAAAAAATAAAATGGCGCTTACAAAAAGAATGGAAAATAACAATGTAAGCAGACTAAGTGCAAAACCCTCTAAAAAATTTTCAAACTTTACCATCTATAATCCCACTTGTGTTTAATTAGAACTCAAGTGGGATTATATACAAAAAGCATTGTTAATGAAAGCTTTAGCCTACAAAATATGAATACATTTCGTCATATTTTTTACTTAATCTTCCTGCCAGGTCGGTTTTTGAAATGTCGCCGTTTCCATCTAAATCAAGTGGTGAATTTGCATTGTATGCCCAGCTTAGCGAATCTGAGGTTGAGCATAGTACTTCGTTTTGTGCTACAGCAGGCAAGAAACAAAGTGCATAAAGCGTTCCTGCGTCAATTTGTGCGTCAGCACTATAGCCGCTCATAGTTTTTGATTTCATAAGTATATCTTCAACTACATCAAGTTGTTCAACACCCGACATATTTGCAACTTCAGATTGAGAATAGCCATTGCCTGAAAGCGTTGAAGGCATAAACATAATAAGACCTGTTGCGCCGTTACTTGCAACGCAGCCCGGGTCAATGCCTGATTCACTGTACATCATGGCAAGAAGGTCGTTTGGATTACAGCCCAGTCTTTTTGCTACTTCTTCGCATTTTTGCGCAAAGCCGTTACCCAGTTTTGCATCGAGCTTTGAGGCAAGCTCTTGCGGTATGGTTTCAACTACGCTTGGTGAGCCGACTGATGAGTTACTTGTTACTCCTGTTGTGTTGTTTGAATTTGCAATTATACTCTTTGTTAATGCAGTTAAAATTTGCTGATTTATGTTGCTTAAATTTGTTGCACATTCATTTATAGATGTGCTTGTTTCATCAATTTTACCGTCAACAGAGTCGATTTCGCCTTGTATTCTTTTTTTCTCGTCTTCATCATCACAATTAGAAAGTTGTGCTTCAAGGCTTGCTCTTTGACTGTTTAGGTTGATTAATTGTTGTTGCAGCAACCTTTTTTGTTTTAGTTCTTCGTTATACTGCAGCTGTAAAAGCGCAATTTCATCGCTGTTACCAAAAGCACCTTCTTGAGAAATATTTTCATCTACAAACTCAACAAGCTCTTCTTCGCTTATCATGGTATCTGTGTTTTTGTCCGCATTTGTAAGCTCAGGTGTTGCCTTGCCGATTACGTTTGATGTGTCACTTACTTTTGTTGCAGATGAATCATAGCTGTTTACTTTTAGTTTATCCATTTTGTCATCCTTCCTTTTTTTGTTTTATCGTCACGCATATACCGTTGCTTTAGTTATTGTTACTAAACTTTAAGAAATATTTTTTCTTTTTATAAAACTATTGTGCAAATGACGTGGTAAGATATTGCTATGATTAAAAATAAATTTAAACTTGTTTGTGACCATAAGCCGGCAGGTGACCAACCAAATGCGATTAATTCTCTTGTAGAGGGAGTTAATTGTGGCATGCAAAATCAGACACTGCTTGGTGTAACAGGTAGCGGTAAGACTTTTACGATAGCAAATGTTATTGAAAAAGTGCAAAAACCTACCCTTGTAATTGCCCACAACAAAACCCTTGCAGCTCAGCTTTATAATGAATTTAGAGAATTGTTTCCAAACAATGCGGTTGAGTATTTTATTTCATACTATGATTATTATCAGCCTGAGGCTTATATCCCTAGAACTGATACTTATATTGAAAAATCAGCCACTATAAATGATGAAATTGACCGCTTGCGACACAACACAACAAGAAGCCTGTATGAGAGAAATGATGTCATAGTTGTAGCTTCTGTCAGTTGTATTTATGGTTTAGGATTGCCTGAAAATTATTTTAAGGGCTCAATTACCCTTAAAGTAGGGCAAGAAATTTCAAGACAAGAGCTTTTGACCCATCTTGTAAGTGTCAGGTACGAGAGAAATGATGTTGAACTTAAACGCTCTACTTTTCGTGCACGTGGCGATATTGTAGAGATTATGCCAAGTTATGAAAAAATCATAACAAGGGTTTACTTTTTTGGTGATGAAATAGAAAAAATTTCAAGAATAGACTCTGTTACGGGTGAAGTTTTGGAAAATGTTCCAGAAACTGTTATATATCCTGCGGTGCATTACCTTGCATATGATGATGACATGGAAGAAACCATAAGGCTTATAAATCTTGAATTAAGGCAAAGATTGAACGAATTAAATGCACAAAATAAGCTTGTTGAAGCACAAAGACTTGAGCAGAGAGTACATTATGATATGGAAATGATTAAGGAGATGGGCTATTGCTCGGGTATTGAAAATTATTCAAGAATAATCGAGAGAAGAGCCCCCGGTACTGCTCCTGCTACACTATTAGACTATTTCCCCAAAGATTTTTTAGTTGTAATAGATGAGTCACACGTTACTTTGCCACAGTTAAAGGGCATGTATTTTGGTGACCGCTCAAGAAAAGAAGTGCTTGTTGATTATGGTTTTAGATTGCCCTGTGCAAAAGATAACAGACCTCTTACTTTTGATGAATTTTGGGGCAAAGTGGGACAGAAGATATTTATCTCAGCCACCCCTGCTGATTTTGAAAAAGAAGTGTCAGAACAGATAGTAGAGCAAATTATCCGCCCGACAGGACTGTTAGACCCCGAGATTGATGTTCGTCCGACAGAGGGGCAGGTTCAAAATCTTATGCTTGAAATAGAAAAAGTGGCACAAAAGAAAGAGCGTGTACTTGTTACCACCTTAACCAAAAAAATGGCGGAAGATTTAACGCAGTATTTTATACAACAAGGGATAAGGGTAAGGTATTTGCACAGTGGGGTGCAATCTCTTGAGAGGGTTGAGATTCTAAGGGATTTGCGACTTGGTGAGTTTGATGTTCTTGTTGGGGTTAACCTTTTAAGAGAGGGGCTTGATATACCGGAAGTGTCCTTGGTTGCAATTATGGATGCCGATAAGGAAGGTTTTTTGCGCTGTGAAACATCTTTAATACAGACTATAGGAAGAAGTGCAAGAAACGCGTCAGGGCATGTTATTATGTATGCTGATAAAATTACGGATTCTATGCGTCTTGCAATTGATGAAACAAATCGCAGAAGAAAATTGCAGGTTGAATTCAATAAAAAACACGGCATAGTTCCAAAGACTATTAAAAAATCTATTGAAAATAACCTCTTAAGCCTTGTTGCAAGCTATAGAAGTTTAGAAGATATTGTAGCCGAGCAGATGAGTGAGTTTAATATTGATAAAAAAGATATACCAAAACTCCTAAATAAACTTGAAAAAGATATGCACAAGGCTGCAAAAATACTTGACTTTGAACGAGCCGCACAAATTCGCGACCAGATTAAAAAGTTAAGAGATTTAGTTTAAAAAAGCCTCTTTTAAAGAGGCTTTTGTTTAGTTATTCTTTAGAGCTTCAAGCACTTCGTTTAAACAATCGAAAAGTTCCGAGCGTTCAATCTCGCCAAGTTCTACGAGCGGACGTCTTACGTAGTTTTCTATCATTTTTAATCTTGACAGAACTGCTTTAACAGGAACAGGATTTGGCGCCATAAAGAGCTTTTTAAACAGCGGGAACAACATTTGGTGCATATTCCTTGCAGCTTTTACCTGACCTGATTTGTAGTTATGTATCATAGATTTTATTTCTTCTCCGACAACGTGAGAAGCTACGGAAACTACGCCATGTGCGCCAAGTGACAACATAGGAAGCGTCAAACTGTCATCACCGCAATATATTGCAAAGTCTTTAGGGCATTGCGCCTTTAGCTCTGATATTAAATCTAAATCAGAGTTACTTTGTTTAAGTGCGATAATGTTTGGGTATTCTTTT
>CALUYX010000051.1 GCA_944325115.1 Candidatus Gastranaerophilales bacterium | reverse complement strand
CCTGAGGTGATTTACAAGTTGATAAGTGATTTAGCATATCAGGGTGTTGAGTTTCTAAATATCTGACCCAAGCAGGGCAGCAGGAGGTAAACAAGGGAAGATTTTCACCTTTTGTAAGTCTTTCAATAAATTCACTTGCTTCTTCCATAATGGTTAAGTCTGCTGAGAAGTTTGTGTCAAAAACAAGGTCAAAACCAAGTTGTCTAAGCGCTGCATTTAGTTTTCCTATAACATTTTCCCCGGGGTTTAATCCAAACTCTTCACCAAGCGCCACACGAACAGATGGTGCCATCTGTACTGCGGTTTTCTTTTCTTTATCGTTAATTAAATCCCAAACTCTGTCGATGTCAGTTTTAATAGTTAGGGCACCTGTTGGGCAAACCGCTTGACATTGACCGCAAAATACACAGTCAACAGAGCCAAGAGCCTTGCCAGCCATAGGTTGAACAACCGTTTTTGAGCCTCTGTTTGCAAAGCCTAATACGCTATGACCCTGAAACTCGCTGCAAGCGCGTACGCAAGCTCCGCAGAGAATGCATTTATTAGGGTCACGAACAATTGACGGGTTAGAGTTATCTATAGACAGATACTCTTGAGGTTTTTTCTTTGCAAATCTTATGTCTTTAATACCATATTCTTGAGCATATTGTTGCAGTTCGCATTTTCCTGACTTATCGCAAGTAGTGCATTCTCTATCGTGGTTTGCGAGCAAAAGTTCAAGAACTATTTTTCTTATTCTTCTTGTTTTTTCGGTGTTTGTATGGATTTTTAACCCTGGTTCAGGCGGCATTGTGCAAGATGACTGTATGCCCCTGCCTTCAATTTCAACAACGCACATTCTGCAAGCGCCGTATTGAGTTAAATCGGGTCTGTAGCAAAATGTCGGTACATTGAAACCGTTATTTCTTATTACTTCAAGCAAATTTGGCTCGTTTGTATAGCTGCATTCTTTGCCGTTTATAAATAATGTATTTGTCATATTTTACCTCTCTTACGCCTGTGAAATTGCCTTGAACGGGCATGCGCTTATGCAGGCACCGCACTTGATACATTTTTCCTGATTGATTTTGTGAGGATTTTTAACCGTACCCTCAATAGCTCCAACAGGACAATTTCTTGCACATTTTGTACAGCCCTTGCAAAGCTCTTCATTGATTTTAATAACTTTAAGAGCGCTGCAAACTCCTGCGGGACATCTTTTTTCTTTAATGTGTGCAACATATTCATCTCTAAAGTATTTGAGAGTTGATAAAACAGGGTTTGGAGCAGTTTTACCCAATCCGCAAAGCGAGCCTTCTTTAACAGCAAGAGCAAGCTCTTCAAGCGTATCAAGGTCTTTCATTTCGCCATTTCCGCGTACGATTTTTTCAAGAATCTTAAGCATATTCTTTGTACCTTCACGGCACGGTACGCACTTTCCGCAGCTTTCATTTTGTGTAAAGTGCATAAAAAACCTTGCAACTTCAACGATACAGGTATCCTCATTCATTACAACAAGCCCGCCTGAGCCAACCATAGCACCTGCTTTAATAAGGTTGTCATAATCCATAGGAATATCAAGGTGTTCTTCTGTTAAGCAACCGCCTGAAGGTCCTCCTATTTGTACGGCTTTAAATTTTTTGCCGTTTCTAATGCCGCCGCCTATATCAAACACGATTTCTCTAAGCGTTGTACCCATAGGAACTTCGATAAGTCCTGTGTTATTTACCTCACCTGTTAGGGCAAATGTTTTTGTACCTTTTGATGTTTCAGTACCAAATGACGAGAACCAGTCGGCACCTTTGTCGATAATAACAGGAACGTTTGCAAGAGTTTCTACGTTATTAATAAGTGTAGGACGTCCAAAAAGACCACAGTTAGCAGGGAATGGCGGTTTTGGTCTTGGCATACCGCGCTCACCCTCAATTGAGGCTATAAGAGCAGTTTCTTCTCCGCAAACAAATGCGCCTGCACCTTCTTTAATGTGAATATCAAAGTTAAATCCGCTGCCCATAATGTTTTTACCGAGCAGATTTCTCTCTTCTGCTTGTTTAATTGCAATTCTAAGACGTTTTATCGCAAGCGGATATTCAGCCCTAACATAGATGTATGCTTCATCAGCACCTATTGCAAAACCTGCTATAGCCATACCCTCAAGTAATTTATGCGGGTCGCCTTCCATAACCGACCTGTCCATAAAAGCACCGGGGTCACCTTCATCGCCGTTACATACGACATAAGACTTACCGCCCTTATTTGCTGCTGTAAAGCGCCATTTTCTCCCTGTCGGGAATCCGCCGCCGCCACGACCTCTAAGACCAGATTTTTCTATTTCTTCTATTACGGCATCGGGGTTATTTTGCTTTAAAACTTTTGATAGTGCCGAATATGCACCTTTTGCAATTGCTTCATCAATACACTCAGCGTTAATTTCGCCGCAGTTTTTAAGCGATGTGCGAGATTGTTTGGCGTAGAAGTTAATTTCTTCGTTTTTGTAAACATGATTTCCTGATTTTGGGTCAGTATAAAGAAGTCTTTCAACAGGTTTACCGTCTTTTATGTGGCTGTTGAATATTTCTTCAACATCGTCAGGTTTAACTTTAACGTATGTAATATCAAAGTCAGGAATAATAACAAGCACGCCTTGTTCGCAGAAACCGTGGCAGCCTGTGGGAACAATTGTAATTTTATCGTGTGCACTTAGAATTGAAACGTCTGCACCAAGTTCTTTGAACTTTGCAATTACTTCGTTTGAGCCGTTTGCAATACAGCCTGTGCCATTACAAACAAGCACTCTTAAGCCCTGTTTTTTTATAAGCTCAAGTGCTTTATTTTTTTCTTCATTTATATCGATGTTAAGCGTTTTTACTTCAGTTTCCATTAACTAACCCTCATTTTCTTCGCGAACAATAGTATCAATGATGATTTTTATTGCATCTGATGTCATCTGCGGATAGACTTTGCTGTTAATAACAACAACCGGAGCAAGTCCGCATGCACCAAGACAGCTTACCGTTTCAACCGAAAACAGTCCGTCATCTGATGTGTATTTGCCTTCTTTAAGGTTAAATCTTTCCATCAGATAGGTATAAACAGGCATTGACCCTCTAACATGACATGCTGTGCCGTCGCAGCATTTAATTTCGTATTTACCTTTAGGTTCAAGCGAAAACTGTGCATAAAAAGTTGCCACCCCATAAACCGTTGCGGGCGACAATCCGTCAATTTTTGTACCGATGTAAGTGATAGCGTCTTGCGGCAAATATCTGAACTCTTCTTGCACTCTTTGGAGGATGGCAATTAAGTTAGATTTTTTTGCACCGCAAGCGTTAATAATGTCATCAACTTTCTTGAAGCTAACAACACCTGATGTTTGAGTGCTCATGGACTTCTCCTTATTAACTAACAACCCATGAACTGATTATTGCACGCAATTTAATATAAAGCAAATATTAAATTGCTTAAATACTCGCTTTAGACTATACTGTAGATATTGAAACAGGATTTTTAAAATGAGCAACAAGGTTAATATTACAGTGTGTTTGGGCAGTTCATGTTTTGCACGGGGTAATGAAGAGCATTTGAATTTTATCGAAGAATACGTAAATGAAAATAATTTGGATGCAAAAATCGATATTACAGGCTCAAGATGTGAAGGTAAATGTGCACAAGGTCCTAATATTACAATAAATGGAGTGTTATATTCAAACATTACAAGGGAAAAATTAAAAGAGATACTTGATAAAGTTAGGTGAAATTAATGGATAAATTATACCCTGTCTATACGCTCAATAATGAGTGTCATGATTGTTACAAGTGTGTAAGAGGCTGCCATGTAAAAGCAATAAGTATTCAAAATGGGCATGCTTCAGTTATCCCAGATAAATGCATTGCTTGCGGTGCTTGTGTAAAAGCCTGCCCGAATAACGCCAAAAGAGTAAGAAACGACATAGAAAAGGTAAAAACGTTATTTAGGGCGCAACAAGAAGTTTTTGTGTCACTAGCGCCAAGCTGGTCAGGGATTTTTGACTACAGTAGCGCAACTATGATTGCTCTTTTAAAAAGGCTTGGTTTTAAACACGTTAGCGAAACGGCACTTGGGGCGCAAGAAGTTTCTATTGAATGTGCAAAATATATGAAAAAACACGACAGTGGTCTTTTTATATCAAGTGCTTGCCCTGTTGTTGTAGATTACATAAGAAAATACAACCCAAAGTTTTCTTCTTGCATTGTTCCTATTGCCTCTCCTGCGCTTACGCATGCCAAAATGTTAAAAGAAATTTATGGTAACCACATAAGAATAGTATTCATTGGTCCTTGTATAGCTAAAAAAAATGAGTCGGACGCAAATCCTGAGCTTATTGATGCTGCGCTTACTTTTGAAGAGCTTAAACTTTGGTTGCAAGATGAGTTCATTTCATCTGAGGATATTGAATCTGCCAAGGATGAATCATTTGTACCCGAAAAAGCCTGCGAAGGTTCTTTATATGCCATTGAGGGCGGCATGAACGAAACAATTAAAAAGGGTAAATTAGCAGATGATGTGACTCTTTTAAACATCAGCTCCATAGAAAATCTCGAAAAAGCTCTCAAAGGACTTGATGTTTCTCAAATTAAGCAAAAAATCTTTATAGAAGCACTTGCTTGTAACGGCGGATGTCTTGCAGGTCCTTGTAATTCAAGTAAGAAATCTGAATTAATTCGCATCACCGATGTTCTATCCAAGGTTACAACAAGAGATGAAATCCCTCTTGAGCCAAAAACCGTTGTAGAAAAAGAATATTCAAAAAAAGTTTTGGATAAACCCGTTTATAATTTTGAGCAAATATCTGATGCACTAAAGAAAATAGGTAAATATAGCGAAGAAGACGAGCTAAATTGCGGAGGTTGCGGCTATAATACCTGTAGAGAGCTTGCCTGCGCCTTGTTGTCAGGCGAGGCTGAACCTTCAATGTGTGTTTCATACATGAGAAAAATCGCCATGCAAAAAGCTGCTGCAATGCTAAGGTGTATGCCATCTGCCATTGTAATGGTTGATAAGGACTTAAAAATCGTAGAGTCAAATGAAGCATTTATGAAGATGTTCTGCGCTGATATGATTGATATTTTCTCAGACCGTCCTGAGGGTTTAAACGGTGCTTGTATAGATAGAATTGTAGATTTCTCGGATATTTTTAAAGAAACACTAAAAACCTCAAAAGATATTCATAAAGAACATTATCCCGTAAAAAACAGATTGTATGACATTAGTGCATTTTCAATAGAAAAAAATGAACTTGCGGGTGCAATTATTACTGATGTTACACAAAGCGAGATGGGACGCGAGAAAATTGCGCAAAAAGCACATGAAGTTATAAACAAAAATATCGCAATAGTTCAAGAAATTGCTTGTCTTCTTGGTGAGCATATGGTTGAAACGGAATTGCTGTTAAATACTATAGCTCAGGATTATGACACCTCTGAAAACGGGGATAAGAAATAATGTTTATTGATATTGATTGCGCACAAGAAAAAAAATACAACCAAAATACATACGGTGATTATTTTTTGTCTAAAAGGTACCCTGACAAGGATGCACTGATTGCAGTTCTCTCCGATGGTCTTGGAAGTGGTATAAAAGCTAACATTCTTGCTACTATGACCGCTACAATGCTTTTAAAATTTGTAGAAGCAGGTGCTGATATGAAAATGGCATGCGAAGTTATTATGAATTCTCTGCCTGTCTGCAAGGTTAGAAAAATAAGCTATTCGACATTTTCTGTAGCGCATTGCAGTGAAGACGGTGAAGTAAAAATAATTGAAGAAGGTAACCCTAAATTTATTTACATAAGTGACGGCAAGGTGATTGAACCAGAGTACACGGTTATAGACTCTGATACCTTTAAAAACAGGCACATGCATGTTTATAAACTTAAATTAAAACTCGGCGACAGACTTGTTTTTTGCTCAGACGGTGTAACGCAAGCGGGTTTAGGTAATCCTGAGTTAAAACTTGGACTGAGGCGAAGCGGTCTGATGCGTTTTTTGCTTGAAAAAATCAATGATACGCCCGATATTTCTAGTAGCGAGCTTTCGCAGTTTGTTGTAAGAATCGCAAAGAATACGGAAACTGACAGAAAAGCAAAGGATGATATTTCCTGTTGTGTCATATATTACCGAGAACCAAGGCGTGCTCTTATTTTTACGGGTCCTCCATATCATCAGGAAAAGGATTACGAATATGCTCATGAGTTTTATGAGTCAAAAGCCAAAAAGGCTATATGCGGCGGTACAACTGCAAATCTTATATCGCGAGAGCTTCAAATTCCGGTAAAATGTAATATTACAAGAAGTGTGGGCAAATTGCCCGCAGTTTCTTCGATGGAGGGTGTTGACCTTGTAACAGAGGGAATTTTAACTCTTACAAGGACGGTAGAGTATCTTGAAAACGGTTTTAATGAAAAAGAAAAAGATGCTGCTTATGAATTGATGCAATTTTTATTAAATAGTGATTGCATAGAGTTTATGGTTGGTGCAAAATTAAATCAAGCACATTATGACCCAAATTTGCCCATAGAAATCGAGATTCGCAAAAATATTGTTAAGAAAATGACAAAAATATTAGAAGATAAGTATATTAAAAGAGTAACTTTGCGTTATATATAAGGAGATGATATGAATAAAATTAAAGTTAAACTCTGTATGGGCACAACATGCTTTGTAATGGGTGCATCTGAACTGCAAGAGCTTGTTGATATTTTGCCTGAAAAATTTGGGGACAAAGTAGAAGTACAGTGTGCAACATGTCTGGATTTATGTTCATCGTCATCCGAAGGACAAGCGCCGTACGCAATGGTAGATTATACCGTAATAAGCAAAGCTACTGTCGAAAGTGTTATTAATGAAGTTGAAAGAAAGTTGAAAAATGGACAAGAATAATCAAGCTACACATCTTAAGAAAGAAATTCTAATCAAGACTATAAAGGCATTTTTATCTAATGATTTTGGTGAAAATACCAGACTAATTCCTTTTGAAATGCGTCCAAAGGGCTCTGAAGTCCCATACAGATGCTGCATATATAAAGAAAGAGAAATTTTAAGAAACAGGATAATTGCCTCTCTGGGCTTTACTATGGAAGGCGCAGACGATAGAGTTTTATTATCAAGCTATGCTCAAAAAGCACTTGAAAGAGAAAAACCGGACGAACACACACTTACTGTTCTTGAACTTGCTTGCAAGGGTTGTGTTCCAAACAGAATTTTTGTAACTGACCTATGTCAGGGATGCGTTGCTCGTCCTTGCCTTGAAAACTGTAAATTTGGCGCTATTTCAATTGTGAACGGTAAATCTCAAATTGACAGTTCAAAATGTAAAAATTGTACAAAATGTATCCAAGTTTGCCCCTATTATGCAATAGTAAAACTTGTTGTCCCATGTGAAAGTGTATGTCCTGTTGATGCCATTTCAAAAGATGAACAAGGTCATGCAAGAATTGATTTTGACAAATGTATTTCTTGCGGCAAATGTGTCAGCGTATGTCCGTTTGGCGCAATACATGAAAAAAGCCAAATTATTGACATTTTGCTAAAAATAAGACAAGGTAAAAAAGTTGTTGCAATGATTGCTCCATCAATTGCAGGTCAATTACCTTGCAACATTTATCAACTAAAAACTGCTCTTCTAAAGTGCGGATTCTCAGATGTTGTAGAAGTTGCTCAAGGTGCTGATATTACCGCTAAAAACGAGGCAAAAGAGTTCAATGAAAGAATGCAAGAGGGTGCACCTTTTATGACAACATCTTGCTGCGCAGGATACAATAACCTTGTTGATAAACACTTAAGCGAAATTGCTCCATACAGGTCTGAAACTAAGACTCCAATGTATTATACGGCAGAGATTTGCAAACAAAAAGACCCTGAAGCAGTTACTGTCTTTGTATCTCCTTGTGTTGCCAAAAAAAGCGAGGCACTAAAAAATCCAAACGTTGACTATGTTATGAATTACGAGGAAATGGGTGCGCTTTTTGTTGCTTACAAAATAGAACTAAGCGAGCTTGAACCTACGCCGTTTGAGGTTGAATCTTCACGCGAAGGCAGAAACTTTGGTATTACAGGCGGTGTTGCAAAATCCGTTGAAGCTGCAGATAACGGAAAAAGTGAAGTTAAAGCTCATCTTGTAAACGGTATAAATAAAGAATCCATAAGAGCCCTAAAAGGCTTTGCCAAAAAAGGTGAGTGCGAATTTGGTAACCTTATTGAAGTTATGTGCTGCGAGGGAGGCTGTGTAGGCGGTAATGACTGCCTAAATACAGTCAGAACTGCTACAAAATCTATAAATGACTTTACAAAAGATTCAAAACCCATAGCGGAATAAATTTACAATTTGCCATAAACAACATGACATAATACTATTTTATTGTGTCATGTTGTTTTGGTGTTTAAATGAATAAGAAAAGCAGAAATTTCCTTAAAAAGAACGTATTAATGTTTCTTGAAAATAAAACTAATGATTTTCAAGATAAAATTGCTCTTGCTACAAAAACAAGCTACGGATGGAAAGAGTTTACATACAAGGGCATAGGACTTTTTTCAAGAAAAATTGCAAACTGGATGATTAATTGTGCAAATTTGCAGCGTGGCGACAGGGTTGCAATACTTAGCGAATCAAGACCCGAGTTTGGCGCTTGCTTTTTTGCTTCAGTGCTTACAGGTACGATATTTACACCGCTTGATATTAAATTAACACCGCATGAACTTTTTTCAATTTTGTCCGATTGCAAACCAAGGGTTATTTTTGTCAGCGGCAACAATCTTGAAAATGCACTAAAGCTCAAAGAACAGGTAAAATCTATTGAACATGTAGTCTTAATTGACGATTCGCCGGAGTGTGAAAAGTATATTTCTATTTATAATTTTGAAAACAAATATGACGGCAAGTTTAGAAGAAGAAATCTGCGCTCTACGGCAATTTTAATATATACATCCGGTACAACAGGATGTGCCAAGGGTGTTGAAATAACTTATTTAAATATGCTTACGCAAATAAATTCGCTTGAATGGGTGAGAGATTGTGTTTTTCCCGATTATGGTAAAAATGACATCTCTGTACTTTCAATATTACCCATGAACCACCTGTTTGAGCTTACTGTCGGGTTTTCTTTGTTTTTAAGCTGGGGCTTATCAATATATTACACCAAAGGTTTAAAACCAAAGGACATACTTGCTATTATGCAAGAAAAGAAAATTCGCTTTATGATAGTAGTTCCCGCATTCTTAAAACTTTTGAAAACAAATATCGAAAATAATATCAAAAATTCTTCACCTTTGACCCGCTTAAACTTCAAAATTGCTTATAATTTAGCAAAGTTTATCCCTTGGACATCTTTAAAGAGAAAGCTTTTCTCAAGAATTCACAAGAATTTTGGTAACAATTTTACAGGCTGTATTGTAGGCGGTGCGGCACTTGATATATCTGTAGGAAAATTTTTTGAAAGAATAGGAATAGAGGTATATCACGGTTATGGTTTAAGCGAGGCAAGTCCCGTAGTTAGTGTTAATTGTGAAAACAGAAAAAATCTGGCTTCTGTTGGTCGTCCTCTAAAATGTTTTGAAGCAAAAATTGATGATTCAACAGGCGAGCTTTTGCTTAGGGGTTTAAGTGTAATGAAGGGCTACTACAATAGAGAAGATTTAACCTCAGAGGTAATAGACAAGGATGGTTGGCTTCATACCGGAGATATTGCAAGACTTGACGATGATAATTTTCTCTATATAACAGGTCGAATTAAAAGTATGATTGTTTTGTCGGGTGGTAAAAAAGTTTTTCCCGAAGAAGTCGAATCGGTTCTTGATAAATCTGATAAATTCAAAGAAATATGTGTATTTGGCTCTAAAAAAAATAAATCTAATGACTCAGAATCAGAAGAGGTTTCTGTTGTAGTTGTTCCATCGGATGATATAGCAAAAATGCCTACAGTTGAGCAGATTGTAAGAAACGAAGTTAAACAGCTTTCGCTAAAACTTGCTCCTTACAAAAGACCGACTGCAATAC
>CALUYX010000050.1 GCA_944325115.1 Candidatus Gastranaerophilales bacterium | reverse complement strand
TGGTAGACGCGCTAGATTTAGGATCTTGTGCAGCAATGCGTGGGGGTTCGATTCCCTTCTCGCCCACCACTTAAATATAAGAGAGTCGGTGGCTCTCTTTTTTAATGCTCGATTTAAGAAGGAAATCGAACCTTTTGAAACACTTGTTTCAAACCCACGGGTTCAAAACGTCCCTTCTTACCACCACTTAAATATAAGAGAGTCTTAGACTCTCTTTTTTAATGCAATGTTTGGAGATTAATTATGATAATTGTAATGCGCCATGGTGCAACTCAAGATGATATTAATAAAGTAATAGATTTAATTAAATTAAAAGGGCGTGAAGTTCACCTGTCTGAGGGCGAATCTCACACAATAATAGGTGCCGTTGGAGAGAAAGTTATTGACCCGAGGGAATTTGAGCTTTTAGACGGCGTAAAAGAAGTTATAAAAATCTCCTCCAGCTATAAACTCGCTTCAAGAATTTTTCAACAGGAAGATACTATAGTTGAAGTTAACGGAGTAAAATTCGGCGGCGGATATACAGGCATGATAGCGGGTCCTTGTACAATAGAAAATGAAGAGCAGATTTTTGAATGTGCAAGGCTTTTATCTCAATCAGGCGTAAAAATCATAAGAGGCGGCGCTTTTAAACCCAGAACCTCGCCGTATTCTTTCCAAGGTTTAGGTGAAGAGGGGTTAAAACTCATAAGAGCAGC
Source organism: Candidatus Gastranaerophilales bacterium (assembly GCA_944325115.1). Lineage (GTDB taxonomy): Bacteria > Cyanobacteriota > Vampirovibrionia > Gastranaerophilales > Gastranaerophilaceae > Galligastranaerophilus. Next base: position 9,436 of record CALUYX010000050.1, on the reverse strand, counting down.
GGCAGATAAGTATAATCTTGCCGTAACATCTGAGGTTATGGAGATAAGTCAGATTCCGTTATTTATTAAATATGTTGATATTTTGCAGGTTGGTGCAAGGAATATGCAGAACTTTAACCTCTTAAGAGAATTAAGCAGGGTAAATAAGCCTGTAATAATAAAAAGAGGATTATCGGCTACAATTAACGAGTGGTTAATGGCGGCTGAGTATATTTTATCTGGTACAAATAGGGAAGTAATCCTTTGCGAGCGCGGTATAAGAACTTTTGAAGTTGCAACAAGGAATACCCTTGATTTGTGTGCAATCCCCGTTGTTAAGAAAATGAGCCACTTACCGATAATTGTTGACCCATCTCACGGTACAGGCTTAAGGGATAAAGTTGTGCCTATGTCTTTAGCTTCAGTTGCAGCAGGGTGTGACGGTCTTATAATAGAGGTTCACAATAAACCTGAATGCGCATTGTGTGATGGTGCGCAGTCACTGTACCCTGAGCAGTTTGATACATTGTTTAATAAGTTAAAAAAACTTGCTCCCGTTGTGGATAAACAAATGAACTAAATTATACTACTCGCCTGTATCTTGGGTGATATAGTACTTCTCATCAAGGTTAAGTTTTTCACCTTGGTATAAAATGGCGTCCAGCAGATTAAAGAAATATTCTCTTTTTGCGTCAATAAAGTCCTGCCCCTTTTTTTGCCAGTTAGAGCCTGCTCTGTAGTGCAAAATAAAATCTTCTATTGCCTGTATGCTGTACTCATCATCGTAATTTGCTCTGAATTTTTCAGGCAATACGGCTTTTCTGTCGCCTTTTATATGAAAAGTATGTTTAATATGTCTTATTTTAAGCTCAGGATTCCTTAAAAGCCATTTAAAGAGCTTGCCACCAGTGTCTGTTCTTTGGGTTTTTGTTTTGTATATGGACATTGAAAAATAGTTTTTATCGGGCAATTTTTGACCTCTGAAAATCAAAATGCCGTTCCATAAAAACTCAACTCCGCCTCTGAACTGGTGGATACCGCAAATGTCGTTATCACCCAAGTATTCGTTAAATGAGATATCATGAGTTAAGAACATATCAGAGTCAATCAGTACATGGATTGTGTCTTTTTCCCATCTGAAATATCTGTGAAAGCCGTAGTTTATGCCGTAGGCGGTAATGTAAGAGGCTCCTGATACAAGAGTTCTAAATGCTACATTCAAGCATTTTACATTGTTTTCCTTGCAAAATTTCTTTATCTCTTTTTGCCTGTCAAATTTAAAAAACGGCACATTATTAAATACTATAAACTCCCACTGCGGGTCTTTTACAAACTTTTTGAATGTTTCATATTGTTTGTAGAGTAACTCCGGTGTTTTATCTGCCCATGTGTATATTTTTACTTTATCCATAGCGCTAAAATATCATATACAAAATATTTTAGCAACTTAAATTATAATTCGGCAAATAAGACAAGTGAGTTAGGATTTAATACATATTCAAGACCAAAAAACGCCTTGGGCTCAAATGTTAAATGTTCTTTATTTGATGTGTCAAAAATAATGTACCAGTTTTTATTTTCTTTGGGTTTTGGTAATTTAAATTTATAATCAAACGGGTGTTTGGAAAATGCTATAAAAAATCCCTCATTATCATCAACAACCCTTATGCCAAGGTAGTTTTTTGAGTAGTCAAACCAAAAGTTTTCACTGTTTTCATCAAGAATTTGAGCATGTTCGTTATAATAGCTCAGTTTTTCATCATAGTCTTTAAGGCAAAAGACCTGATGTTTTTTTCTAAAGTCAATTAAACTTTTGCAAAATCTGAAAATTCTGTTTTCAAAAGTACCGAGTTTTTGCGCTTGCGTGTAGTTGTAGTAATTTATTTTGTTATCAAGATTGTAACTGTTATTGTTGGCGCATTTTGAATGCATTATCATATCACCTAACTGCATCATAGGTACGCCTCTTGATAAGAACAACATTGCAAGCTCTTTTTTTATGGAGTTTTCTTTAATTTTTTCATTGTTGTAATTATCAAAACATATTTCCCAATCAGAACCTCCTTGAGTATTGGGGTTTCTTTTTGAAAAACTGTTGCAGTCATACAGGCTAAAGCCGTCATGGCAGCAAATGTAGTTTATAGCACCATATTTATCTTTGAATCTGCTTTTTGTTCCTTCAAAAATATTTCTTATATCGTTAAAATTAACATGTGTACCAAAAAGAGCGCTTCGCCTTATTGTATCTCTTGAAACATCGTTCCACTCCATCCAGTTATCGGGGAAATTTCCCAATTGGTAACAGTTAGCGCCTCCGCAAGTCCAAGGTTCTGCTATCAGCATTATACCTTCTTGAGGTTTTGTGGGGTCGTCTATGACTTTGATGTTTCTTTTTTGCAATTCTTTTGTTAAATTGGCGCATAGGCTTGTACATTCACAATAATGAGCCTTGTCGTCTTTTGAAACATCCATAAGAGATACTGCAAGGTCAAAGCGAAAAGCGTCAACCCCCTGATTTGCCCAAAAAGCTACAGAATCCGCTACCAAATTGCAAAAGCCCGCATTTGTTGAGTTTGTGTCATTATGACAACCGGAGTTTTGCCTGTAGTAGTTGTCTTTTGAGAGTTTGTAGTAGCTATTGTTATCTATTAGAGCATACGACATAAGGCAGGCATCTTCCGGGTCGTTGTGAAATATTCTTGCTTCTCCGGTATGATTGTATACGACATCAAGGCAAACTTTGATATTGTTTTTGTGAAACTCATCTATCATATGCCTGAATTCTTCAAGAACTTTGCCGTAATTTTTGTTATAGGCATATTTTCTTGCAGGAGCAAAGAAATCAAGCGTCATATAACCCCAATAATTTTGCCCGTCCTCACGGTGGTCAAATTCACACAAAGGCAAAAATTCAACCATGGTAAAGCCCATCTCTTTAATTACCGGAGCAAATTTTGCAGCAGCAAGATATGTACCTTTTTCTTTGACATTTAGATTTTCGCTAAGGTCTTTTATGTGGACTTCTGCTATAACTTCTTTAGAGAACTCTCTTTTTTCTACAGTGGCTATCGGTCTTGGTTCGTCTTTAAAAAATACTGACTTTGGTGCTTCTTTTGCATTGTCAATAAGATGGTATTGTTTGCCTGAGCGAAATATTTCAAGGTTCTCAGATACATCTGAGGGCAGGTGACTTAATTCCTTTGAGTATGGGTCATAAGCCAGTTTGTTGGGATTAAAGCGGTTTCCGTCTTTATCAACCTTACATTTAAAGCCGATATCTGTACCTACTTTGAAATCTTCGCTATACTCCCAGTTTGGACCAAAAATTCTGTAACCGTAGAAAAACGGCTCCTTAAGACCTTTAAGAGCATACGTCTTAACAGAAGTTTCCCATATGTCCGTGTCTTTGTTTTTTTTCATCTCAAGATTCATGACGGGCTCTTGCCCTTTGGGCTGTTCAAAAATGCACAGTATGACCATTGTGGCGTTTTTTGAATAAAGCCTAAAGTTGACCTTTTGTCCGTCTTTATCAAGATTTGCACCCAGACTCGATGTTGAATCGGGCATAAAAGACATATATGTCATATGGTTTTCCTTTTATTTTAGCGGGTTAATAACAATGCCGCTCAAGAGTTTTGGATAGAAGTACGTTGATTTTTGAGGCATTCTGTAACCTTGAGATGATATATCTATAATATCTTTCATTTTTGGATATGCCATAATGAAAGAGGCTTCAGCTTTGCCTGAATCTATCATATCAAAGGCTTCAAACTCTTGTTTGATGTATTTAATGCCGTTTTGAGCCATTTGTTCTTCTTTTGAGTATCCAAGCTCCTTGGTGATGATTAAATCGTGCAATACTGTTAAATCCAGTTTTTTAAGCACATCAGGTGCGTCAACCAAATCCAACATACCTTCTTTTAATTTTAAGAGATAGAATTTGTTGACATTTTTCATATAAAGCCCCATTGAAATAACTTTTTCATTGCTTTTTTCAATAGCAGCCAAGAATTGCTCTTTTACCTTTTGTTTGTTTGTACTGTTAAATGTGAACTCCTCTAAGTCATAGTATTTTTTAACAGCTTCAAGTAACACATAGGGTTCGATGAATTTTGTAATAATTCTGTGAGTAGGGAATATAATCAAGTTTTCATCATCTGCGTTTGTAAAATAGCTCATTACATATTTTGCCTCAGGATTTTGAGAGATTTCAGAATATGCCATAGCGGTTTCATACCTGTGGTGACCGTCGGCTATAAGAGCTGTTTTATCTTTAAGGGTTGTTTCAAATACTTTTATATCTTCTTCATCATCAATAAGATAAACAATGTTTTCTACTCCGTTGTCATCTTTTGCATCAATAAAAGGTTTTTTAGAAAGATACTTGGGTAGTATTTTGTTTTCTATGATTTTTTCAGAATCAGAGTATACAAGGAATATCTGACTAAAGTTAGCCTCGCATGCTTTTGTAAGTTTCAGCCTGTCTTCTTTTGGTCCGCCCATTGTGTATTCATGCGGTAGAATTACTTTTGTTTCAAATTTTTCTATTTTATTTCTTGCAATAAAACCCTTGCGTTCGATTTTTCTGCCGTTAGGAGTTGTGTATTTTTGTATAAGGTAGAAAATGCAAGGTTTGTCGGTATTTATAAGGATATTTTCTTCCTGCCATTTTTGGAAAAATTCTTTAGCGTCTTCGTAGCGATTATCGCCTTTTGTTAAAATTAAACGCACGATATTATATGGTGATTTTTTGTATAATTCATCTTGATAAGCACTTGTAATAACATCATACGGTGGTGCTATAACTTCATTTATGTTAACTTTTTCCTGATTGTAAACAATTGCGTTAATAGGTTTAATTTCCAAAATAACCTCCAAAATATAATATCTTTGCAAATATATTGTAGTAAATACAAACCATTGTGTAAAGAGGATATTCAACACTTTGGTTTTGTAAAAAAATATTAAATATTTTAATTTATTGGCAATTTAGTTTATCAAAAATACTTTATTTATTTGTGGAAAGGTTTTTAAAAGGTTAGTATTGTTATGGGTGCAGTTGCTACAGCAATTTTTGATTGTAGAAATGTAAGTAAAGTGGCTCACGGTGACACAGGTAGAGTCGGTGCAGTTGCTGTGCAGACTACAAACCTTATTAACGCGGCTTCAAAATCAAGTGTTGAGCCGGTTAAAAACAGCGCAACCACAATACTTAATTATGTAGATGATGCAGGTAAGGCTGTCGGTATTTCAAATGCTGCATCTAAAATAACAGGTTTTGCTTCAAAAGCAGTTAACCCTCTTTTGTGTGTAGCTTCGGGTGTTAGGGTGCTAAAAGATGATGACCAGTATTCTGCATTAATTGAAGAAACATGTGCAATGGGTACTATGTTTGCTTCAGAAAAGCTGTTTAAAAAACTTGTAGCCAATCCTATTGCAGGAAAGGAAATGAAGAATACCACAAAGTGGGTTGTAAAAATTGCAGATAAAGTTTCCGATTCTACAAAAAATATAAAAGGCGGCAAAAAAACATTGTTAAAAATTGCAGCCGATGTTGCTCTTGTTGGAGTGTCCATGTTAGGTTTTGATGTAGGTAAAAAAGTGGGTAAAATGTTGTCCGGCAGAGATGATGAGTCAAAAGTCGTACAGGAAAATAAAATTCAGGGGCTTGATTATACTACCTAAGCGCCGCAACTAAGACCCGCGCAAAGATTGATTGACTGTCCGGTAAGACCTTTGGCATCATCCGATATAAGGTACTTGCAAAGCTGTGCAATTTCTATTGGCTCAATAAATCTTCTTTGGGGTATTATTTCAATAGTTTCTTCTTTTTCGCTTTCACTTAGTGCATCAGAGCTTAGCTGTGTATCAACCCAACCGGGGTTAATTTGATTTACGGTTATGTTGTATTGAGCCAATTCAAGCGCAAGTGACTTTGTAAGTCCGCTAAGACCTGCTTTTGTAGCACTGTATATAGAGGCGTTAGCTTCGCCTACCGCGCCTGAGATTGAGCCGATGTTTATTATTCTGCCCCATTTGTTTTGTTTCATATCTGCCACAGCATAAGAGCACAACAGGCATGGCACAATAAAGTTAAGGTTAAAAATCTTTTGCGCCATTTGAAGGTCAATGCTCTCAATAGGTGAATAGTCGTATATTCCGGCATTGTTAATTAAGATATCTATGCTGCCAAGGCATTCTTTTGCTTTTTGGTAGAGAATTTTTGCATTCTCTGTTGCCGTTAAATCGATACTAAGATAGTTTTTGTCTTCGCTTGAAGTTCTTGCGCAACCATATACTCGATAGCCTGAGGCTTCAAGTTCTTTTAATATTTGCGCCCCTATGCCTTTTGATGTTCCCGTTATAAGGACATTTTTCATGGCAGATTTGTACCTCTTGAGTGCTTCAGAACTATGTCAGATATTTGACTTATCAGCTCTTCTCTTTGTTTTTCGTCTAAATCACGGAGAGCTTCAACTGCAGCATGGAGATTTGGGTTTTTGTCGTACCATCTTTTGTACTCTCTGGGGTCAAAATCCGCAACGATTTTTATAAATTTCTCATAATCTTTTTCAATTAATTTTGGGACTTTAAGAAGGATATCAACTGCAACCTCGCATTGCATTTCGGGGTCTAAATCCTCTAAAAGCCTCATAAATGCACTTAAATACTTGTCTTTATCATACCATCTTATATATTTTTTCATATCTTTATTATATCAAATTTTATCGGGAATTGTATAGAATAAAAGAAAATTTTTAAAAAGTACTTGCCTTATGTCAAAAAGCCTTATATAATCACAGATAATAAAGGAAGGAGTTCACAAAATGAACAAAGAAGAATTAGTACAAGAGATTGCAAAAAAAGCTAAAGTTACTCAAAAAGAAGCTGCTGAAGTTTTAAACGGTTTTGTTGAAACTGTACAAAAAGCTGTTTCTAAAGGCGAAAAAGTTACCCTAGTTGGTTTCGGTACTTTTGAATCAAGAAAAAGAGCTGCAAGAACAGGTCGTAACCCTCAAACAGGTAAAGAAATTAAAATCGCAGCTAAAACTGTTCCTGCTTTCACTGCAGGTAAAAAATTCAAAGAACTTGTTAATAAAAAATAGTTTTTTGATTTTACGAAAATTTGGCGAACTCTTGAAAAGGAGTTCGCCTTTTTTGTTTGGTTTATGTATGTCAACACTTGTTTATTAATAAAACTAATCATCAAAATAATTTAGTTTAACATTATATTTGAGCTTACAAAACCCGCCTTCTTCATCCCATTCACATCCGAGTTTTTTGCACTTTCTTTTGCTCATATGCATATTTTCTTTGTTTTTGTAAATATTAAGGTCTATGGAATTCCATCCTCCGGGGTTACCGTTAGTATGAATTTCTATTTTATTTCCTTCTCTGTATATGTCGTTGTCTATTGACAAGCCAACCATTATTGCACCATCTTCCATCTCTTTTGGAAAAGGTGGCGGTGGATTATCAACTATATAGCGCAAGAAGTTGTAACGCCTTTTGTCTGTTTTTTTTAATTCTTCAATCGGGTATCTAAAGAAAATAATTCCGTCTTTTTGTACATAAAACAATGTTGAAAAACCATACCCCGGTGGCGGGTCTTTTGTTATGTCATACTTATACAAAAAGCTCTCTGCATAATCCTTGAAATATTTAAACATCACGGGAAAATTTTGTTCGTTAAAAACTTCTTTGTTTGCAAGCGGTGAATTACATGATTTTGCCTTTTTAATGCTTTCAGCTTCAACGCTGCTGCAAAGTAGTAAACAAAAAAACAATACTAAAACTTTTTTCATAAAATTATACTCGTCAATTTACTGCTTAATCATCAGAATAATCTAAAACAACTCTGTACTTGAGCTTACAAAACCCGCCTTCTTCATCCCATTCGCATCCGAGTTTTTTGCACTTTCTTTTGCTCATATGCATATTTTCTTTGTTTTTGTAAATACTGAGGTCTATGGAATTCCATCCTCCGGGGTTACCGTTAGTATGAATTTCTATTTTATTTCCTTCTCTGTATATGTCGTTGTCTATTGACAAGCCAACCATTATTGCACCATCTTCCATCTCTTTTGGAAAAGGTGGCGGTGGATTATCAACTATATAGCGCAAGAAGTTGTAACGCCTTTTGTCTGTTTTTTTTAATTCTTCAATCGGGTATCTAAAGAAAATAATTCCGTCTTTTTGTACATAAAACAATGTTGAAAAACCATACCCCGGTGGCGGGTCTTTTGTTATGTCATACTTATACAAAAAGCTCTCTGCATAATCCTTGAAATATTTAAACATCACGGGAAAATTTTGCTCATTAAATTCTTTTAAATGTTTGTCACTTGTATAAAATCTGACTTTCCTGATGCTTTCAGCTTCAACGCTGCTGCAAAGTAGTAAACAAAAAAACAATAACAGGATTTTTTTCATACATTAAATATACAATTATGATTTACACCATGTCAACACTTGTTTATTTTTATTGCAAGAGGTAAGATTTAGAAATGTCGCAACCAAAAGAAGTTCAACTGCAAAAATTTGCTATAGCACTCAAGCATCGCCGTCAGGCGCTTGGACTTACTATGCGCCAATTATCCGAGTTGTCAGGTGTTAGTCCTGCGCTTATAGCAAAACTGGAAAACGGCACTATGCCAAATTTTCCGAAAAGACTCACCATTTCGCAACTGAGCAAGGCTTTAAAATTTGAACAGGGCGAGTTGTTTTTCCTTGCCGATATTTTAGATGGTGAGTATAAGCAAACAGGGGAACAAAAAAGTGCAAAGGATGAATTGAGAGAATTTCTTGCGGTTAAAATGAATCTTGATGTCGACAATGTTGTTCTTGCTATGTATTTTATAGAGGGTTTAAAAAAATTGCAGGAAATAAAGAAACTTGATGAAAATTAAAAAAGCCCCGATTAAGCGGGGCTTTTATTTTATTCAACAATTGTTTTACCTTTTGTTTTTATTTCATCAAGCAGAGCATTAGTGAATTCTTCAATTGGTTTTGTACCTATTTGTCCTCTTCCTCTTGCTCGAATTGCAACGGTTTTGTCTTCTATTTCTTTGTCACCCACTACAAGCACATAGGGGATTTTCTTTTGCTGCAAGTTTTCTCTTATTTTGTAGTTCATACTTTCTGACCTGTCGTCTAAAAGTACTCTGACTCCTTTATTTTTAAGCTCGTTTGCAATTTTTGCGGCTTCATCAGCGTGTCTGTCTGCAATAGGAACTATAGCAACCTGATGAGGTGCAAGCCAAGTCGGGAATGCGCCCGCATAGTGCTCAATAAGTATACCGTGGAATCTTTCCATTGAGCCAAATATTACCCTGTGCAGCATAACAGGAGTTTTTAGTTGTCCGTCTTTATCCTGATATTTAATATCAAATCTCTCGGGCAGGTTAAAATCAAGCTGAATAGTAGCGCACTGCCAAGTTCTTCCTATGGCGTCTTT
>CALUYX010000049.1 GCA_944325115.1 Candidatus Gastranaerophilales bacterium | reverse complement strand
GGAGATAGCGGAGTTGAAAAAAGAATAGATGTAATTAGCTCAATTATGCGTCTTAACGGCACGGTTCAAGATATGCTTGATAGCGAACTATGCTATGCACCTCCTTATTCTTCAGCTAAAGACCCTGTTAATATTTTAGGTATGAATGCCGATAATATATTAAGGGGCTTTGTAAAACCCGCCTATATGGAAGACTTAAATGACGCTCTTTTAATCGACGTCAGAGTTCCTGTTTCATACAAAACAAACACAATTAACGGCGCTATAAATATACCGATAGATGAAATAAGAAAAAGAACAGATGAAATTCCAAAAGATAAAAAAGTAGTACTGTTCTGTAACACAGGCTACACAAGCTACTGCGCCTCAAGGATTTTAATTCAAAAAGGCTACAACAATGTCTACTCGCTGTGCGGTGGCTTTGAATTGTACAAAGAATTAACAAAAACCCTAAGTGCTGTGCCAAAAACAGCGCTATGCGCAAATGTTGCCTCAAATAGTCAAAAGACCATAATAGATGCAACGGGACTACAGTGCCCCGGACCCATTATGAAAGTATCGGATGCAATAAGCAGAGCAAAAGACGGTGAAATATTTGAAGTGCACTGCAATGACAAAGGCTTTAAATCTGACATTGGCGCTTGGTGCGAAAGTAGCAGTAACAGCCTTTTAGAGATAAAAAACGAGGGCAGAGAAATTGTAGCTACTATACAAAAAGGAGCAGTTCAGAATAAGGAAAATAAACATAAAAACGCTCAAACCATAGTAGTTTTTTCAAATGATTTAGACAAAGTGCTCGCCTCATTTATCATTGCAAACGGGGCAAAGGCAAGCGGTAAAGATGTAGTTATGTTCTTTACTTTTTGGGGGTTAAATGTCCTTAGGAAACCAAACAAAAAAGTTAAAAAAGGCTTTATAGACAAAATGTTTTCTCTTATGATGCCAAACGGAGCAGATAAGCTTACATTGTCTAAAATGAATATGCTTGGCTTTGGCTCAAAATTAATGAAATGGGTAATGAAAAATAAAAACATATCAACTCTTAATGAGCTCATACAAACGGCACAAAAGAGCGGTATTAAGTTTATCGCTTGCAATATGTCTATGGATGTTATGGGTATTAAAGAAGAAGAACTCATCGAGGGCGTTGAAATAGCAGGCGTTGCAAAATACATAGCAGAAAGCAACGGCGCTAATTCAAACTTGTTTATATAGTGTAAAAAGGAGAAAAGCATGAAATCAATCACGACTTTTGACTTGCAGTATGCACACAGATTTTACGGATTTAAGGGCGAAGCCCAATACCTGCATGGACACACGGGGGTGTTGACTATTGAAGTTGAAGACACCATAAACACCGGTGTAAATATGGTATTCCCTTGCAATGAAATTCAAAAAACCGCTTGGGAAGTATTGAAAAATTTTGACCATGCAACAATACTAAGAGAGGACGACCCGCTATTACCTGCAATTTTAGAGGTTTATGAAAAACAAGGCATTAAAAACGGTGCACCGCAAAACACAATGAAAGGCGCAGCCTTTAAAACAGACTTAGCAACAGCATACCCTGATTGCAGACTCGTTGTTACAAAAGAAACAATGACCGTCGAGGGGATGATTAAAATTGTATATGAACTTTTAAAGGACAAATTAAATATTTCAAAAATTACATTTACAAGCGGAGTTAATGCGGCGAGTGAAACTTATGAAGTCAACAGGACGCTTGAGCGCTGCCCTCTGTGCGGTATAGCGCTAAATTCCGATGGGATTTGTCCAAAATGCGGCTATAAAAAACAATAAAATACATATGCCCCCGTTTTTTATCCCAAACGGGAGCATATTAAATAAATTTATTACATTGCAAAACTTATTCTTTTTTGCTAGACTCCCATATCATGAGTTGGATATATTTACTTATTGCAGCAACATTTGAGGTAGGTTGGCCTTTTGGACTAAAAATGGCGTCACTTGGCCAAAACAAAGTCCTTTGGATAATTTTTGCAGTTGTTGCAATGACTTTAAGCGGGGTATTTTTGTTTATAGCACAAAAAAACATCCCTGTAGGAACAGCTTACGCGGTTTGGACAGGCATAGGTGCAGCTTGCACCTTTGCATTAGGTGTTATTGTGTTCCATGATACACTCACTCTAATGCGTGCTTTTGGAGTCTTGCTTATAATAAGTGGTGTAATTTTACTAAAAATAGGACACTAACCTACCTCAAAAAATTCGTCACAAATCTTTTTACCTTGCAGAAAAAGCAAGAGTCTTTTTTGTGAATTTCTTTAATTGATGTTATCTCATAAGGCTCAGGCTGCGGCGTTCTTTGATATTTTACCTTAGGTAAGCCTAAAAGCATTACATAAACAGGCTTATACCCGGATGGTATTTCAAGCATTTCGCACAATTGCGGAAAAAGCTTCAGACAAATTTGCGCAAACCCGCACCAGCAAGTACCAATACCTAAATGTTGCGCATAAAGCTCAATGTAACTAAGCGCTATTATTGGGTCAACATTAGCACAGGGCGCGCTAAGGGGGGATGAAACCACAATCATATGAGGAGCGCCCCTAAAAATCACGTCTTCTCCGTTTAAAAAAGCGTCTTTATACCTTGAAAACTTATTCATAATAGGAGAAAGAGCCTTGTACGACATAGTTTTTATAAGCAAATCGTTAACTTTTTTTCTGATTTCATCCATTGCAGATTTTTTCTCAACGATTGAAAAATGCAGCGAGTGGTTATTACAACCTGTTGGAATGTATGGGAGCATATCTTTTAACTTTTTAAAAGTTTCCTCGGGTATCTCTTCATCCAAGTACTGCCTTACGCTTCTCCTTGATTTTATAATATCTAAAATGTCATTATAGCCAACAGGGCAAGAATCTTGAGGGTTTTTACCGTTGAAGGAAAGCGCTCCTGTCGGACATATTGAAAGACAATGCTGACAAGAAATGCACCTGCTTTCATCTGTCATTTTTGGAAAGTTTTCATTATCAAAGTCTATACAACCGCTAACACAATCACTTATACAAAGTCCGCAATGCGTACATTTACTTTTGTCAATAGTAATAGTCTTCATTTTTCCTCCGCCGTGTATAAGATAATTATATCAATAATTTCAATAAAAAACAAAAAATGCGTCTGATGCGATTCGAACGCATGACCTATCCCTTAAAAGGGGAGTGCTCTACCTGCTGAGCTACAGACGCAAATTAGAAATTATCTAGTTTTCAAATTCTGGGAAATTCCAGACTGCTTATTTAATATATCAAGAACAAAATTCTACGTCAAACATTTTTTATAAACAATTTAAAATTTCCAACTTATGCGCTCGGACAAACAAAACCCAAGGGTCCTTTATTGCCTTTTGAATACTCTTTAAGCGCAGTATTAAAATCCTCTTTTGTAAAAATAACATTTTTTATATCATTGAGGCTAAAAGTCCCATCCTCCATTTTTGAAAAAATGTTTTCTCTTTTATACGCACAGGCTCTTGCTTCTTCAACTATTGCCGCAATATCTGCACCGGTCACGCCTGCGCTGTGCAACCTTTTTGCATATTCTTCTTTTGAAAAATCTTTATCAAGTTTTTTATCTCTTGTATGGATATCAAGTATTTGTCTGCACCCAAGTTCATCCGGAAGCGGTACGTTTATTGTCTTTCCGAATCTGCCGGAGCGAACAATCGCATCATCCAGCATGTCTTTTTTATTTGTAGCAGCAAGTACAAAAACCCTGCTGTTTTCTTTTTCTATATCACTCATCAAAGTTAAAATCTGATTTACAACCTTATCATCATGTCGAGAATTACTGCTGCCTTCTCTTTTTCTTGCTACGGCATCAAATTCATCAATAAATATTACGCAAGGCTGTTTTCTTTTTGCTTCATCAAAAAGAGCTCTCCAGTTTGCGCCTGATTCACCAATCCATTTTGACTCAAGCTCCAGACCGTTAAGCTTTATAAAATGTACATTTGTTTCATTTGCAACAGCTTCTGCAATAAGAGATTTTCCTGTCCCCGGCTTACCCTCGAGTATAACGCCATGGTTTACCGTCTTAAATGCTTCAGGATATTTAATAGGGAAAATAACTGACTCTTTTAGTTCTTTAATTACTTCACCCAAGCCGCCAACATCCGAAAAAGAAACTTTCTTTGTTTTTTGAAGGTTGGTGCTTTTTGTACCTATTTTTCCAAGATTTTTTTTATTTATATCATAAATCAAACCTTGCTCATATGCGCCAAAATCATGGATTTGTATACCACTATTTGCTAACTCTTCGGCAGTCATGTTCTCATTTGCTTTTATAACAAAACTATCCCCATTTGGTTCAAAAGCAAAAGAAATGCCTGCGCCCGTTTGCATAGAAGAGGTTTTATTCATCCTAAGCGTTTTATTTGGGCTAATTTGATACATTGGAGATTCAGATAAATTTTGCAAATAAAAGTTTCCCTTAGAATTTTTTGCAACTGCAAAATTTCCCCTTATATTGTCATCCGGCACAAAAATAATCTTTGAGATGACTTCAGGATACATTTCTAAAACATTGGCAAAAGCTGTTTTTGCCTCATCAATATCTTTGCCCACAATTATAACATCATCATCATCCACAAAATTAAGTGCCATTGAAAGCTTTCTTTCAAGGTTTTTAAATTCCCCATTGTTTCTTTTTATATCACCCGTAAAATTTATTTTTGATGTTTTTATAAGTGAACGACCATAAGTATTGTCTAGCAAAGCGCCTGTCCCAAAATCACTTACGGATTGCTTTTGAGAACTTGTAATCTTGTTGTTTTTAGCTACATGTAGCCCAGTATAGTGCTTATTTTGTATTGACAATACTTTCAATTTTATGCCTCCGGCTGCGAATTAAATTAAACTATTCTTAGAAAAAACAATATAAAAAGTCAATATATAAGAAAAAGTTACTTAATATTTGTTTATACTTTCATATATAATAATAACCATGGAGTTAATTAAATTTTTAGAAGAACAAAAAGATGAGAATAAAGCAAGCCACCTGATGCGGTTTTTTAAAACCGCTAAAGGACAATATGGCTACGGGGACAAGTTTTTGGGCATATGCGTTCCTGCCAACAGGATTATTGCAAAAAAATACTACAAAAATATAGCTCTTGACTACCTTCAAGAAATGCTAAATAACCCCTACCATGAAATACGCCTGTGTGCGCTTTTGATGATGGTTTTATTATATGAAAAAACAGATAAGAAAAAAGAAATTTTAAACCTTTATGTAAAAAATACAGAACGTATAAACAACTGGGACTTGGTAGATTTAAGTGCACCAAAAATTATTGGGGCAAATTACATTGAAACAAAAAACCCAAAAATAATAAATGAACTTGCACAAAAAGACCACCTCTGGTCACAGAGAATAGCGGTTGTATCCCAGCAAAGTGTCATTAAAAGCGGAGATTTCAGTATAATACTTGAACTTGCGCAAAAATTTTTAGAACATAAACATGACCTAATGCAAAAAGCTCTGGGGTGGATGTTAAGAGAAGTAGGCAAAAAGGACGAAAAAACTCTTCTTGATTTTCTTGATAAACATCACAAAATAATGCCAAGAACTATGTTAAGGTACTCTATTGAAAGATTAACCCCGCAGCAGAAAAAATATTATATGAGCTAAATTATATGGTTAATGTGAAGCAAAATCCCTGCTATAGCACCATATGCAAGAAAAACAAGCGGGTCTTTTTTTATTTTTAAACTTATTAAAAACAAAATAAAAAGAAGCAAAAAACCTTTTAAGTCGACATAGTTTTGAAGATTTAGGAGATTTACACCCGAAAAATCACTGTTTCTTATAATTGCTTCCCTAAACAATCTAAAAGCCACCGCTCCTAACATAGCAGCAGTTGCGGGTCTTAAGGCATACATTACAGAATCAAGATAAGGACTGTCTTTAAATTTTTTAAGCATTTTTGAAATTATCACAACCATTAAAAAGGAAGGCAGCATAATTGACATGGTTGCAACAACAGAGCCCAATATCCCTGCTGTTTTAAACCCTGCAAAAGTGGCTACATTTAGCCCTACAGGTCCCGGTGTAATGCTTGAAATTGCAAGCATTCTTGAGAGTTCAAGCGGGCTAAACCATCCGTAAACTTCTGACATGTGATACAAAAACGGCAATGTTGCATACCCTCCGCCAAGAGAGAAAAAGCCTATTTTTGCAAATTCCATACACAAAAGAACTAAAATCATTCTTTTAACCTCCTTTTATATAGGACTCTAAAAGCACCAAAAAGAGCTGAAAGAATTATTATAATAACAGGTGAAACCCCCATTACACAAGATATAAAGGCAAATAAAAATATAAGAAAGGTTACCCTATCAACAACAGAAACACCCCACACTTCTTTTACCGTTAAAAAAATCAATATAATTATTGATATATTAACACCCCAAAAAATATCATTCATAATGACTGATTTTGCTATCATCCCTAAAAAAGACGCAAGCAAAAGAATCGATACAAAAGGAGCTAAAGTTAGCCCCAAAAGTGCGCACATAGCACCGGTTTTGCCTCTTAGTTTATAGCCCAAAAACATTATAGTATTTGGCGCTATAATCCCCGGCACGCACTGACCCATTGCATAAAAGTCAACGATTTCCTCTTTTGTAAACCAGTTTCTCTTTTCACAAAACTCATTAATCAAAAGCGGCACAATGACGTACCCGCCACCTAAAAGCAGCGCGCCTATTCTGACACATATTATAAAAAGCTCAGTTAGCCTTACTTTCATGTCTTAATTTTAGCGCAAAAATATTTTATCGTGCTTGACTTTTATGTACAATCGTACATAATTATATTATGAAAAATTTAACCGAAAAACAGCAAAAATTTTTTGAACTTTTGGTACAAATGTATGGAAAAGATGCACTGCCAAGTTTAGATACCATAAGGGAAAACCTTGGCTATAAGTCAAAAAATTCAATCGCCCAGTATCTAAAAACCCTAAAAGAGGCGTCTTTAGTTAAAGAGCGCTCGGGAAGGTTATACGTTAAATCCCCAGCAGGTGCTCCCCTGCTTGCAACAAAGGTGCGCGCAGGCTTTGCCAATGCGCTTGATGATATTGTAGATAAGAGAATTTCTTTTGATGAAATACTAAAACTAAACAGCCCCAGCGTCTTTGTTTTTAAGGTTTCAGGCGATTCCATGGTGGAGCTTGGAATATTTGAGGGTGATTATGTGAGCATTAAAAAGACCTCCGATGCGCAAGACGGGGACATAGTGCTCGCTAGCATTGACGGCGCTTTTACGCTTAAAACTTATCGCAAAAAAGGACAGAAAGTCTGGCTTGAGGCGGCAAATCCTCAATACGGGAATATTT
This sequence comes from Candidatus Gastranaerophilales bacterium, assembly GCA_944325115.1. Lineage (GTDB taxonomy): Bacteria > Cyanobacteriota > Vampirovibrionia > Gastranaerophilales > Gastranaerophilaceae > Galligastranaerophilus. The sequence continues at coordinate 3,412 of CALUYX010000049.1, read as the reverse complement.
ATCCCAAAAATTCTCTTACAATATTTGGTGTTGCAACGGGTATAACAAGGAGGTTCTAATGCCAAAATACAATGTAATAGCCCTTGTTGACTGCAATAACTTTTTTGCCTCCTGCGAAATTCTCTTTCGCCCCGAGCTTAAAGGCAAGCCCGTGTGCGTGTTGTCTAACAACGACGGCTGCATTGTCGCGCGCTCAAACGAGGCAAAAGTACTTGGAGTAAAAATGGGTATGCCTTATTTTATGGCAAAAAAGCAATTTAAAAATGTCACTTACCTGTCAGGAAACCATGCCCGCTACAATGAAATCTCAAAAAGAGTTATGACAAAACTTTATGACTATACGCCAACAGTTGAGGTTTACTCAATCGATGAGGCTTTTCTTGACCTTGGCGGAACAAGAAAGCTGCATCGGTGCTCATATGAAGAAATTATTGAAAAAATAAGAAAAGACATAAAAGAAGACATAGGAATAGACGTTTCTATAGGTCTGTCTTACTCAAAAACCCTTGCAAAGCTTGCCTGCGAAAAAGCAAAAGAACTAAATAAAAAAGACCCCTTAATAGGGACATATAAAATAGGCTACAGAGAAATTAAAGAAGAATTAAAAAACACCTCAATAGAAGATATCTGGGGTGTTGGCGCAAACACAGCCTCGCTTTTAAGAAAACACTACATCTCAAGCGCCTACAGTTTTACCATGCAAAATGACGCTTGGATTAAGCGCATAATGGGCAAAGTCGGACTGGATTTGAAATACGAACTCTTAGGTGAGTGTGTAAGTCTTGTTAATCCAAATGAAACGCTGCCAAAAAGCATACAGAAAACCGCCTCTTTTGCCAATTTTACATCAGATAAAAACTACATAATAAACGCCCTTAACTACCATTGCCACAGGGTTTGCAAAAAATTACGCTTCCATGGGTTAAACGCCGGAGCGGTAAGCATTATGCTAAGAGCAAAAGAATTTTATATATTAAGTACAAAAACTCTTCTTGAAACACCCACAAACTCAGAGTTTGAGTTTAATTTAAAAATAAAAGAAATGCTCGATGAAATATACAACCCGAACATCATCTACCGCTCTTGCGGCGTAACAGCACTAAAGCTAAGTGGAGAGGACTCTTGTCAACTGTCTGTCTTTAACTCTCAAAGGCTTGAAAAAAATCAAAAACTCTCTGATGCCTGGGATAAAATTGAAGAAAAATTCGGACGCTCAAAAATTCATCTGGGAACAAACGGACTTAATTAACAAAAATTTACATTAAGTATTGAAGTTATAGCATGTTTTGGTTAATATTGTTACACCACCGATATTTAACGTTAGATAGAAAAAGCCAAAAGGATTAAAAATGACAATTAATTTAAAAAACAAACAGGAATTGATTAAGAAATTCGGCGCAAACGAAAAAGATAGCGGAAGTGTTGAAGTGCAAGTAGCAATGCTTTCTCAAAAAATTGCCGAATTAACAGAGCACTTAAAAAATAACAATAAAGACTTCCAAGCAAAACGCGGTCTTTTAATGATGGTAGGTAGAAGAAAAAGAATGCTTACATACATCAAAAAATCTGATATCGAAAAATACAGAAAACTTATCAAAGAACTTAATATCAGAGGTTAATTTTTTAAACCATATTCAGAACAAGTCGCACCAAGCGGCTTGTTTTGTTTTATGCTATAATTTCCCTATGAGAATATTTTTAATCGGAAAATCAGCAGCAACTTACGCTCTTGCGGATTACTTCAGCGAAAATAAAGACAATATCGTGTTTTCTACCCTTGACGACACCTCAGCCGAGTTTGTTGATATTGCACAAATTAACACCCAAGAACTTAAAGAGTTTGCTCTGGCTAATGAAATGTCGCTTACAATTTTATGTGACAGCGAAACTATTACAAGCGACATTCAAAAAGAATTCACTCAGGCAGGTTTAAGCGTCTTTGCGCCCGAGGGTGAGTGTTTAAAGTTTATTGAATCTAAAATCTGGGCAAAAAAATTCATCTACAGAAATAAAATCCCAACTCCAAGATTTCAATTTTTTGAAAAACCACAGACAGCAATTGATTATATAAGACAAAATAAATTTCCCGTTGTCATTAAACCTGATTCACACAGTTTAATAGGCACAAGGATTTGCGAAACATTTAAAAGCGCAAAAGAAGCGGTTGAAGAGTTTTTTAACACAGGCTCAAAAAGGATATTAACGGAAGAATATATCTTTGGACAGGAGTTTAGTGTTTATGTAATTTGTGACGGCTACAACCCTGTTTTAATAGGGGATTGTGCAACATATCAAAATTCCTTTGCAAAATTTGACTGCGACTTTATTAAAGAAAACGAAAAACAAGAGCTCTTTAAAAACACAATTGTGCCGCTTGTCAGGGCGCTTTCAAAAGATATGGGCGAATACACGGGCATTATGGGTTTTGATTTTATAAAGTCAAAAAATAAAATTTATCTTTTGGAGTGTAACTCGTTTTTTAAAGATTTAGACGCTAAAATGATGATTGAAGCAATGGATGAGCGTTGGGAAAAGGTTTTTGAAAGCGCGATAGACGGTACTTTATGCAGCAGTTTTGAAAGACTAAAAAGCAAAGACAGGTATTTTTTAAGTGCACAATTCTATGAAAATTCTCAAAAAATAAACATTTGCCATAGCGGAAGAACGCTAAACGAGGCAAAAAAACACTTAATTGAAGATGGAGCGGATGAAAACGAGCTTATGGAGGCGTTTAAAATATGGAAATACTTGCAATAATTCCCGCCCGCGGCGGCTCTAAAGGTATAAAGAGAAAAAATCTCCGCCCTATTTGCTCAAAACCCCTTGTTGCCTATTCTATTGAAGCGGGGCTAAATTCAAGATATATAACAAGAACTGTTGTATCAACAGAAGATGATGAAATAGCACAAGTTTCAAGACAATTTGGTGCGCAGGTTGTTAAGCGCCCGATGGAACTTGCTCAGGATGAAACAAAAACAATTCCTGTAATGTTACATGTTGCAGAGTATCTAAAAAACAGCGAAAACTACACACCTGACTATGTGGTACTTCTTCAGCCCACATGTCCTCTTCGCGATGCAAAATACACAGATGACGCTTTTGATTTTTATTTTGAAAAACAAAAAGAAGGGTATGACAGCTGTTTTAGTGCTTTTAGCTTAGGCACAACACATGCTAAGTGGAAAATAGAGCACGACGGCAGGGTAACAGGGCTTTATGACTATAGAACACGCCCTCGCAGACAAGATGCAAATGAGCATTACAAAATGGTATGCGAAAACGGAGCGTTTTATGTGCTTAAATATGAAACAATGCTTGAAGTTAAAGATTTTATAGGCTACAATCCCGCCGTTTATATAACAAAAAGGGTAGTAGATATTGACACGGAAGAGGATATTTTATGCATAGAAAA
>CALUYX010000048.1 GCA_944325115.1 Candidatus Gastranaerophilales bacterium | reverse complement strand
GTTGGCGTAGGACAATTGATGAAAATAGCTCTTGAAAAGGCTCTTCCCGTAAGACCTGACCTAAAAAGAGGTATTTGTGGCGAACACGGCGGCGACCCTGATTCAGTTAAATTCTGCCATAGAATTGGCTTGAATTATGTGTCTTGCTCTCCGTTTAGAGTTCCGCAAGCAAGGCTTGCTGCAGCTCAAGCGGTAATTGAGGAACAGAAGTAGCCTTGCCTTAATTGCAGACAAGCTGCATTTACAAGCAAAGCTTGTAAAGTTGCAGCTGCTCAAGCGGTAATTGAAGAGCAAAAGTAGCGCGCTTGCGATATTGTGCATTCGCACTTTGCAAGCAAAGCTTGCAAAAGCTTGCTGCAGCTCAAGCGGTTATTGAGGAACAGAAGTAGCCTTGCCTTAATTGCAGACAAGCTGCATTTACAAGCAAAGCCTGAAGAGCTTAATAAATACAAAAAAAGTCCCGCATTTTGCGGGATTTTTTAGGTTGTTGTTAATTGCTTAGTTATTATGTTTGAATGAGGAAGTTTAAAACTTTTTTAGCTGAATATCATTTTGCCGATTGAAGCAACACCGCCTACAATACCACCTATAATTGCTCCGGCTGTAGATGTCAGTGGTGCCAAAGGTCCGCCGCATAGTCCAAGCGCTGCGCCTATTGCTGCTCCGCCTCCTATGCCTGAAATAGCAGAACCTATGGTTTTTGCAGCTGTTGCACCCGGTGTTTTGTTTACGCCTGTAACTTCAGATAACATATCTTCTTTTGAATTACCCTGCGCAAAGAATGTACCTATAATCGGGAAACCTGCTTTTAAGCCTTGTACAAATGAATTTGAAGTATATGTATCAATATCATCTGTTAAATTTACGCCCATTGTTTGAGCATATATCTTCTGAGCTAATGCCTTTATTTGACTTTCATTGTAGCCTTCATACTGTGAAGCCTCTGACATTGATTTTACTAATTTGTTATATTCCACAATGGCATCATCAGTTCTTCCTTGTTGCAAAAGTGTTGATACGTTTTGGCACAGTTGTGACCAATCAAGAGTTTGGACACTTTGCTTGTTGTTGTAAGACTGTTGTAATGTGGATAAGTCATAGTTGTTTTGTAAATTTTCTCTTGCTTCATCTACGTCCATACCGTAATAATAGCCATACATACCGCTGTAATTGTTAAACATGGGTACTGAGTAATTATACATTCCTCCATAGGTACCCGCGATACCATTTAGTGCCGAGTAGTCTGTGTAACCTGACACTCCAGTCAAACTAGTCGTCATAGTAAACTTCCTTCCAATAAACCTAACTTATTAAACTAACCTACTCTTTAATAAAAAATTTTTATTTTCAAAAATTGCTCTCATGATATTTTCAATGTTACATTTCTTAATAATAAGTGCCTAAAATGCCTTAAATTCTAAATATAAGCTACAAAAAAGATGTTTTTTAATTTATAATTGTCTTATACTTTAAAAATGTATAAAATATAATTATCATCTGGTTTTAGGAGGAATTTTGAGTTCGGAATTTGATTTAAGGGATTTTTTAACAAAAGCACATAAGGCGCATGTATCTGATATCCACTTTAGAGAAGGAAAATCCCCCTCTTTGCGTGTTGATGGTAAAATTCTAAGAACTTCAACGCCTGTATTAAGCGAAGAAGATTTTGAAAAAATCTTATCTGAAATAGCGAAAAAAGATATTCTGGAAAAAATCAGAGTTTCAAACAATGTTGATTTCACTTATGAAATTAAAAATCTTTCAAGATATCGTGTAAATTACTGTAAGGATTTGGGTATGCCAAAACTTACCATGAGGGTTATTCCTTATGATATACCCACTCTTGAAGATTTGGCGCTGCCGCCTTATTTGGGTGAACTTACAAAGTATAATAACGGTATTATACTTGTCACAGGTCCGACAGGCTCGGGTAAATCAACCACGCTTGCTTCTATGGTTGATTTAATTAACAAAGAGCAGCAAAAACACATAATTACAATTGAAGACCCTGTTGAATTTTTGTATACGGATAAAAAATCTCTTATTACTCAAAGGGGTTTGGGAACAGACACAGAAAGCTTTGCGACAGGTATTAAATACGCCCTAAGGCAGGACCCTGATGTTATTTTAGTTGGTGAGATAAGGGACAGAGAAACTCTTGAAGCTGCAATTGAAGCTTCTGAGACAGGTCACCTTGTATTATCTACAATGCATACAAATTCTTGTATTCAAACGGTTAACAGGATTCTTGGTTTTTTCCAAGACAGCTCTTCTTCACTTGTTGTAAAAAGAGTAATGAATACTCTTCGCGGGGTTATTTCTCAGAAACTTTTACCCAAAGAAGAAGGTGGTCTTGTTGTTGCAACAGAGATTCTCACAGTTACCCCCACCATATTTGATTATTTCTTGAAGGGTAATTTTGACGATGTTTATCTTCTTATGCAAAAAAGTAAGTTCCCGACTCTTACAACTATGAATGCTTCACTGTATCACCTTTTAAAACACGGTGTAATCAGTCAGGATATAGCAATAGAGTACAGTGACAACAAAAATGAACTTGAGCAAATGATAAGAGGTATCTATCACGGTGCGAAAAATGTTATGCAAGACGATATAATTTAATTTTTTTAAGGAGTAAAAAATGGCGCCATTTCCAGAAACAGAATCAATGACAATAAAACGTCTTGAGGTTGCACTCAGAAGAAAAGACATGCAACTTCTAAAAGACGGCGCCTACAAGCTGCATGAAAAATTTCACACAGGTTACAGATTTGAACTTTTATCAGAACTGAAGCAAATACTTGAATATGTTAAAACAAGCGATATACCGCTTGAGATAACAGAAATCCTCTGCCCCACAATAGAAGAAATCTTAAGCAATTCAGGTGTGCAAGTGCCTCAGCAGGTGCAAAATAACCTGCCCTGTGCTTCTGTTAATTCTTTGCCTGCAGAAAAAAGCGAAGAAAAAACTGATGTTGCGGAAGTTCAAAACACAATAGAAAATAAAACAGTTCAAGCGATAGAGCCTGCAAATGTACAGTCGCTAAATAATGTTGAGCAAAAAGCACAAGAAGAAATTCAATATAAAAAAGAAGAAAATACGCCCGTTAGCTCTTTTGAACAACAGCAAGAGTCTGCCGGTAAAATTGTTCTTTTTTATGATGATAAATCAACAGATATTGACTATACGCAAATAAAAAACTACAGAAACAAGCTCAACAATCTTTTTTCTTCCCAAAATGGCGGAGATTACAACATATTAAAAGACATTGCGGTTTTAAACAACATAGTTAATACAAGAATATACGATTTAGACAAGGTTTTATCTGTTCTTAAAAATTCAAAAAGCGATGTTTCTTTTGTGACAACATCTCAGAGCCAAGATTTGACAAAAATTCTTCTGGATAAAGAAATAAACTTTGAAATACCTTTTGTTAAAAATGCGGATAATTCTAATTTTACTTTTATTCCCATGCTTGGCTTGTCTGACATTTTTGTTTGTTCACACTGCAATTCAAGAAGTTTAAAAAATGATTCCAGCGCAAAAACACTTTCTATTCAGTGTCCAAAGTGCGATGGTGCTGCATTTCCCGATTTATATGCAATAAATTCCTATAATCCGGATTGCAATCCGATTTTTTGGCACAGAGCGTTTGGTGCGTTTGTAAAATCAGATATTTGGGTGCTGATTAACCCGCCTTTGGATGAAAACAAAGAAGTAATTTTTGATTTTATAAAAACAGCTTCAGAATGCTCTAACCCTAAGAGAGTTTACATCTTTTCAAGAGAAAATGACAAGAGAGAGTTTTACAAAAATATGTTCCTAAAAGCGCTTCCAAAGTGCGATATACGCTATAATTACACAAGCGTTGAGCAGTTATGCGAGGAGTTTATAAGGGCACAAATTGCCGGCAGAATGAATGAAAAGTATTAAAGAGAGTTTTGTAACTGACGCTATCAACATAAAAACATATCCACTAAGCGAGTACGACAACATTGTCGTTATGTTCTCGCGCGAGCGTGGGTTAATAAAAGGCATTGCAAAAGGTGTAAAACGCCCGAAATCAAAGCTTGGCGCAAGAATGCAGATGCTTGTCGCAAATAAAATCATGCTAAAAAACGGCAGAAATTTTGACACAATATGTGAAGCACAAGCGCTTAATACCTTTAATAAATTGCGCTCTAACCTTGATAAGCTTACTTATTCAATGTATTTAACAGAAATTATCTCCTCTTTCTGCACGGATGGGGATGAGGATAATTCAAACAACGAAAAGATTTATGAGCTTTTCTACGGGATATTGGAAAATATAGCAAATTCACAAAATAAAACAGAAATACTTTTAAACGTCATAAAATTTCAACTGAAATTTATGTCCCTTATAGGTCTTGGCGCAGAGCTTAAAGTATGCCTAAAATGCGGCTGTAAACTTCAAGACGGCGGGTATTTCAGCGTAGCTTCAGGCGGAGTAGTCTGCAAAGACTGCAAGGGCGGCTCTGATATTTACATTGGCCTGCACAAAAAAATAAGAGAGTTTTTAATAGCACAACAAAATTCCCAAATAAACTCAAAAACACAATACGACTCACTTGTAGATGAGAACTTCTGCAACAAGTGCTTTTTACTTTTGAAAAAATACACAGACTCGCACTCTTCTCGCCCTGCAAGAGCACTTAGAGTGCTTGAGAATATGGAATAAAATAAGCCGCCCATTTTGAGCGGCTTATAAATTATTTAGAAAATACGATTTTTTCGTCTTTTTCATCTATTTTGATTTTGTCCCCGTCTTTAAATTCACCCTTTAAAAGCGCTTTAGACAAGGGGTTTTCTATACTTTGACGAATTTCACGTTTTAAGGGACGAGCACCGTATATCGGGTTAAAGCCGTTGAGTGCAAGTCTTTCTTTGGCGTCTTCCGTTATTTCTATTTCTATTTTTCTTGCAGCAAGCAGATTTTTGAGGTATTGAACCTGAATATCTACAATGCGTTTTAAATCATCAAGGCGAAGAGCGTCAAAGAACACTGTTTCATCAATCCTGTTTAAAAACTCAGGTTTAAAGAAATCGTGCAATTTTGCATTTATTTCTTCTTTTGTATGTTCTTTATCAGTTTCAGAAAGCAGTCCTTTAACGGCGTTATCAAGGATGATATCAGAGCCTATGTTTGATGTCATTATAATAATTGTGTTTTTAAAGTCCACCGTTCTGCCTTTTGAATCTGTCAAACGACCGTCATCAAATATTTGAAGCATTATGTTAAAGACATCGGGGTGAGCTTTTTCAACTTCATCAAACAATATGACAGAGTAGGGTTTTCTTCTGACTCTTTCTGTTAATTGACCGCCCTCATCATATCCGACATACCCCGGAGGCGCACCTATAAGCCTTGATACGGAGTGTTTTTCCATATATTCTGTCATATCAATACGAATAAGGGCATCTTCATCCATAAACATAAACTCAGCCAAAGCCTTAGCAAGTTCTGTTTTACCTACACCTGTAGGACCAAGGAACAAAAACGTACCTATGGGGCGTTTAGGGTCTTTTAAGCCCGAGCGTGCACGACGAATTGAGTCGCTTACGACTTCAACGGCTTCATTTTGACCTACTACACGCTTGTGGATAAGGTTTTCCATCTCAATCAGTTTCTTGCTTTCTGATTCAACAAGTTTTGAAACAGGCACGCCTGTCCACTTTGAAACTACTTGAGCAATGTCCTCATCGTCAATTTCTTCTTTTAAAAGAGTATTTTTCTTGCCTTGAGAGCTTTTTGCCTCTTTTAATTGACGCTCAAGTTCAGGAAGCTTGCCGTATTTTAATTTTGCAGCAACTTCAAGGTCAGCCTCACGTTCTGCGTTTTCTATATCATGGCGAACTTTTTCAATTTCTGCCTTAATGCCTGCTTCGCCTTTAATACTGCTTTTTTCAGCTTCCCATTGTTTTTTAAGGACATCAGCTTTTGAGCTTATTTCATCTAAGACCTTATTAACCGCTGCAATTTTGTCATTGTCCTGATTGTCGTTATCAGACTTTAGTGATTGCAACTCAATTTGCAGCTGCAGCTTTTGACGCTCAAGCTTATCAAGCTCTTCAGGCATTGAATCTATTTCAATTCTAACGCTTGATGCCGCTTCATCCACAAGGTCTATAGCTTTATCGGGCAAAAACCTGTCTGTAATATAACGGTTAGAAAGTTCAGCCGCCGCAACAAGCGCAGAGTCTTTAATTCTTACGCCGTGGTGTACTTCATATTTATCTTTTAAACCTCTTAAGATAGAGATTGTATCTTCTACAGAGGGTTCATCCACAAGCACGGGTTGAAAACGACGTTCAAGTGCGGGGTCTTTTTCTATATATTTTCGATACTCATTAACAGTTGTAGCGCCTATTGTCCTTATCTGACCACGCGCAAGCATAGGTTTTAAGAGGTTTCCTGCATCAGTTGAACCTTCACTTGCACCGGCGCCTACTACAGTATGCAGTTCATCAATGAACATAATTATCTGACCGTTAGATTTTTCAACTTCAGAAATTACTTTTTTAAGTCTTTCTTCAAATTCGCCTCTAAACTTTGCACCTGCTACAAGAGCGCCGATATCAAGGGCTACAAGCTTAGTGTTTTTAAGACCTTCAGGCACATCGCCTCTTATAATCCTTTGTGCAAGACCTTCTACAATAGCAGTCTTACCAACGCCCGCTTCGCCTATTAAAACAGGGTTGTTTTTTGTTCTGCGGTTAAGTACCTGAATAATTCTCCTAACTTCCTCATCACGTCCGATTACAGGGTCAAGTTTACCCTCTCTTGCACGTTGAGTCAAGTCTATAGAGAATTTTTCCATTATTTTATAATCTTCATCAGCATTATTTGTATCCACTTTTTTATCCCCCCTTATTTTTTTCATTGAGAGTAAAATTTTATCTTTTGTAATTGAAAATTTATTGAAAATCCTTGTTATATCTGAGTTTGAAGAGTTTTGAGCATTTTGAGAAAAATCAGCCAAAGCAAGCAAAATATGTTCAGGAGAAATATATTTATCCTTAAGTGCTTTAGCTTCAGTGTTTGCAAGTTCAAAAACCGCTGCCGTGTCTTTTGAAAAATATAAATCAGAATTGCCTGAAACCTTTGGCAGGTTATTAAGTGCGGCTTTTATATCTTCCTTAAAAAGAGAAGATGTGAGCTTTAAGTCGCTCAAAAGCTCAACTGCCGAGCTTTCGGAACTCAAAGAGAGCGCGTACAAAATATGCAGCGGCTCAATGTATGAGCTGTTATATTCTTTTGCAATTTCTTGAGAGTTAATTACTATACTTTGTGAAGAGTTTGTTAAATTGTCCAACATAATAAAAAATCCTTATCAATATATATACATATTAATAAGGATTTTTAAAAAACTTACAAAAATTAATCTTATTTTAATTTTCGTTATTCTTGGATGAATTGGTTTTCAAGAATTTTAATTCTGATTGGTTCTTGAAGAACGAAATCTACTCTTTGAGATTTGTGAATCCACATTTTTTGAGTTCTTGTACCGTAGTAACGAACTTTTGTTAAGTGCGGACAACCTCTTATCAAGCGGATTTCAGGTTCTTTTTGACCAAGTGTTGCTAAAGCAGGACCTACAACATTGCCGTCTTTGTCAAGAACAGATTCTGTTTGAAGTGCGATATAAGCGTTTTTAAAGAATCTTAGAGGTTTTTTGGTTTTAACAACTTTACCGCTGAATTGAGTTCCTATAGGAATTAAAAGCAATCTGTCTTTATCTACAAAGTTAACCAACGCGCGAGCCACAAAAGGGTCACCCGGTTTTGCTTTTTGAACATTTATACATTCCATTACACCAAGAGGCAAGATAGTTCCCGCAGGGATAACTATTTCATCACCGTCGTAGTATGCGTTTTCAACAACATAGCCGTCTTTAATGATAGGTCTTTGTTTTTCCGCAAGTTTTTCTGACGGACGAATAGTAACTTGAGCCATCATGTTGTATATAAACATGGCAACTTCGCCACGAGTTGCGGGGCGGTTGGGTTCAAGTGTGTGTTCATGACCCGGTGTATTGTACATTAAGCCGTTTTGAACAGCTTTAGCTGTTTTTACAAGACCCCAAAGAGGAACTTCATTTGCATCAGGGTATTTTGCAAGTATTGATAGAGCTTCATCTTGAGTCATATCATTTGTTGATAAAGAATTTAGCACAACAGATAAAACTTCAACACGAGAAACGGTATTTTTGGGGTAAAAATACCCGTCAGGTGTACCGTTTACAAGGTCAAAAAACGAAGCTAACTGAATGTCATTGTATGCCCAGTACCAATCTTCTACGTCTTTAAAATTTCTTATTGAATCAATGGTTTTTTCTCTTAATCGAAGAGCACTTACAACCATAGAGCAAAATTCTGCTCTTGAAACATTGTTGTCAGCTTTGTAGCTGCCGTCAGGATACCCAACTACAACGCCATTGTTGTATAAGTATTCAACAGCTTCATAAGCCCAGTGTGACGGGGGTAAATCGTTGAATGTGTCTGCCATTGCAGTGTTTATGCCAAGCGCTATTGTGCAAATAAAAACTGCAAAAAATTTAAAAATCTTCTTCATTTTTTTCTCCAAACCGGTTATAGCATTATTTTATTGTTATTTTTATTGACTTGCAAGTAATATACACTACTTATGCGATATCTTCTTCAATTTTCGACAAATCATTCTTTGTCGGGAGCTTGATGAGCTCCGCTACATTCTTTTTTTTTCTCACCATATCGGCCGTGACCGTAAATGTTTTTATGTCTGAGTTTGAGGGAACTTCATACATAACATCCAGCATAATCTCTTCGACAATTGAGCGAAGAGCACGGGCGCCTGTTTTTCTTTTTATGGCTTCTTTTGCAATAAGGTCAATTGCCTCATCGTCAAATTTAAGCTCAACACCGTCCATTTGCATTAAGCATTGATACTGCTTAACAATAGCGTTTTTGGGTTTTGTTAAAATCATTTTAAGAGTTTGCTCATCAAGCGGGTCAAGAACGGTATAAATTGGTATTCTGCCGACAAATTCAGGTATCAAACCAAACTTCAGTAAGTCGTCGGGTTGAAGTTTTTTAAGCATTTTTGCCGCTTGAAGTTCTTTCTCCGCTGCACTTACCGATTTTGAACCAAAGCCGACGGTTGAGGAGTCACCTGCACGTCTTTCAACAATTTTATCCAAACCGACAAACGCACCACCCACAATAAAGAGGATGTTTGATGTATCGATTTGAATAAACTCTTGATGAGGGTGCTTTCTTCCGCCTTGCGGAGGAACATTTGCAACAGTTCCTTCTATCATTTTTAAAAGTGCCTGTTGAACGCCCTCGCCTGAAACATCACGTGTAATTGAGGGGTTTTCGGATTTTCTTGCGATTTTATCAATTTCATCGATATAAATTATACCGCGCTCAGCTTTTTGAGCGTTGTAGTCGGCACTTTGATAAAGTCTTAAGAGAATATTTTCAACGTCATCACCGACATAACCTGCCTCAGTTAAGGTTGTAGCGTCAGCAACCGCAAAAGGAACATTCAAAAGTTTAGCTAATGTTTGCGCTAATAAGGTTTTACCCGAACCTGTAGGACCTACAAGGAGAATGTTGCTTTTTTGAATTTCAACATCGGATTTTTCATTTTCCATGTTGTGAGCAATTCTTTTGTAGTGGTTATAAACTGCAACCGAGAGAACCTTTTTAGCGTCATCCTGACCTACAATGTGCTCATCAAGATAAGCTTTTATCTCTTGAGGTTTTGGAATGCCTTCATACAAAAGTTCTGCCTCTTGGGCTTTTTCATCGCCCTTAAGGTTAAACAATTCTTCATCTAAAATTTCATTACACAGCTCAATACACTCATCGCATATGCAAACATCGGGTCCTGCGATAAGTTTTTTGACCTGGTCTTGCGTTTTACCGCAAAATGAACATTTTAAATTAGGTTCGTCAGTTTTAGACATTTAATTTCTCCAAATTAATTTTCTTTATTTTCAGCATTATCTAAAGTAATTACTCTATCTATCATGCCGTATTCAACAGCCTCTTCAGGTGTCATAATATAGTCACGGTCTGTGTCTTTTTCAATCTTTTTAAGAGGCTGGCCTGTGTTATTTGCAAGGATATTGTTCAGAGATTTTTTGATTCTCAAAATTTCATTTGCCTGAATTTCAATATCCGTTGCTTGACCTTGAGCACCGCCTAATGGTTGGTGGATGAGCACTCTTGAGTGAGGCAGCGCAAGACGTTTGCCTTTTGCACCTGAGGATAAGAGGAATGCACCCATTGAAGCTGCCTGACCAAGACAGATTGTAGAAACATCCGCTCTTATATGTTGCATTGTATCATATATCGCAAAACCTGCAGTAACTGAACCGCCGGGAGAGTTAATGTAGAGCATAATGTCTTTTTCGGGGTTTTCACTGTCTAAAAGTAACATCTGCGCTACAACAAGATTTGCAACCATATCATCAATAGGCGTACCGAGGAAGATGATTCTTTCTCTTAAAAGTCTTGAGAATATATCAAAAGACCTTTCGCCTCTGGATGATTGTTCTATTACAACAGGTACAAAACTCATACTATATTTTCCTTTCGTAATTCTTATGCTTTAGTTTTGAATTTATTTGCACTCAAAAGAAGTTCGTTTACTTTTCTTGTTGCAATTTGTTGAGATAAAAATGCAAAAGATGAGGGATTTTTCTTCATTTCTTCAAATACTGAAGTAGAGCTTGCTCCGTATACTCTTGCAATTTCTTGAATTTGAGTCAGAAGGTCGCTTTGTTCAATTTTGATACCTTCTTCTTTGGTGATTTTTTCTATAATCAAAGAGTTTTTAATTCTCTTAATTGCTTCTTCGCGAAGTTTTTCATTAACAGAGTCTTTTCCTTCCGTTTCAACGATTTTATCCCAGTCTTGACCTT
>CALUYX010000047.1 GCA_944325115.1 Candidatus Gastranaerophilales bacterium | reverse complement strand
AAATGCCAAAAGCTACGTTCTACCTATGGATTGACCTGCCTCCAAGATACAAAACCGCAAAAGAATTTTGCGATGAACTTCTTGAAAAATCAGGCATAGTAGCAGTACCCGGGGATGCTTTTGGCGATGAGGGTGCAGGACACTTGAGACTCTCTATTGTAGCTGATGAAAAAGAATTAAAAGAAGTTATTCAACGTATGAAAGAAGACGGTCATACCTTTGTCAAATAAAGTTATCATAATAGACTACGGCGCAGGCAATGTTAAAAGCCTTGGAAATATGCTCGAGTTTTTGGGCGCAGATTATGAAATAACTGAAGATAAAGAAAAAATCCTCAGCGCAAAAAAAATAATCTTCCCTGGGCAAGGGCACTTTGAGCAGGCTATGAACAAACTAAATGCAAAAAACATGCCTGAAACCATAAAAGAAGCAATATCAAACGGGGCAGATTTCTTAGGGATTTGCCTCGGTCTGCAAGTGCTTTTTGAAAAAAGTGAAGAAGCGCCAAATGTAGAGGGGCTTGGAATTTTTAGAGGCGAAGTTAAAAAGTTTCAAACAGGTAAAACTCCTCAAATCGGCTGGAACAATATTAAGACAACAAGCGCTGATACATACCTTGAGGATGATTACTTCTACTTTGTAAACTCTTACTACGTAGTACCTCAAGATAGAAGCATTATAAGTTCAATAACAAACTATCACATAGACTTTTGCTCATCTGTTCAAAAAGACAACGTCTGCGCGGTGCAATTCCACCCTGAGAAAAGCTCGGATGCAGGCATAAGATTCTTTCAAAAATGGCTTAAGCTATGATATATTATAAAACTCATCAAGCGCGCTTATAAACTCGTTTGTAAGTTCTTCCGAGTATTTTTTACCTGCTTGGCGCTTAATTTCTTCAATTGCTTCTTCTTGAGTGTAAGCTCTTCTGTATGGTCTGTCTGATATCATTGCAAAATAAGAATCTACAATAAGTATGATTTGAGAAGTGATGGGGATATCATCACCTTTTATTTGATTCGGATAGCCGCTACCGTCCCAGTTTTCATGGTGGTGCTCAATAATAGGGATGATATCTGAAATATTTGTAATAGGTTTTAATATTTCACGTGCTGCTAAAAGAGGGTGCTCGCCAACTTTGTCTTTTTCTTCCTGAGTTAGGGGGGCAGGTTTTTTAAGAATTTCATCAGGAAGCATGGTGTTTCCGATATCATAAAGAAGCATTGCAATTTTTAGCTTGTCAATTTCAGATTTTGAAAGCTTAAATTTCTTTGCAACAAGAGTAGCAAGCGACATTTTTGCTTTTGTAATCCCGTCTTGATTTGAGGGAGCATAAGTCTGAGAAATTGTATCCACAACAGAATACAAAAGTTCTTGAGCCGAATTACCCTTAACGTTTTCCTGACGGGTTTGAAGCTTGTGAGAAAGCTCGGAAGCCAGTTTTGTATTAAACGGAATTCTGTGTTTTTCAAGTATTTCAACAAAAGCATTAACCGCAACATCCTGCCAAGAAACATTTTGCTGAGGCTGCGCCAAACAAACCCTGTTTCTGCCTTGAATTTTGGCGTCATACATAGCTTTATCCGCCATTTCAATTAAATCATCAAGGTCAAGGGTATGCTCGATAAATGTAGCTACACCAATACTTGCACTCACGTGCCCTAAGCCCTCAACAGGCTCTTTTTCTATTGAAGCGCGAAGTCTTTCTGCGGCAACCATTCCGCCCTGAGCGTCAATACCGGGGAGAATTATTGAAAACTCTTCGCCGCCTATACGAGAGGCAATATCAACCGAGCGGGCATTTCTCATAATAACGCGCGCCACTGTCGCTATTGCTCTGTCACCCATAGAATGCCCGTATGTATCATTTATGGCTTTTAGGTGGTCTAAATCAAGCCCGATAAGAGTAAAAGGCTGATTCAAACGCAAAGCACGATTTGCCTCACGCTCTATAGCGTCATCAAAAAATCTTCTGTTGAAAAGTTCTGTAAGAGGGTCTGTAACGGCTTGTTTTTTAACCGTTTCAAAAAGATTTGCTATGGTTATGGCAAGCTCAATCTGACGCGCAAAAAGATTCAAGAAATTTAGCTCATCTTCTTTTGCCTCCTCGCGCGGAGAAAATACCGCAAGAAAACCCGTAAACTCTTTTGAAGCCACAAGCGGCATGATAATTACCGATTTTGTGAATGTTTTTTTAGCTATTTCACAGGCTTTTTCGTTATCTAAATCAGGAAAGACCTCTGTTAAAATCTCAACCAAATCCGTATAGTGAACAGCGGTCTTATTCTCAATCGCCTCTTGAATTTTTCCGTCTTTTTTAATTTTTAATTTAACATCAAAAATAGATTTTCCTATGAACTGTTCAAGTCTTTGAGAAAATTCATTTTTAAGATAAGTCCTCAGAGAATAGAATATCCCATCCTTATCAAGCTGCTTTTGCACAATACAGCTGTACAAATAGCCAAACTCGCCATGCAATGATGAAACAATGGTTTCAAGTACATTTGAAAGCGGGCGCGAAGAGTTCATCATATCCCAAACATGCTCCAGTGTAAGCAAAGTCTGGTTTGCCTTGTGAAGTTCTTCGGTTCGCTGCGCAATCTCACGTTCCAGAGCCTGATTTCGCTGATATACCTCTAGATAATCTCTTTTATGTTGATATATCTGACTCTCGACACGTTTAAGATTTTCATTTGATGTTTTAATCCAGTCAAAAAATCCCATGTGAATAATTATACATCTATATTGATATATTTTACAATACCACGTTTTTACGATGTGTAATCTATCTTAATTAAACATCTTTAACCCAGTATTTATCAAGCCATTTAACAGGTTTAATGTATCTGAAACCAAATTTACCGAAATAACCTTTGTATGCTTGTTGAGGGTTTGGTTTACCGTGGAAAATAACAATTTTTGCTTCCTGCGGGTCACGTGCAACTTTAAAATAGCATATTGGAAACTTATACAAACAGCACCTTTTAAAACTTACACACCAGTCGGAATTCCAGTATTTAAGCACACCTTTTTCAAACATTTCATAGGTTAAAAACGCCTGTTCATTTTTAAAATGCTTTCTGATAGCTGTTCCAAGACCGTAGAAATGCTCTAAGACTTCGGGGTGCTTTCCTATCTCAAAACGAAAAACAGAGGAGTTACCTATAATATCATCAGGAAAATCCCAATCTTTTATAATTAAAAACTCACCCTCTTCTTCAAAAAACGGGTCGAGACTCTGTCTTATTATAATGTCTAAATCTAAAAACAGTGCAGTCCCTTTAAGGTCATATAACTCTTTATTAAATACGGTAAGCTTTTTCCACATTCTATCGGGTATTCCATCCTCTTTTAGAGGAGGAATAGGGAAAGTTTCAATTTTTGGATTAATACCTTGCGGATTATCCGTAAAACACACAAAGCGATGGGGTATAGTGATATTTTTTTCAACCATTTCATAGAGCCGATTTACATAGCCCGCATCAAACTTATCGCCCCATTTCATACATATTATGTTTTTATCCATTTCAACTCTCCGACAATATCACATACAAGCAGGCGGCATTTTTAGTGTCGCCTGCAAAATATTATAAATTTTCTATATCTCGTCTTCAATATCACCCATAGACTCAAGTTGTTTTTTCTTGAGGTTGTGAACAACAGCGTCTACAAGCAACTCATAAGATTTTGAATCTTTAATTTTTGGAGAAAACTCTTTAGCCAAAGTTTCTCTTACCATTTTTTCAAGTTTATCGTTATCATACCCCGGTGCTTTTTGCTCATCGGGAATTAAATAATCAATGTATTTTGAACCGATTTTGTAGTCTTGAAGACTTTTGTACATAAACCATTTAAGTTTTGGGCTTATGTTTGCAAGTTTTCTGACTATTTTGAAATTTTTAAAATTCATCTTAACCTCAGATGTAGTGCTTTCTCTTTTTTTAAGTGCCCTAAATAAAAAAAGTGACTGTTTTTTTTGTTTTATTAACAAAAATTTACTTAATTGTACAACATTATATCGCATTTTAAAAGTTATATATTTTTGTAAATTTTCTTTACAAACAAACAAAAATCATTAAAGTTTTTACAGACAAATTACGATGATAAAAATACAAGGATAGACTCTTGATATAAGGAGACAGAAAGTTATATGTCTACAAACTTTAACGTAAAATCTTTCGGTTTAAATGTTATACCTGACCTAAAACAAGGTAAACAAGCCGCCCATAGTGTTGAAAAGGCTATCGGGAATATGTGGGAGCCTGTACTTGACTACCTTGCCACAAACGAAAACGTATTTAGCGGAGATGTTGCAAAAGAAATCAACAAGATTAACTTGCAAACAATGCAATTGGGCACAATTGTAAACGGCAACAAAGAGGTAAGAAACTTAGATACGAATATGTAAGCTAGACTATCTCTGTTCTCTCAACCGTGGTGCATCCGTCTTTTGAGAAAATAGAAACAACATTTTTACCGTTATTTTTAGAGTGATACAATGCAGTATCAGCAGAGCTTATAAGGGTTTCCGGGTCAACACCGTCGTATGGGTATTGAGCAACGCCTATACTTGCAGTAGGCGAAATTGTAGTTGTTTCATTTGCGGCAACTTTAATCTTGGAAATATTTTTCCTCAGCCTTTCTGCTATCACAACGGCGTCTTCTTTTGCCGTTTCGGGAAGAATTACAACAAACTCTTCGCCGCCGTATCGGGCCGGGATGTCGATTTTCCTTACAGTATCAGTAATAACTCTTGATAATTCTCTTAAAATCTGGTCACCCGTTAAGTGTCCGTATGTATCATTTACATTTTTAAAATTATCTATATCAAGCATCAACAATGACACTTCACGTTTGTAACGGGAACAACGGCGAATTTCATTTTCAAGAAGGGTATAAAAATGCCTGTAGATATAAAGTTTTGTAAGCCCGTCTTTTGTTGCAAGTTCGTACAATTTAGCGTTATCAATTGCAATAGCAGCCTGATTTGCAAGAGATGTCATAAACTCTAAATCTTTTTGGTTAAAGAGCTTACCGTATTTTTTATTTGTAATGTTTATAACGCCTATCGCCTCACCCTTTGCTATAAGCGGGACACACAGGAGTGAATGAGTATTTGTCAAAACATCTTTTACAATAAAGCGAGGGTCAGATGAGCCAAGATTTGTAATAATCGGCTTTCTTTCCATAAATACCGTGCCTGCGACACCTTCACCGGCTTTTATTTTAGAACATTGAATAATACCGTTATTAATTCCGTCTTCTATTTTTTTATCCTGCAAACCATAAACTACTCTTACCTGAAGAGAGTTCTGAGAGTAGTCATAGAGCATAAGAGAGCCCTTTTCCGCTTCCAGAGTGTCGATAGCTTTGGATAAAATAACCTGCAATAAGCGCTTTAAGTCGTCAATAAAATTAACGGCTTGTGAAATATTGTACAGAATCGAAATGTTATACAGTGACTTTTGTAACTGCTCAATTTCATGCTCTTTTTTTAAATCGTTGATGTATTTACCTATTATCGGTTCAACATAATCAAAGGCACTGTCCAATATCTCTCTTTGCTCGTCATTAAGCGACTTAAAAGTATCGCTTACACCTATAAAACAAAAACAAACAGGTACACCGTTTGAAAAAAATGCTCTTAAATACCTTGTTTTTAGTTTTTCAAGTCCGTTTTTCTCCCAAAATGAACCAAAAAGCACATCCCCATGCTCATTTTGAGCGTCGATTATTTTACCTTCATTAATTGCGGACAAAAATGCTTCATTATCTTGTTCGGATTCAAAACACTCGTCAACTCGCACATTTTGAGCAGTAATGACACTTTTAAAAACCTGCCCGTCAAGAATGTAAAAAGAAATATTCTCATTATTAATCAGTTTAACAATATAATTTGAGAGCTTTTTTAACAGGTCACCAATACTACCGGATTGATTAACAATAGTGTTAATATCAAACATCCTGTTTAGATGAACCACATTATTTTCAATATTTGAGAAATTTTCTTGATTGGACATATTACAAAAATTAACTCTACGGTAATATTATAAGATAATATATGGTAAAATACAATTTTAAGAAACAGTAAAATACTTAATTCGGAGGATAAAATGAGCGATATTTGCAAAAACTGGACACAGTGGCTAAAGCAAACTCGTTTTTCACATATGAACGAAGTCCAAATTCAACAAACTCTCAACTGGCTTTTTGCGGTAAGAGATATAGTAATTTCAAAAGCAAATATTCGCGAAAATGATAAAATCATTGATATAGGCTGCGGCACAGGGCTTTTAAGTTTTGGCATTATTGAAAAATATAAAGACTCTGTAGAGCTAATTTTCTCCGACAAATTTGAAGATTGTCTTGATGAATGCAAAAAACTTTTGCAAGAATGCAATACGCCAAACAGGACAAGTTTTCTTCAAAGCGACTGTTTAGACATAAAACTTCCGGATTTCAGTGTGGATAAAGCCCTTACACGCTCTGTTCTTGTGCATATTGTAGACAAGCAAAAAGCAATAAATGAAATATACAGAATACTAAAAAAGGGCGGAATATACAGTGCTTTTGAACCCATTATAAAGTCCAACACAAGATACCACGAACTCACCACCCCGGATGAAATTACCGACTGGCAAGCTTTTAAAGATGCTGAGGATGATTTTATGACAGATTCCAATGACCCTCTTGTCAATTTTGACGCTGAATCTATTGCGAAAAATCTTGATATTGCAGGCTTTAGCGATGGCGACGTGGATGTTCAAGACACCCCCTCAAGCTATGTTGCAACAAGAGGAGCAATTGAGCAATGGTTTAACAGTGCTCCAAGCCCTGACAGACCAACTTCAAAAGAAAGATTCTTGAAGTATTTCAGCGAAGACAAAGTCAACAACTACATCCTTGAGCTGCAAAACGCACTTCATAATAAAATGATTAGAGTTACTTCCAAGACCATATTTATAAGAGCTACAAAATGAAAAAACAGAGAAAATGTCAGGGGTGCAAAAAAATTTTTGATGCCGACTTGATGCACAAAATAACCCTTGAGAGCAAAAGCGGAAAAATATTTTTAAATCCTGATTCAAAAATTCTTGGCAGAAGCGCTTATGTGTGCAAAGATTCTCAATGCATAAAAACAATGCTCAAGAAAAAAGCTCTCAGAGGTGCTCTTAAAACAAACAATGTTGCAGAGATTGAACAAGAACTCTTAAGACTCACCATTGAGGGATAAAAGTGAATCTTGAGGATAAACCTCGTTTATAACTTCATTTGTAGCACTGACTACACAAAACTCAACGGGCGTGTTTTCTTCTATCCCCAAGTCTTTGTATGAAATTTTAAGCTCTATTACATCTTTATAAGCATATTCATCATGCTTCATTAGAACCATTTTCCATAATCCGCCCTGCATTGCAACGCTTAATATCGGCGGCAGGAGGTCATTTTTATTAAAAGAAAACATAATCTCATGAGAAAAAATATTTTTCAGTGTAGGGTAGATATCATTGTTTCTTGAAATAACCCTTACCGGAGAAAAAGTATTTTGTACGGAATTTCTCAAGTATATATGTATTTGATTTTTTAGAAAATGATTACTCTTTGAAACAGTTTGTTGATTTACTTCAAACTTAAAGTAGAGATTTTCGCTATCGCAACCATAATATATCCCTTTTATGGCTTTCATTTTAGAAAATGTCGGCGAATCGGGCAAGAAAATATAGCCTGCGTTTTCCCATTCATCAAGTATTTCACCTTGCTTGCCGTCAATAACAGGGGATATATGCCCCACTGCCTGCCTTATAGGCTTACCTACCATAGAAATTAACGGAATATTCAGATAATCAGGGATTTGTGCATAAAAAGCCCTGTAAACATTTCTTAGGCGCTCTCTGAAAAGATAATCAAATATTATGTCACTGCCTGATTCATTGGGCTCTCCGTACCACCAAAACCAATCAGACCCTTCTGCAACAAATATTTCTTCTTTTGCTTCATGAATTGTTTTATTTGCCTTTGCCTTGTCTATATTTGTTTTTGCCTTAGACAAAAGCTCTTTTGACATTTTTTCAAAATCAAGTTTTGTTTGGTTAAGATAATGCCAAGCTACATTTTTTGTCGGCTCGCCTATCCACAATTCAAAGTTTCTGTTAATCCAAGAACCTGAGTATATTTTGGAGAGTTCTTCCGGCTGAGATTTGTCTATAAATTCACTCACAAGAGTAGTATTTAAAGTATCATCCTGCTCAATCAGTTTATATAATGTGTTTAAAAACTCTTCGCCGTCGTTTTTGTAGCTTTCCCAACAATTTTCCCCATCCATTGCAATGGTTAGAAGGTGATTGTCTTTTGGCGAGTTCTGAAGCTTATTTTGAACTGTTTTAATTTTCTCGTATAAATCATTTGCGGCAACTTCGCTGTCATAGTTTCCGTATCCAAAACCAACAAGGTTTGCAAACAAAGAATCCGCAAAGATTAAATTTGTCTTATTTTTATCTTTTTTAAGGGCATAATTCACACACAGAGCAAAGGGGTCTTCAAGATTTCCTTCAAAATCTCTGGTAAATTCTTTGCCTATACTGCTGGATAAAATGCCCTCATCGAGCACTGTCCAACCCACATTAAAATAAGAAAGAAGGTTAAGTGTTTTTTTGCTCACGCATTGCTCTGAAAGCCACATACCTTTAGGGCGTTTGCCAAATATCTTTTCAAATTTATCTAACGCGCGCCCGACCTGCTCTTTTGCGTCTTTCACACCGCCCGATAGCGAATCCGGCAAATTCTCGCAATAGGGGTAATTATTTTCACGCAGATTGATAAGCAAAGGCAAAATAGGGTGATAATAAGGGTTTGTAGATATTTCTATTCTGCCTTCGTCTTGGTATTTTCTGTATGTCGGCAAAATGTCTTTAATTATTTGAAGTTGTATTTCATAAATCTTCTGCCTGTCTTCAAGGGTAAAATCTTTTTCTTTATCAAGCAGATAATCAAGCCCATCGTAGCGATATCTGAATCTTTTATCTATCCAACAAAGGGTAAAATTTGCCATAATATCGGCATAATCCTGCTCACTAAAGCTTTCAATAAGAGAATTTGGGTCGCTGTGAACTCTTCTTTCATTCAGCTGCGCATAATGCGGACGAGAAAGAAGCATGTTGGAATAATTTACATCAAAGAAATTTTCTAAAATAAACAACTTATCATCACGGTCAAGGTCTTTTGTATCACACAGCATAAGCTTGAGGTGGATGTCCTTAGCGCCGTTTATGTATTTTTCTATGGAATCAATTAAGACGGGTGAAATATCAAAATTTAGTTTAATATTTTTAAAATCTTCCAGCCTGATTAGCATATCAAGATAGTCTTTTGTAGCATGCAATCGCACCCAAGGCATAAGAAAATCGCCGTTTTGATTTTCCTGATAAGACGGCTGATGAAAGTGCCAAATGAATGCTATATTCATCTTTTTAGTCATATTTCACTCTTAAATAAACCGTGACACTCACTATTATACTAACTAAAAAGCCCATCGTTAATGGGCTTTTTAGTTGATTTATTTACGATAATTAAAAACTAATCTTTTGGATTTGAACGAGTAACTATATCGTGTAATTCTTTTATTGCAAACCCGCCTGCAACAAGAGCTGTAAGTCCCACTGCAATTGGTTTTATTGCTTTTTTACCTTTATGTTTTGAAGCAAAATCTACAATTGCGTCTTTTGAAGCCTTAAGAGCATCTGAGATTTTATCAGCAACTTTTTTACCACCACTAACTGCCTTTTTTGCAGTTTCTTTTACGGGGGCATCTATTGAAGCGCCAAATGAAACATTCGAACGAGGAACTCGGCGTCTTCCCAATGTAGGGTTAGCATTTAATCCGTTTATTGCATTTATATTCATTTGCTTATCCTTTCGCTTCTATTATACCTCAGGTATAACATCTACACCAACAGTATTTGCTATTTTTGCAACATTTCTAATTGTACCTTTTATTGCTGCATTTTCTTGTGTTTCATCTGAAATATCTGCCGCCTCACGACCTGCAAGAATCGCAACACCTGTTGCCGCAGCTGCATCTACAACATCAGTACCTGTTTCTATGCCGACTTTTTCAAGCGCACTTGCAAC
The DNA here is from genome assembly GCA_944325115.1 of Candidatus Gastranaerophilales bacterium. Taxonomy (GTDB): domain Bacteria; phylum Cyanobacteriota; class Vampirovibrionia; order Gastranaerophilales; family Gastranaerophilaceae; genus Galligastranaerophilus. The sequence goes on along the minus strand of CALUYX010000047.1, from coordinate 899 downwards.
TGTTTTTGAGTGCTTATCACCCAATACCTTATTGAGAGCACCTTGGAATCTTCTTGTCGGACGAGTCAAGTCATCTGCAATTTCTATAGTATATCTGAAAATATCTTTATCCGGATCTTTGCTTGTAATTTCTTTTATGAATTTACCTATATCAGCATCTTTTGTTATATTAGCAACAAGACCTCTAACGTCTGAATTTTCCTTTGTAGCAGCTGTAGTAAACTTGCGTACAAGTTCCAATTCATCACCCTTAAGACCTGACTTATTAACAAAAACATTTAATGCCTCAGGAGGTCTTTTATCTGCAATCATTTTTGCAACTGAACCCATAATTGAAATATCGCCGTCTATTGCATTCAACTTAGATTCTTGTGAAGAAATATCTTTTGCAAAATTCTTAATTTCTTCAAGGTATTTACCTTTAATACCAAGTTTTTCCACAAATTTATTAACTTCATCTGCAGGGGCATTTTCTGATGTCATTTTAGAAATTGCTTTCATTGCATCTCTTAATTCAATTTTTGCAGCCATATCGTTTGCAAAATCAACAACGTCTGAAGCTACTTTTCCGTTAACTATTTCTCCTGCCGCTTTAATATAAGAAGTGTTGGCGTCTTTTCCAAGGAACTTACCTATTAAACGGAGTGTCTCGTTTTGAAGAGCTGCACCTTCTTCACCAAGAGAATCTGCTGCTTTTCTCAAGGATTCAATTCCTTTTGCACCCTTATTTGGTAAAACTTTTGATGCAAAACCGCCCAATGTTTTTCTTATAAACGGCATTGCTCTTCTAAAAGATAACACGGTTGCGGCAAAAGCAGCAGTTCCTGCAACACCTGTAACAACCTTACCAAAAATTTTACTCTTGTCTGTCTTATCGCTTAAACTTTCCGCAGAGCTAC
>CALUYX010000046.1 GCA_944325115.1 Candidatus Gastranaerophilales bacterium | reverse complement strand
TCTGCATTTCCATAAAATTTCTTTGTCTTTTCTAAATACATTATGATTTTCAATATTCTCTAATAATGCTTTATATCTTTCTTCGTGAGCTTTTTCAGCATGTACTACAGCTTCAAAGCATGCCCCGATTGATTCAAAACCTTCTTCGCGTGCAATTCTTGCAAATTCAGGATACAAAAAAACATTCTCCTCATGCTCACCCCTGATTGAATTTTCAAGATTTGTTGCGGTATCACTTATTCCAACAGGATAAGCAACATCGGATAATTCGATTGGAATATTATCTTTTCCTAAGAATTGAAAAAATCTCTTGGCATGCATTTTTTCATTATCCGCAGTTTCAAGAAAAATTCCCGCAATTTGTTCATAGCCTTCTTCATGAGCTATTTTTGAGTAGTATGTATATCTGTTTCTTGCCATTGCTTCTCCTGCAAAAGCCTTCATTAAGTTACTCTGTGTTTTTGTACCGTCAAGCTCAGCCATTAGCGCTCCTCCTTATTTTTATCTTGTTCAATTCAAAATAAACCACAAGTAGCACTTACACAATTGCCAAAGTGAACACCCTTAGGATAAATTTTTTTTAATATTTTTTAATAAAAAGCTAAATATGGGCAATTTTGTTCCTAGTATATACTTTATATATATAAAGAATATAAGGAAAGTATTATGTCTGTAAATTCCATAGAATTATATACACAAAATATAAATACAAATAACACAACAGAAACATCTAAAACAGACGAAAACAAAGAAGTTGATGAAGCGCAAGAAACATCCAAAACTCAAGAAAGCACTGAAGAAGATGAACAAATGAGTCTTGAACTTGACGAAGAGCAAGAAGAAGAACAAGAGGAACAAGAAACAACAAACAAAGACCTTGCGGCAATGCTAACAGAAAATCAACTAAATGAAGCAGAATTACTTCAACAACAGTACATGCTTACAATTACACAGATTCAACAGTCAATAAAAGACGCCCAACAAGAAAGAAGAAAACTTTGCTACACAACACAAAATAGCGCACTAAACGGCGAAGGCAAAGTAACTAATGTTTTTTCAGAATATTCAAGTATAAACGCAACAATTAACAAATTAACTAACCAACTTCTTACAACCATAGCTCAATACCAAGTTCAAATGAACCAACTTGCTTCACAAGCAGGACAGACAGCTCTTCAACTTCAAGCGCTTGGTCAAACAAGTGGTATAAGTTCAACAGGACTAAGTACAAATAATGTTTCTGCTTCACTTCAAACCTCGCTTGAAGGATATAACGCAGAATTAGGTCAAAAACTGGGAGAATCTGCTCTTATTGTAGATAATACCCACGGCTGGTGTCTTGCAGGTGTAAACGATTCACTCGGAAGAGTGTTTGGCACGGGTCTATATTACGAAAGCGCTTATATGGCAGCAGACGATTTAAGTAACGGAGTAGGCGTAGGCGCACACTTTAAAGAAGTAAGCGTTTCAAGAGATGACTTGCCGTCACTTCCTGCAGGCTGTATTATTGTATGGGGACCAACCGCATCAAACATACACGGTCATATTTCAATATGTCTTGGAGATGGCAGAGAATCAAGCGACCATATTTCAGACCAGATGACAACTTACAGTGATGAATACCACGTTTATATACCTATTGGATAATAAAATCCTCAAAAACCAGCATATCGCACGGGACATCGTATTTATCTCTGGGTAAATTTTCGCATAAAAATTTTTCACTTATGGGCACGACTTTTTTGGCACGGATTTTTTCATCTTTAAAAAATCTGTCATAATACCCCGCACCATAACCCAATCTGTAGAGATTTTTATCTGCACAAAGAGCCGGAGTGAAAATAATATCTAATATTGATAAATCATCAATAGGGTCACTTTCAGGCTCGGGTATCGAATACTTATTTAGCTTATATTCATTGCTTTTTGGGCACACAAGAAGGTTGTCCCCTTGGCATTTTGGAAAATAGAAGTTTTTATCATCACATTTAAGTAAATCAAGAAGATTAACTTCCATTTTTAAAGGATAGAAAAGCAGGATATTTTTTGAATCTTTAAAAATATCCAGTTTTAATATATTTTTTACTATTGCTTTTGAAATTCTATCCGACTCACCTGACAAATAAAGACTTTCTCGCAGTTTTTTGCAAGCCTTTCTTAGAGATTGTTTATTTTGCAGTGTTTCTGATTGGAATTGTTGCATATTTTACACCGATTAAATCAACCATAAGCGGTTTCTTTTCACACTTATAGTCTTTCTTTGGCTCAGATGGCTCCATTTCATCCGTTTGATATGCGATTAAATAGCGCATAAAATTTTCACTAAACATAAACTTCCTCCTTATATTTTAAATAAGGTATTTTTTATTTTTTTATTGCAGAAGTTTTAAATCATTTTACAAAAGTTAACTTTTTTAGCCTGCAGGCCAAGAAAATTTTCTTCCTGCCATAACATGGATATGCAGGTGAAAGACCTCTTGTCCGGCTTCTTTACCCGTATTTATAACCGTCCTGTAGTCTTTTATGTTTAGTTTCTTTGTTGACTTTTTAACAGCTTTAAAAAGCTCAGCCATAAGATTTTTATCTTCAAGTTCATTTAAAGATTCGACATGCACCTTTGGAACAACAAGCATATGCACAGGAGCTTGAGGGTTAATATCATTAAAAACTACAACATTATCCGATTCGTATACAAATTGTGAAGGAATCTCACCGTTTGCAATTTTGCAAAATATACAATTTTCACTCATTATAAACCTCCCAAATCAAAGATATTCTATCACATGCTGATTTATTTAAACTATTTTTTTAAGTTTTATGTAGTTTTAGGATTTTAATTGTATTATAATTTCTTGTAAGGGAGTGTTTTAAACCAAGGGGAAGTTTTGAAAAAATTTATATCCTTACTTTTAATAATATTTCTTTTTACCCCTGTGTGCCATGCAGCCATAGAGGGGCACATTGAGCAAACCGACACTCACAGCAAAGAGCTTGATAAAAAACTTTTTACGGGCGAAGTAGAAACCCTTGAAGCTAAAGATGTTATCAAAATGACGGTTTCTCAGGTTCTAAGCGCTGGCTATACTCAAGAAGGAGATGAGTTTTTTGCCGAGGTATCAGAGGATGTTTCAAGTGACAAGGGTATAATTATCCCAAAAGGGACTATAGCCCACGGTAAAGTACAATATCTGCAAGATGCCAAAAACATGGGACGTGACGGCTATATCATAATGGATTTTGACTATCTTGTAACACCCGATGGCAGACAAGTCCCGATTCAAGCTTCCGTTTCAACAAAAGAAAACCTTGCAAAAGGAACGGCTAAAGCAATAGGAGAGCATGTGGGCTACACTCTTGCAGGCGGTGTTGTAGGAGGATTTGCAGCACTTAATATTCTTGGAATTGAAGCTGCTATTGCATCTCATGGGTATACACTTGCCGGAGGTGCTGCAATAGGAGGTATTGCCGGTCTTACGGTTGCAATATTAAGAAAAGGCGACAGTGTGCTTATCCAACCCGGTGATGAGCTAAAAATAAAAGTAATGTCAAATGTAGAAATGCCTGTTTTTTCAAAAGACGCTTTCAGACAGGAAGAGTTAAGACTTGACGGGCTAAATGTCAGAATAAATAATATTGCATTTGAAAAAGACCCCTTTGGCGAAGATAACACAATAACTCTGTCACTGGGTATTGATAATTTCACACAAAATACATTTTCTGCTTTTGATATAGCACTTGTTAACGACACAAAGTCAACTTTCTTCCCCTCTCCGTTTGGTGATACGTCTTTGTGGTTTAAAAACATAGGTCCGGGCGACAGAGTAGTAGGAAAGCTTTCATTCTGCGTTAACGACAGAAAAAAACACCACTGGCTTGTGTTTTATGATAAAAAAACAAAAAAACCTCTTGCAAAATATTCAATAGACAACGCTAAATCTGACCTTGACGAGAAACTTGCCGACAAAAAACGCAAAAAGAAAAAATAGGTCGCTTGGCAATTTCTGTCTATTTTTGGTTTTTATAAATATAGTATTAATATTTTGCTAATTTATATGGTTGAAAACATAAATCCAACAACTAAAATAGCATATGACTTGCCTGATGTATGTTCAAAATACTTGGGCAAACAAACCCCCGTGCCTGAAAACAAAAAAGACACTGTTGAAATATCAAAACCGCAAGAAAATGTTCAGGAACAAAATAATAATTCAACACAAGAAAATAAGAAGAAAAGTAAAAGCAAAAACTTTATAATCGCCGGTGCTGCACTTGGTTTTGCGGGGCTTACAACAGTTATTGGTGTGTTTACAAATGCGCGCGGATGGAATAAAAAAGTTCAAAAAATATTAAAAAAGAATTTAAAAAACGGCGAAGAAATATTCAACTTCACCAAACTTAAAGATACAATTGAGGCAAGTTCTAAAGACAGAAGAGTTATAGCGGCAAGTAATTTTATGAATAACTCTGCAAACTTTAAAGACTGCTATATTCTTCCCATACTTGAAAAAATCCCCATCTTAAGACAATTCGCTAACGGCACATCAAAAGTATACAAAAATACGGGCGTCAAAATGACTCAAAAGGCATATCAACGCGCACAAAACCTTTATGATAATTTTGACAAACAAGTTAAAAGTATACTTGATACCGTTAAAGACAATAAAGTAAAACAACAGATAATCGAACTTATTGAAGAAAGAAATGCAATAATACAAGAAAACTTTACACCGCAATGTGTTCAAAAAATGACAGATGGCAAAGAAGCGGGAAGAATTGTTCAAATAGAAAAAATCATGGATGATGTCGGTGATGGCAAAGGCATATGCAGAACCGTAAGAGACCAATTCAACAAGCTTATAAAACGCGGTGTCAAATCTAAAGGTAAAGATGTAAAAGGTTTTGGCAACTTTATTGCAGAAGATTTGGTAAAAAATCAAAAAGAAAACTTCATTGCCCCGCTTAAAGAAGCAAAAAGTAAAATTAACGAGCTTGATAAACAAATTATTGAATTGATTGAAAAATCAGGCAACAAAGAAAACATTCAAAACTTGACAAAAGCAGGAAGCGACGCGGCAAATTCTCTAAATAACGCCATAAGAACAGAGGGAAATGACCTGTTTGACAAAATGCGTGATGTAAAAATCGGCAGCGCGCCCACGGACATCCTTGGTATGGCAGGAACAGCAGGGCTTATGGGTGTATATCTTGCGCAAGCTAAAGATAAAGACCAAAAAGTGGAAGTTGCTCTTACAACAGGAGTGCCTCTTGGGTTAGGTATGCTTGCCACAACTTTTGCAACAATGAGAATGTATACAGGCATAAAATCTCTGGCTTTTGGCGCCGTTACAACATTTATAGCAAACTCCATAGGAAAAATAATAAATAGCGAATATAAAAAGAAACACCATATAGAAACCAAAGAAGCTGACATACCGACACTTGATAAAATGGCGCAAGATATAAACGAAAAAATAAAGGTATACAAGCAATAAGCCGTATACCTTTATTTTAGAAAAAATTATTCTATTCTTCAACAGAAATAACGCTTACAGGGCAAGCTTCAGCAGCTTCTTTTACGCAGTCTTCGTTACCTGCAACATTTGCGTTATCAACAGTTGCAACATCTTCTACTTTGAATACATCCGGGCAGAATGATTCGCATGCGCCACAAGCAATGCAGCCTTCTTCGATTTTAACTTTCATTTCATTACTCCTTAAATTTTAATATCTTTGTCTTTAAGACATTAAAATTATACTAAAAATCATTAACAAATTGCAACATGCAAAATTACATATCTTTTAAATCTTTGTTAGAATCAAGGAGCTTGGCAAGAGTTTTTGCATCCCCTTTAAGTTTAAAATATTCTGCAAACTTAGGAGTTGTCTTAAGGTTATATGAGCGCCCGTTTCTGTCTTTTGTGCGAGAAATTAACCCCTTTTCAACAAGTTCCGCAACATGTTCATAAGCATTTGAGCGAAGCTCTTTTAGGGCAGATTGCCTTATGGGCTCTTTTAGAGCAATAACTGTAAGCGTTTTTAAAACCGCAGGTTTTAAATCTACGGGACAGAGCTTTTCTACGATATCCAAGTGCTCGGCGCGAACCTGAATGATGTACCCGTCCTCATCGTCAATCTCAAGCGCACCTTCACGAGAGGAATAGTCAAACATCAAATCCAAAAGCGCGCTTTCAACTTCGTCTTCTCTAACATCCAAAAGTTCTGCTATCTCAAGCGGCTGCATAGCACGAGCCGTTACAAACAAAACAGCTTCAACTTTAGCTTTGAGGTTATTTATTTCATTTGTTTCTTCAGCTTGCAACTTCACTATCCTCCAAAGACACATTTTTTGCCTTTGTTACATATAATTTTCCATAAAAACTGTCTTGAATAATATCGATATCTTCTTTTACCATAAGAAAAAGTACGGCAATGTAAGCACTGCTTCTGTCAAAACCAAGAAGAGTGAGTTCGCGAAGTTCAATTTTATCTTCTCTTTTTAAAATCTGCTCAAGATTTTGACGCATTTTCTCAACTACAGTTTCAATGTACTCGTCATGCGCCAGATTTAAAATATCTTTTGCTTTTAGTTTTGAATAATCCCTAACACGCCTTTTCTGCCTTTCAAGGGCATTTTTTAGAGTTTGTTTTTTCTCTAACTGCTCGTAAAACTCCAAGTGTCTGATAAGGTCTTTTAAGGTTACATTTCTGTTGCGATTCAACCTGACACTTGTACGCCTTTGAAGAACTTCATCAAAAGAAACAACATTTGATGAGGGTAACTGCAGCTGCTCTGGTTCATACTCGGCTTCAAAGCCGTCATCCTCAAAAAACTCATCCTGAGGAACTTCTAAATCATCAAGGGTGATGCCTTCTATTATATTTGACTTTAGCCTAAGAAGAATTGAAGCAAACAAAAGTGCCCTGCCGACTGATTTTAAATCTTTAATGTTTAATTCTGCAAGTCTTGCCATGTACTTGTCATAAAGGTCGACAATATCAATATTCCAAGGGTCAATCTTGCCTGAGCGTGCCATATCCACAAGTATTTCGATAGTGTCAATGTTAGCGTCTTTTTGTATACCGTTTTTTGAAATAAATTCTATATTACCTGCAAAATCTACGGTAGAATCAAGAAAAGAAGCGTCTTTTAGCGCTTGTTCTTTATTATTTGAGTAAAAATCATTAACTGCGTTGTTCATCTTATGCTATTCCTGCTTCTTTTTCTTCTGACAATGCTTCATCTTTTAAGCCGACACCTGAAATTTTTGTAATACCTTTGCCCCTTTGAGTAACACCTATCATTCTGTCTGCCGAGTCAATCATAGGCTTTCTTAAGCTTACAACAACAAATTGAGTTTGTTTAGCCTGAATATTTATCATCCTTGCAAGACGCTCAACATTTGGTCCGTCAAGGTGCATATCAACCTCATCAAAAGCGTAGAAAGGAGCCGGCATATATCTTTGTACGGCAAATACAAAGGCAAGTGCCGTGAGAGTTTTTTCACCACCTGACATAGCAGCAAGTTTTTGGTTTTTCTTGTCACGAATACTTGCTTTAAAGACTAAGCCACCTGCAAACGGGTCACTTGGGTTTTCAAGAACCAACTCACCCTCGCCTTCTGAGAGCATTGGGAAAATATCCTTAAAGTTTTGATTTACGCCATTAAAAGTTTTTAGAAACTCTTCTTTTTTGTTTGTTTCATAACCCTTCATGCGCTCGTTGATTTCTACACGCTCTTTTTCTAAGGTTTCTATTCTCTCGCTTAATTCTCTAAGAGCGCTTGAAACAGTTTCGTAGTCATTAATTGCTCTCATATTAACCAGACCGAGCGCTTCAATTTTCTTTTGGAGCTTTTGAATTTTTGAATTTATTTCATCAAGAGAAATTTCAGTAGGTTCAACCTCCTTAGGGTTAATTCCCGCTTCTTCAAGTTCACTTGCTGCCTGCTCCAACATTGGCTCAAGCTCACGTCTTCTTGTTTTAAAACTTTCTATCTGTTCGTTAATTCTCTCAAGCTCAGATTCTGCATTATTTTTGGTTTTTTCTAACTCAAGAAGTTCATTTTGTGCTTCATCACGCTGTTTTTGATATTGCACAAGATTTTTACCGAGCTCTTCTATTTTTTCTTCATATTCTTTGAGCACTACACGAAGCTCTTCAATTTCTTTTGCATATCTTTTTTTGTCTTCTTCAAGTTTTATGTTTTCTTCATTTGTGCGCTCAATATCATCCTGACGCTGTTTGATACTCATATCGTGGAATTTGATATTGTTCTTTTCTTTTTCAATATCGTTTTGAATATTTAAGATTTTACGCTCAATGTCGCGGATTTCATTTTCCACACCTTGAGTTTTTTCTTTCAGTTCTTTTAATTCACCCTCGTCAATGAGTTTTTCAACTTCTTCAACTTCTGCTTGAATTTTTGATATTTCATCAAGCATATCCACATGTTTTGCTTCAAGCGAATCAAGTTTCTTTTCGTTTTCTTTTATTTTGGGTGTTATTTCATTTATTCTTGCAAACTTCTTCTCAATAGCCTCTTTTGCGCCGGAGTTAACTTTAATTAAGTTTTGAAGTTCATATTTTGCACTGTTATAAACATTTGAGGCATTAGAGTAATCCGCCCTTACCTGCTCAAGACGCTTTTCTAAAGTGTCACGCTTGATTTCAAGCTCGCTGTATTCGGCTTCAAACGCCTTTAAGCGTCTTTTAAAGGTTTCAAGTTCTTTATCTTCAGCTTTTCCAAACAATGAAGTTGCTCTTTTTCTTGCACCGCCTGTTATAGCACCTGATTTTTCAAAAATATCACCCTCAAGCGTTACGACACGGTACTTGCTCATTAATTTTTTAGCGCAGTTAAGATTTTCTACAACAATCGTTTCGCCCAGTGCAAAGTAAAAAGCGTCAATGTACTTGTCATCAAAGTCTATAAGATTTATTGCAAAGTCAATTACACCTTCGTCTTTTGGAAGAGAAAGACGAGTCGGGGCTTTTTTGATTTTATTTAACGGCAAAAATGTTGCTCTGTCGCGACCTTGAGATTTTAAAATTTCAATTGCACGTGCTGCCACATTCTCGTCATCCACTACAACAAATCTTGAACGCCCGCCCATAGCAACATCAATAGCGTCAGTATATTCTCCGTCAACTTCAGCCAGTTGCATAAGTGGCGCATGCACACCCTCTAAATGAGCATTCATAATAGTTTCAACACCTGCGCCTAGAGTTACCGTCTTATATGCTTGTTTATTTGCCTCTAAAGTGACGATTTTTTTGTGCGAAAGTTGAATGCTATGTCCTAAATCCTGCAATTGTGTGCGAGTTTTATCCAAGTCTTCAAAAGTCAGCTTTTGAACGGTTTTGCACTCATCAAGCTCTTTTTGCAGTGTCTGAATTTGAAGTTCAAGCTTGTCACGCTTTTCATCAAAAGTTTTTTGACCTTCTTCAAGTTCTTCAATTTGCTTGTTTATTTCAGTCAGCTCTTTTTGAAGATTACTTAGCTCGTTTTCAAGAGGAAGCTTTGTTTTTATAAGTTCCGTTTCTTTGTCTTTAAGAGCATCCAACTCTTTTCTTAAGAAGTTTCTTCTTTCTATATGCTCATCTGCTGTTTTATTTAACCCTGACATCTCAAGCAGAATCTGCGCAAGCTCTTGTTTTTTCTTTTCCAAAAGCTCTTCTTTTTCCTTAACTTCAGATTCTTTTTGAGCAATAGCTTTTATAATTTCTTCTTTTTTCTGCGTAAGATTTTCTATACCGTTTTTTGAATTTTCGGCAGTTTTTTTGTTATCGAGAATTAGCTTGTCACTGTGCGCAATTGAAGTTTCTTTGCGGCTGATTTCGCCTTTCTTTTCTTCAAGAAGTTTTTTTACCTCAAGCTGCTTGTCTTCACCTTGAGCGCGAACCATCTCGCAAATTTCTCGATATTTTTCTTTTTTGTCTTCAATTTTTGACTTTACTTCATCTAAACGGACATTTTGGACTTTTATTTCTTTTGTGGAAGTTAAAATATTTTGGTGCACAAGCTCTAATGAGCGCTTTGTGTCAAAGTATTTTATAACATTTATTTTGCCCTCAAGCTCTTGTTTTTCATCATTTAGAGCCTTATACTTAAGAGCAATTTCCCTCTCTTCTTTTAATTCTTCAAGCCTTGCGTCTTTTTCATTTTTAACAATAAGGGAATTTTGAACACGAGCTTCGACTGTTTCAAGCTCTTTTTGTGCCATTGCAATTTTTCTGTCAAAATCAGCAGTACCTGCTATTTCATCAAGAAACTTTCTTCTCTCACCGGCGCTACAGTTAGCAATTGTCGTAACATCACCTTGCATAATGACGTTATAGCTGTTTGGCGTGATGTTATATTTTTCAAGTTCAGAGTGGATTTGTGTCAGGGTGCATTGCTTATCGTTCATATAATAAATACTCTGCACACCCTGAGATGTTCTTTTTATTTTCCTTGCAATAATGAGCTCTTCTTCATCATCCAGTGCAAAAGTAACCCTGACGGAAGCTTCGTTTCTTTTGTTGTGGGTTGTGATTAAATCCCCGACACCTTGCTCCGAGCGAAGAGCTCTGGCACTTGAAAGACCAAGTGCAAAAAGTATACAGTCAATGATATTACTTTTGCCCGAACCGTTTGGACCGGACACGACGGTAAAACCATCCAAAAACGGTATAGTGTTTTGGTTGGCAAAAGATTTAAAGTTGTCTATTTCTAACTGTTTTATACGCATTCAAAACTTCCAAAAGACAAGTCCGGTTATTATAATTAGACAACAAAATACACTAGTATGTCAAATTATGTATAAATATTACTCTAAATGTTATAGATGAGTTATTTTGCGTACTTGTTGAGCATTTCTATACGATTTAAAGGCCAGAAAACAAAGTAGGCCCTGCCTATGACTCTGTCTTTAGGTAAAAATCCCCAAAAACGGCTGTCTTGAGAGTTTCCGCGGTTATCACCCATCATAAAATACTGCCCCTCGGGTATTATAAAAGGTCCGCAGTACATATCATCCCTGCATGGTGTCCAGTCTTTTTTAGACAAAATATAAGGTTCATCAAGAGGAATGTCGTTTATGTAAACATACCAATCGCCGTCTTTATCTTGTTTTATTTCAAACTTATCACCCTCTAAGCCGACAATTCTTTTTATGTAAGCGATATCTCTGCAAAAAATTCCCGTAAGACGAGAAAAGACCGAAAATACATCTTTTTTAAGTTTTTCATCCGGAGGATAAAAAACAATAACATCGCCTCGTTTTAGCTCTCTTACAGGCTTTGAAACTTTTTCAACAAAGAGCCTGTCTTTTTCAATTAAAGTAGGGTGCATAGAGCCTGATGGTATCCACCTGAGTTCTCCTATAAAAAACCTTATTAAAATTACCGCTACAATTACAAATAAAAGCGTGTCAAAGGTTTCTTTTATAAATTCTTT
>CALUYX010000045.1 GCA_944325115.1 Candidatus Gastranaerophilales bacterium | reverse complement strand
CGCATTACAACACTGTGCCCTAAGTGCAAATCGGGACGTGTCGGGTCAAGACCCAACTTAACGCGCAAGGGGCGGTTCTCATTATGTGCTTTTTGTAATTTATAAGCAAGACCCATATACCCGTCAGGCAATATTTCAGCCCCGCGGCAGAGAGTTTGCGCTTGTTCGATAAATTTCTGTTCAATTTTAATGTCTTGTGTCATACTTTCCTCAAATTAAAGTTCGATTTTTTCAATGTTGTATAAAAACTCATGAAGCGGAATTTGAAAGGCGTTCGATATGTCGTTTGCCGTTTCAAGAGATGGCGTTGTTGTTCCTGCTTCAATTGCACAGATAGTTTTTTTGCTTAAATCAGCCATTTCTGCAAGTGTTTCTTGAGAAAGACGTCTTTTTGTGCGCTCAAGGCGTACTTTTGTGCCGAATTTTTTTGTAAGTTCAGTCTTTTTATTTCTCATTGTCTAATTTTACTTGCTTGACAATTATATAACAATCCAATAAAATCATCATGTTATTTAATATAATGGTCTAAAAATGGCATATAATAAAAATAATGATGATAATTTTACACAAAAACTAATGGACTTGGAATATTTTTTCCAAGAAAATATTTGCCTTTTGAATATCATCAAACTTGCACTTGATTACGGCGATGAAGTTCACAAGGCGGGAGTTGTAAGTATTGTTGATACAATGCTTAAAAAGTCAAAAAAGGCAGAATACACCTGCGAAACTCTGGGTTTTGATTTTTACAATTTAATTAAGAGATAAATATTCTTCCTGTCTTTTTAAAAGCACATCACGAGGTGCGGCGTCTATAAAGTCCCACGGGATTTGATTATTTGTGTTGTCATATGGCATTTGCGCGCTCTGCTCAAGACTTTTGAATATTTTTCGTTTGTGAAACTCTCTGAATACTTGCTTAAACGCTCCTAAATTTCCGCCTTTTTCGCATACTTCGATAATATAGTCCGCAAGTGAAACATCGCAACGGGAAAGTATAGCTTGAATTGCGTCCCATTCAACACTTGAAACCTTAAGCGCAACACCTGTTTTGTGCATTTCTTTTTTTAAGAAATTAATTTTTTTCTCTAACGATTTTGAATCTTCTTTTACAATGTTCTCAAAAGGCGTATGTGCCTTTGGAATAAGCGTTGCAAGGGAGAAAGTAAGCTCAAAGCCTTTGTTTTCGTCTTTTAATTTTTTGGCTAAATCAACAAGCGCTTTTATATCTTCATCGGTTTCTTTTGGAAAACCAATCATAGTGTATATTTTAAGTCCTTTGAGTCCTGATTTTCTTGCAGTTGAAACGGTTTTAAAAATTTGCTCGTTGCTTAAGTCTTTTTTAATTATTTTTCTCATCCTCTCGCTGCCCGCCTCAATTGCTATTGTGGCGGTTTTTTGACCGCATTCGACAAGAGTCTTAAAGAGCTTTTCATCCGCTAAATCCGCTCTTAGAGAGGATATTGACAGCTCAAGAGGTGAGATTTGATTTTTTTCGTGAATAAAATTGATAATTTTTTCAAAATCAGGATGACCCGCAACGTATGCGCCTAAAAGCGCTATTTTATTTGTGTATTTAAGGGCGTTATCTATTGAGTCAATAATTTTTTTAGTGTCTAAAAACCTTGTCGGCAGGTTCATCCAGCTTGCAAGGCAAAAGTTGCACATCTTAGGGCAGCCGCGCTCTATTTCTATTACAAAAGTGTCTTTAAAAAAGCTCTTTTCGCTCAAAATTGGTGTTGCAACAGGTTCATCAAGGTTATCACGCACCAGTTTAACATTATATTTGCCAAATTTTGGCACCCAAATTCCCTCAAAATCTTTTAGTTTTTCTAAAAGCTCATTGCGGCTTAAGTGTTTATTTTTTGCAATAAAATCAAGTACTTTAGTGAGAAGTTGTCCCTCGCCTATGCTTATAAAATCGTAAAATTCCTGATAAGGTAGCGGGTTTGAGTTAACCGCAGGACCTCCGGCAAAAACAATGGGGTCATCTTCTCCTCTATCGCTTGATTTTAGAGGAATGTCGTATTTTTTTAGCATTTTAACAACAGTTAAAATATCAATCTCAAAGCTTGTCGAAAACCCTAAAACCTTTACGTCTTTTGGATTGCAGCGGGTGGTTTTTGTGTCTGAATATACTCTTTCAACAAAAACGTTGTCCATTAAATCAATCATTTTAAAAATGGATAAGTACCCTAAAGACGCAAGTGCAAAGTTTTCTATAGCCGGAAACGCAAACCATACGTTTATTTCGGGGTGTTTATCCATTTTTTGAGTATATAAAAATCTTTCCATTAATTTTCCTGTTTTTCTATTCTTTTCAAGTAAAGTTCATCCACTAAAACGCAGATTACACTTGCAATTGCAGGTCCCAATACTACCCCCCAAAAGCCTAAGAATCTTGCACCTACAAGTAATGAAATGATAATTGTCAAAGGGTGCATATCCATTAATTTTCCAAAAATCACGGGGCGAAGGACTTGGTTTTCAAGCCATTGACCAATCATAAATACGATAAAAGTTAAAAATACGAACAAAAATCCATGTCCTGTAGCACTTATAAGACCTGCCGCAACAGCGATTGTAGGACCGATAACAGGTACTATATCAAGTATAAAGGTTACAAAACCAAGGATTAACGCGTGTTTGTGTCCGATTATCAAAAGCCCTAACATTGTAAGCACTCCGACAAAAGCCATGGAGAGCAGTTGCCCAAAAACATAACCGCCGACACGGTTTGAGATGGTATCAATAATTTCTCCGGCACGAGCTTTGTATTTTTGAGGGAAAAACGCAATAAAGGCGTTTTTTATATGAGTTTCATCATATGCAAGATAAAATATCATAATAGCGACTGCAAGTATTGTGGTAAAAGAGTTTGCGACCACTTTGCCCGCTTCAATCGAGTGGGTAAATAAATTCCCTACAATTGCTGATGTGTCCATTTTGAGTGCTTCGGTGTTGATTATTTTAGCTAAAGAGAAGCCAAAAATATTGAAATTTAGTATGTTTTGAATGTTGTCTATGTAATTGGGGAAATTTTCGGCAATAAGTACAATTTGTTTTATCGTCACAACAAAAAGCGGTATTAAAAACCCTAAAACACCGACCAGCAGCAGAAGTAAAAGCAAGCTGACCGCAAGCACTCGGGGCATATATTTTTGCAATTTGCCGATTATGGGATTTATTGCACAAGTAAGCACATATGCTGCAAAGAGCATAAGCAAAATGTCCGCTACGCTTTTTGCCATAAGCAAAAGCAATATTAAAACAAAGAATACGACTATATTTTTTAAAGTTAAATATCTGTCTAAATATGGCATTAATTTTCTCCCTTTATAAACTTTTTTTATGTTACAATTATTATCACAATTTAGCAAGATAAAACAGGATAATACTATGAGCATTAATCAAAACATTAAACCAATAACAACAAAAGTAAACGAAAAAGGCAATCTTGAAATAGGCGGATGCGACCTGATTGAGCTTGCGGATAAATACTCAACTCCTTTGTATGTCCTTGATGAGGCTACTTTAAGAGGTATAGCCCGTGAGTATAAAAAAGCTTTTTCAAGACTTGAAACCGTAAATATGATGTTTGCTTCAAAAGCACTTATGACAAGCGCAGTTGCAAAGATATTATCCGATGAGGGTTTTGGTTTTGATGTTGTATCCGGCGGAGAGATTTATACCGTTAAAAACGCAGGGGTTGATATGAAAAAAACAACTTTTAACGGTAACAACAAAACACCTGATGAGCTTAACATGGCGCTTGAGCTTAATGTGGGCAGAGTTAGTGTAGATAACTTTTTAGAGCTTGCACTTTTAAATGAAATTGCAAAGTCTAAAAATGTTGTACAAAAAATTCTTTTAAGAATTACCCCCGGTATAGAGTGTCATACTCATGAGTATATTCAAACAGGACACTTGGATTCAAAATTCGGTTTTGATTTAACTCAGCTTGATGAAGCAATTGAGCTTATTTTAGACGAGTATAAAAACCTTGAACTTATGGGTCTGCACGCTCATATCGGCTCTCAAATTTTTGAAACTCAAGTATATTATGATGAAATAGGCGTTATTTTAAAAGAAATTAAAAGAATAAAAGATAAATTTAATATTGAATTAAAAGAAATTAACGCAGGCGGCGGTCTTGGCGTTACATATACAGATGAAGATTGCCCCCCATCTGTTGAAACAATTGCAAATGTGATAATTGATTCAATTGAAAAACACTGTAGTGAGTATAACCTTGAAAAACCTGTATTATACATTGAACCCGGTCGCTCAATTGTTGCAACGGCAGGCGTGAGCTTATATACCGTAGGTTCATCAAAACAAGTTCCAAACGGCAGAAAATATATAGCAGTTGACGGCGGTATGGCTGATAACCCAAGACCCTCTATGTATGGGGCAAAATATTATGCGCAAATTGCAAACAAAAAAGACGAAAACGAGATGAAAAAAGTCACCGTTGCGGGCAGATTTTGCGAATCAGGCGATATTTTGATAAAAGATATTGAACTTAATAATCCTCAAGAGGGCGATATTTTGTGTGTTTACAACACAGGCGCTTACGGTTATTCTATGTCTTCAAACTATAACTGTGTGCTAAAACCCGCCATGGTACTTGTAAATTCTGCACAATCTGATATTATAATTAAAAGGCAAACTTTTGAGCAGCTTATTCAAAACGACGTAATACCCGATAGAATTTAAGGATTCAGGAGATTGGATTTTAGCGATTTTTACAGCTTTATATTTTCACAATTTCACGAACTGTTAAAATCACTGAGCGTGGTAAAACCAAGCGTAAACATAATAGAAATAATCATCCTGATTCTTATTTTGCTGTATTTTTACCGCAAGTACATAAAAGGCACACAGAGTGAAAACCTTGTGCGCGGTATGTTTGTGCTTATTTTTATGTGGATTTTTTCCGAACTTTTGATAAAAATCAATTTGCAAATTTTCGGTATGTTCATAAAAACGCTTGTAAGTGTTGTGATATTTGGCTTAATTGTCATATTCCAGCCTGAGTTGAGGCGTTTTTTGGGCTATATCGGGCAGTCGAATTTCTTTGAAAATGTTATTTTAAACAGGAAATATTTTGACGCAAAAAAACAGAAGATAGATGTCGTAAAAGAGCTTATAGAAACAATAAAATATCTTTCTAAGTCTAAAACAGGCGGTCTTATTGTATTACAGAGGTGTAATTCCCCTATAAGCCACTCTGATGTTGGTACAAAGCTTGATGCGGATGTTTCTCAAGAGCTTTTGCTTACAATTTTTTACCCATCAACACCTCTTCATGACGGTGCTGTTATAATTGAGGGTGAAAAAATACTCTCCGCAGGCGTGCTTTTGCCTCTAACGGAAGACCCAAAACTAAGCTGGAGATACGGCACACGCCATAGAGCGGCAATAGGCATAACAGAAACCTCAGATTGTGCTTGTATTGTAGTTTCTGAAGAAACGGGAGATGTTTCTATTGCAATTGACGGTTCACTCAAAAAATACGAAGATTTAGGTCAACTAAAGACTGATTTATCAAGGATTTTGGGTTATGAAACGGAAGTTGAAGAACAAAAGCCCGCTATCTTTAATCTTGACAAGTTTTTGACAAATAACAAACTTACAAATAAAAAATAGTCGGCTACTCTTTTAGTCTAATGAACTTTTAAGGCGATTTATTTATTATTAAACTGTATGGAACAGTTTATTGCGCAAAAAAACGTACAAAAAAATCAGGAAGAAAAAGCCAAAGAGTATCTTATGCACTATCTTGGCGAGTTGAAGCTGCATTTTAATCTTGAGGATAGCGACATTATAAAAATCTTGCGCAAATCTTATTTTGAATTAAATAAAGAAAGTATTGTACAGAGGTGGATGAGTGTGTTAAAATCTTTTTTGCGCAAATTATGAAAGTAAAAAAATGATTATAAAAAAACTCCCTTTAGGACCAATTGAAGCAAATACATACGTGGTTTTTGACGATGTTTCAAAAGAGGCTGTTTTAATAGAAACATCAGGTGACGCTGAGGTTATAAAAAAAGAACTTGACGCGCTCGGGGCTGATTTAAAATATGTTTTATTAACCCATGGGCATTTTGACCATGTTTTTGGAGTTAATGATTTAAGAAAACTCTACCCTGAAGCTAAGGTTTTTATTCACAAAGAAGATGAAGTTTTAACGGAAAATATTGCTCTGCAATGTGCGCATTTTGGAATAGCAGGGATAGAAAAACCAAAAATCGATGAGTATATAGATGAAAATACAAAAATTAATTTGGGTGAAAATGAAATTAGGGTTATACATACCCCCGGACACTCAAAAGGCTCATTGTGCTATTTAATAGGAAAAGACCTGTTTTCAGGCGACACGCTTTTTTATGAAGAAATAGGCAGATGTGACCTTTTTGGCGGAAGTTTTAGTGAGATAGAAAAAAGCATAAGAAATAAAATCTTTACTTTAGATAAAGATATTGTTGTTCACCCGGGGCACGGTAATGACACAACAGTCGAGCATGAAGTAAAGTATAATGCATATTTTGGAGAAAATTCGAGGTATTAAATGGAAATAAATTACGATGAACTTTTAAATAAAGCAAAAGAAGTAAGCAAAAACTCATACTCCCCCTATTCAAAATTTAAAGTAGGGGCTGCTGTTATGTATGATAGCGGAAATGTATATTGCGGAGTAAATGTTGAAAACGTTAGCTACGGTATTACACTTTGCGCCGAAAGGTGCGCTATAGCAAGTGCTATTGCAGCAGGAGAAAAAACAAAAATAAAAGCAATAGCTGTTTATTCTCCAAATCAGAAAAACTGCCTCCCATGCGGAGCTTGCAGACAGTGGCTTGCTGAATTTGCGCCTGAAAACTCACATGAGCTAAAAATCGTTCTTGAGGGCTGCAAGGGTGAAAGTGTCGTTTGGGGATTGGATGAAATCTTCCCTGACAGCTTTAAATTTACCTATTGCGAACCTTAGAAATTAGGGAAAAATTTCTTTTTTGCCCATTTTAGCGCAACGCCCGTGTAGGTTGAAATTACCATGGTTAAGACAAAGTAAAAATATGTTGTCTGAATCGGGTTGTAAATCCAATAAATATCGTGATTTGCACGCTCTTGAATGGGTATATTATTTATCCATAGGAAAACTGCTGTTATTAAATACATAACAAGCAGGTGATTTGCCATGATGTGATAAGTAGTTTGCCCCATCTGCTTTAAAAATTTTGAATCTTTAATGTAGGGGTAGCTAAGTTTTATAACAAGCAAAGACGCCCAAATGCCTGTAAGAGCTGTTATAACCGGCACTATTAGCTGCTCATCAAACCTTGCCCAGACAAGTACATAGCTTAAACCAATACCATGCTCGGGGTCATAATCTCTGTTAAATAACCAAAGAATTGACTGCAGTGTAATAATTGCCCCTGCCCATTTAAGGGTAAAAATATCAATTTTATTTTCAATATAGTTTCTGTAATAGTATCCAAGATAGACAAAAAACAGTGAAAACATTGTTCTTATTATAATTAATGTCACAGGGTCAATTGTGATTATTTTAGATAAAGGAATAGCTCCAAAGCCTAAAATTGCAAAAAATATCAGATGAAAAATCTTGTTATCTTTGAAGTTTTTCAATATTCTAAAGAGGAACAAAAATACAATCATTGTTATAAAAAGTTGCGTCACAAACCACAAAGGACAAGACAGGTCAAACTGGTGCCCGTTTAAAAAAGGAGTTATAAAAAAGTTTTTTAAACTGATGGGCGAACCCCAAAATTTTCCCGTCAAGTGCGCTATTAAAACAGTCACGCCAAGATAGAAAGTGTTGTATAAAAAGTAAGGCACAAGGAGGCTTTTAACTCTTCTTTTGATAAAAGTTGTAATGTCATTTAGATATTTGTCGTTAAAAAGATATCCTGAAATAAAGAAAAACAGAGCTAACTGAAACGAATAAGGACTAAACATTCCTAAAAGCGAAAACTCTAAATGTCCCGACACTACAAGCAATATGGCAAGTGCCTTTAGCATATCAACCCTGTTAGAAAATTCTTTATCCAAAATTTTTCCTCCCTGAGAAACTATTTTTGCATATTTTTTGTTTAATTACAACTCTACCCGACTGGAAAAAATTTTTTGTATGTGCTATAATGTAGCGCAAATTTAGGTGTTTAAAATAAAAAAGGTTGTTTGATGAAAGTTGAACAAGTCGATGCGCACAAAGCATACAAAATTGAGCGCAGGAAAAAAAGTTTTAAAACAGGTGCTGTGATAGGCGCTATATTTAGCGTTGCAAATGATGTTTTTCACTATCATGACATTAAATCACAATACAAAAATATTTCTTCAAGTGTCGGCAAAAGTAAAGCACTTATAAAAACAGGCGGAGGCGTTATGTTTAATTTAGGTGCGACAATGCTTTTTTACGGTGCATTAAATGTAGCATTCGGTGCTCTGATAGATAAGGTAATGCGTCTGTTTAATAAGAAAAAAGAAGTTTAGTTTTATTTTTCTTCAAATATTATGAGAGAATGCGGTGCTTGAACATAGTTATTTGAAGGGATTTTTTCCTCATTTTCCACGAAAGATTTTTCTCTTGATGTATCGCATACAAGTTGCCATACTTTGCCGTCTTTTGGTTTTGGAAGTTTAACATCTATGTAGTTTTCATCCGATGATGTTGAGATAAAAATATTTTTTCCGTTTGTGACTTTAAAGCACATTATGTTGGAGTTTACATTGTCCCAATAGTTGTTGTCCCAATTTTGAGCATATGAACCATCAGGCTTAAAGTATTGGATATCTTTGTTAAAAATGCCTTGTCGAAGTTGCGGGTTGTTTTTTCTAAATTCAATCATTTTCTTTGTAAAGTCGCAGATTCTTCCCTCTCTTGTGTTTAAATTTTCCATATTTGAAAAATCAAGATAATTTGTTTCATCGTCTTTGTTATAGCTGTTATCATCCGCATCTTTTGAATGTGCTATGACATCTCCAACCTGCAGCATGGGTGTTCCTTTTGCAAGTAAAGTGAGGGCGATTTGCTTTTTCATGGCGCCTTCTTGGCGTTTTGTGTTTTTGTTGTAGTCGGTTGCAAAATGCCAGCAGCCTTTTTCTGAGGGATAAGAATTGGCATCATTTAGGTTAAAGCCGTCATGAGAATATGCGTAGTTAATTGATTTATCGCCGCCGCCAAGTAAGTCATAAGAACCTTCAAGCACGTTTCTCAGACCTCTTGGCGTGATTGTAAAAGGAAATGTTGAATCTCTTTTAATTGTTTCTCTTGCAACATCGTTCCACTGTGCCCATTCTTTGGGGAATCGTCCCAGTTGATATGAATTATCTCCGCCGCAAGTCCACGGTTCTGCTATAAGATAAATTCCATCGCCTTTTTGGTTTGGCTCAAGAACTTTTACCCCTCTTTCTTTTAAAAGAGAGCTTAATTTTCCAACAAGACTTCTGTTTGCGTCATAAAATACTTTTTCGCTTGTGTCTGTATCCATAAGACCTGCAGCAAGGTCAAAGCGAAAAGCATCAACCCCTTGATGTGCCCAATATGCAACAGAATCAGCCACAAATTGCATAACCTCATCTTGTGCTACATTCATATCGTTTCCGCAGCCTGAGTTTGAGTTGTATTTTCCCTCTTTTTGTTTGTAATACATCTGATTATCAATGAGAGAAAAGCTTGATTGTCTGGCTTTATTTACATTATTATCTATAAGACCCGCTTCTCCCGTATGGTTAAAGACTATATCCATACAGACTTTTAAGTTTTCTTTGTGAAATTCTTTTATCATTTCACGAAATTCTTTAAGTGCGCTGCCTGATTCTTTGTTTTGTGCATATTTTTTTGCGGGAGCAAAATAACCAAGAGGCATATAGCCCCAGTAGTTACCTCCGCCCTGTTTATCATCAAATTCGGTTAGAGGCAAAAATTCAATCATTGTAAAGCCCATATCTTTAAGTTTTTTTGCCATATTTTTAGCACCTGTGTAAGTGCCTGCACCGTCTACATCTTCATTTATGCTAAGGTCTTTTATGTGAACTTCGCCAATAATTTCATCACTTAATACACGTTGTTTAGCTTTTGGGATAAGCGTATCTTCGGTTATTGTAAAAACGCTTTTTGGTGCGTACTTTGCGCTATCTTCAAGGTAATTATCTTTGCTTATTTCAAAGGCTTTTTCTCCCTTGGGGTTGTCGGATGGCAGATGACTTAGTTCTCTTGCGTAGGGGTCAAAAGCCAGTTTGTTTGGGTTAAAGCGGTTGCCTGATTTGTCAACTGGGCTGTTATAGCCGCTTTTAGGGTTGTTTATTTTGCCGTATTCGTTGAAAAAGTTCTTGTCATAGTTCCAGTTTTCGCCAAAAATTCTATAGCCGTAGTATATGGGTTTTTTGCCCTCGCCAAGTTCTTTTATTGGCACGGATGCTTCCCAGATGTTGGAATCGGGATTTTTTTCCATTTTGATGTTTAAAAAAGCGTCCTCGCCTTTTGGTTTGTCAAAAATACACAAAAACACATCTTGAGCGTTTTTTGAGGCTAATTTAAAATCTACGTTGCCGCTTTCTTTGTTGTAATTTGCACCCAGTCTTGTTTTGTCGGATGCTATAAGATTTTTTGTCACATGTGAAGTATTCATTGCCTCAAGCGCTTTTGCACCCTCTGGCGAGCCAAAATTTATGTTGTTTTGATAAATTTGATTTACGGGTTTTTTCTGAATTTTTGGTAGTTGTGCCGGTTGTATAAATACGGGTCTGATGGCAAGTGACATAGTTCTCCTTTGTTGATTGTATTGTATTTTTGTTTTAGAATGTTTTTATCTTTGGGGCGTTAGCGCAGTTGGTAGCGCGCAACACTGGCAGTGTTGAGGTCACGGGTTCGACTCCCGTACGCTCCATTTGTAGTTTGTGTATTTTCAATGAGTATGGCATTTTAGGGTTTGTTTGAAAATTGCCCGATGTAGTACTATTTTATAAATTCATAACAAGGCAGCTTGAGAGTTTTTGATTCCGAGATGGCAACAGCTGCCATTATGCAATAGACTACATTTACAACCCATAATACCGGTGCGCCAAAGTATCCTATAGCAGGACCGATGACAGGAATTATAAAAATTGCACAGATACATAGAATACTAAGCTCAAAGTTTAGTAAATTTCTTGTGAAGTTTTTTGCATCGTGCGAAAGAGAGTCTTTTTGGATTGCCCAAAGGCAAATTGAGGCGAGGAATCCTGATATAATGCTTAGAATCACCACAAGCAAAATAAGTGTCTTTTCGCTTTCGTCCTTAAATTTAATTTTTTTTGACATAACAACCCTCTTGAATGATGTTTGGATGTCAACACCTAACAATACAAGCATAGAACGGCTTTTTAGATATGTCAAAATGTAAAGTATTTTTAATGTCGGGCTGAAATCTTGCAAGAGATTTTGTTGATTTTTGCGGGATTTTCAAGTTTAATAAGTTAGGTAGCTTGCGAAAGTTCATATTTAGCGCGGCGCTACCAACGGTTGAAAATTGAATAAGTTTGTTA
>CALUYX010000044.1 GCA_944325115.1 Candidatus Gastranaerophilales bacterium | reverse complement strand
TCATATCTGTTACCTTAATGCTTTTAGTAGGCTTATTAATCACCATGGGCATAGGCACATCCTTTGGTACAATACCGATTTTAGCGGTTTTATTTATTCCTCTGTGCTCAAAGTTAGGGCTTAGCGTACCTGCTTCGGTGATTGTTCTTGCAGCGTCTGCTGCACTTGGTGATGCGGGCTCTCCTGCGTCAGATACTACTTTAGGACCAACTGCGGGGTTGAATGCGGATAATCAGCACAATCACATAAAAGACACTTGTATACCAACATTTTTGCACTTTAATATTGCACTTATTTTGGCTGCAATTATAGCGGTGTATGTTTTTTAAATTTAGGGTATAATTATTTTAAATAATTACGGAAGGACTAAATTATGGCAGAAACAACTTTCAAAAACACGACTGTTAAAGTTAATGACGCAGGATTTTCAAAATACTCGGCTCTTGCAGCGGATGCTGTGTGTGATATTAAATCTCGCGCAGGTAAAAAAGGTCAATTCTTGAACTGGATTGGTTTTTTACCTGAAAATCAAATCAAAAATATCGATACACTTTTTGACATGGCAAAAAAAGCCCGCGCTGATAAGTACACAGATATTGCAGTTTTAGGTATAGGCGGTTCTCGTCATACAACGGAATCTTTGGTTAAAATGCTTGGAATTGACGCGCACGCTCATTTTTATTCATCAGTTGACCCTATAAGCTTTGAGCGTTTTTCAAAAACTTTAGATTTAGACAAAACTCAATTCCTTGTAGTTTCTAAATCAGGCGGAACTTTAGAAACAACAGTAGCCTATGAAAGCGCTAAAAAATTAATGCAAGATTATCTTAAAAAAGAAGATGTATCTGAAAGATTCATCGCAATGACTGACGCTTCAAGCGAAAAAAGTGCTCTAAGACGTCTTGTTGATAAAAAAGAACTTTCAATGAGCGGTTATGTTCACGATGACGTTGGCGGAAGATTTTCTGTATTTGATGATGCAACAATTTTCACCCTTGCATTTTTAGGTGTTCAAAAACAAGATGTAATTGATATGCTAAATGCTTCTCTTGAAGCTCAAAAAGAATTTATGGGCAAAGACATAGAAGAAAATGATGCCCTAAGACTTGCTATTTTTAACGTTGAAGCAAGAAAAAACGGCAAAACAAAACACTTTGTAGAATACTTTGGTGATGCTTTTATGGGCACTACATTATGGGAAAAACAACTTAAAAATGAATCCCTGAAAGCAAGAATTTCAACAGATACAAACGTAGGACCGGGGTATCTTCACTACAACGCTGAGGCTGATTTGGATGAAAACAACAAAGACTCATTCTTTACTTTTGTATATGTTAAACCTGAAGATAAAGTCTTTAGTGCTGTTATTGAAGGTGTTGTTAAAGCTTATTCTTCTCAACACCCTGTATCTCAAATTGTCCTAAATGACTTGTCTTTCAAAACTCTTGGAAGATTCATCGAGCTTAAACACTTTGAAACTCTATACACAGGCAACATTTTAAGACGTATGGAAGATAATGTTACGCCTTCTGATGAAGCTATGGCTGAGGTACTTCAACCAAATGTTGAAAAATACAAAAAAGAAGTAAAAGCCGCAATGGCAAAATAACTTTAAAGCCCGAGAGAAATCTCGGGCTTTTTATTATTTGTATTCTTTTTCTACTTCAAGACAGATAATGTGTTCAATCATCTCATGCGCTTCTTGAATAAGCGGTACATCGTTTGATGGGACGCATATCGGAATGTCTACTTTTTGTAAATATCCCGTGCCGAGCATTTCACTTGTTATAAAAATTACCTGCATGCGTTTTTGTTTTGCTGTGTCAATTGCATTTATTATGTTTTTTGAATTGCCGCTTGTAGATATTGCAATCAGCAGGTCTTGCTCATTTCCCAGTGCTTCGACTTGTCTTGAGAAGATATATTCAAAATTAAAATCGTTTGCTATGGCGCTTATGGTGCAACTGTCCGCACAAAGCGCAATTGCAGGCAGGGGTTTTCTCGGGCGGTAGAATTTTGCGCAAAACTCCGTTGCCATATGCATAGCATCAGCCGCTGAGCCCCCGTTTCCGACTATTAAGATTTTTCCTCTTCTCCTTAAGGAAGAAATGACCATTTGACTTGCTTGATAAATTTTCATAAGCAATCTGTCATTGTTTAAAATTGCACGTTTAACATCGATAGAATGCTCGATGTAGCGCTTAATGTCATCCAGCAATGTAACACCTCAAATCCGTATATTCTTATAATAACACCTTTTTGGGGTTTTTCAATGCAACTTTTTGTGTATTTTTTCAAATGCTTGACAAAATAATAAATATAGTATAAACTGATAATTGTTATCATATTTAATGAAAACTCAAGAAAGACAGGCATGAATTACTCAAAGCAAAGGGAGATAATATATCAGGCGTTGGCGGATAATGTTGTACATCCTTCTGCCGAGTACATTTATGACGTATTAAAACAAGCAAACAGTAATATATCCCTCGCCACGGTTTATCGAAACCTCAATAAAATGGCGCATAACGGGAAAATCAAAAAAATACAGGGTCTTGAGGATAAAGCGCACTTTGACCATAACACTTTTGAGCATTATCACTTTATTTGCAAAAAGTGCGGTAGAATATTTGATATACCTTGTGACATTGCTCCTGAGATTATAAAAAAAACACAGGAGTCAACAGGGTTTAAAATCGAAAGTCACGATATAGTTTTTAGCGGCATATGCCGAGAATGTAGCGAAAATGAAAGGTAGTAGAAGATGAAAAAATTTGTATGTACAGTATGCGGATGGTCTATCGAAGCTGATAAACAACCTGAAAAATGCCCTCTTTGCGGTGCTACAACTTTTAATGTAGTAGGCGAAGGTTCTGATAAAGTATATGCTTGTGAGCACACAATTGCAACAACAGAGGGACTTGACCCTATGGTTGTTGAAGGCTTAAAAGCTAACTTTGCAGGTGAATGTACTGAAGTTGGTATGTACCTTGCTATGAGCCGTCAAGCTGAGCGTGAAGGGTATCCTGAAGTTGCTGAAGCATTCAAAAGATACGCATTTGAAGAAGCTGAGCACGCTGCTAAATTTGCAGAATTGTTGGGTGAAGTTGTTACTTCTTCAACTAAGAAAAATCTTGAAATGAGAGCTGACGCTGAACATGGCGCATGTCAGGGTAAACTTGATATTGCAAAAAGAGCAAAAGAACTTGGTTATGACGCAATTCATGACACGGTTCATGAAATGGCTAAAGACGAAGCTCGCCACGGCAGAGGCTTTGATGGTTTATTGAAAAGATATTTTTCATAAGCGATAAAAATTACCGCCCCTTAATGGGGCGGTTTTTTTATATATTGTGTATGTTTTGCGGTGAAACATTTGTAACCCGCAGCCCGAATTTATCCTCTATAACAATTACTTCACCATATGCTATAAACTTTCCGTTTGCATAAAGCTCAACTTGTTCACCTGCGACCTTGTTAAGCTCAACTATTGAGCCTTTGTTTAAATCAAGAACTTTTTTAACAGATGAGCGAGCTCTGCCAAGTTCAACGGTTATGTGCATTTTTACATCTTGTAAAATGTCAAGATTCTCTTTTGGATTTTCGCTTAAGTACTGTTCTGTATCGTCAAATGAAGCAAATTCAACAGGAGATACGCTCACAAGCTCTACATTGTTATTTTGTTCTTCTATGGCAAAATCATTGGCAGCAGTTTCTTCTTGTGTGTTTTCACCGCTGTCGATTTGCACATCTTGTGCTTGATATTCCTGATTATTTGACTCGGAGCTTTTTGCTTCTTCTTCCATGGTTAATTTCCTATTGGATTATAAATTGTCCAAAACTTACTCTCAAAACTTCTCTTTGACCGTTAAAGACCGTGTTTACCATTTCTTTAATTTCTTCTTTTGCAAGTTCTTTACCTGTTGTGGTTGAGAGCTCGTCAGATGTTTTGTTTGACATAACAGAAATTATAGAATCTCTTATTGCCGGTTTGTATTGTTCTATTTCTGCTGCTATTGCTTCCATAGGGTTGGCAGGAGCCGCACCGTGACCGCCTGATGATTTTTGAGGAGTGTTCAACAGCTCTATTTCTTCGGGAGTTTTTGACAATTCCATTGCAACATTAACTTTTAAATATCTTCTCGGGCTTACATCCGCAAGATTGAGAATAAAATCTCCCAAGTCAAGCAGTATGCCTCTTTCATCTTCTACTTGGGACGGGTCTTCTACCTGTTCTTCTACCTCATGGAATGCGGAAATCTTTTTTGTAAGCATGGAATCAAACAGTGAATACATAATTACCATAAAAATTCCGACAATAATGATTGTAACAATAGTGTTTGCAACAATCATGACGTTTGTATTAACATTCCCTAAGGGTTTTTTGCTATCCTCTTCTTCTTTTGGTTTTGCATCTTTTGTCTGTAAAGGCTTTGACATATTCTACTCCGCTAATTTGTAATTACTATATCTACTCTTCTGTTTTTTGCTCTTCCTTCATTCGTATCATTGCTTGCTACAGGTTTATTATCCGCATAACCTGAGGCACTCAGGCGGCTTTTTTCTATGCCTGAAGTTTCAATTAAATAATTTACGATATTTGTTGCTCTGGCGGTTGATAATTCCCAGTTGGAAGAGTATTTGCCGTTTTTAATAGGTATGTTGTCGCTGTGTCCTTCAACCGTTATATTGCTCTTGTTTTTCTTTAATTCTACAGCAACGGCGTCCAGTGCTTTTTTGGAATTTGATTTTATTATAGCAGAACCCTCGTCAAAAAGCACCCCATCGCACAGACGTATGGTAATTTTACTGTCTTGAGAAATTATTTGTGCCCCGTTAGGGTTGTTCAGATTTTTATTTATATTTTGTGCCATCTTTTCAAACTCTATTACCTTAATTTCTTTTGAATCGGATGGATTTTTTACCCCGTCAAGCAGGTGATTAGGCCCTGTTTCTACTTTTTTTTCATACTTTTTCAACTCGCCGTCTTTTGCCATTGCCTCGTCTTTAATTTCTAAGCTGGAGCTAATCCACAGCACCATAAAAATTGCAAGCAAAACCGTCGCAAAATCCGCATAAGAAACTACCCAGCGGTTAAGATGATTTTTCTTTTCTTCCGTGTTTGATTTTTTATATTGATTTTTATATTTTTCATATAAATTATTCATAATCTACGCTACAAAAGGAATGACATTTTCTTTTTTTGCTATTCCGTTTTCCATTAACATCTTGTCTAATTTTTCACTTACAACAACCGAGCTTTGCATGTTTGCTATGTCTATAACGCCTGATATTATTGTTTCATGCTCAAATAATTTGTCATTTAATATGTTTTTAAGTTTTTTTGCTATCGGAAGAAAAATTAAATTTGCACTTCCGACACCGTATACAGTGGCTATAAAAGCTGTTGCTATGCCTGATAGCAGTGTTTGAGGGTCGGTATTTACCGTGCTTATTTGAATAAGACCGATAATAGCCCCCAATATGCCGAAAGTCGGGGCGTATCCGCCCAATTCTTCAAATATTTCTATGTTTTTAAAGTCATTTTTATTTTCATAAAAACTTGCTAAACGAAGATTTTCTTCAACCGTTTTTACATTATCCTCCTCAAGAATATATTTTAGGGAGTTTGCAAGAAAAGGATTTTTTATAAAATCAATGTATTCTTGAAGCGCAAGCTTTCCTTTTGAGCGTGATATTTTTGCCATCTCCACAATTTCATCTGCGGTGTTGAAGAGTTCTTGTTTGCTTTTTTTGACAAAAAGTGTCTTAAGAGAAGCAAAGGCATTTATTATCTCTTTTGCCGAAAAACCTATGCAGCCTGCGCATAAAGTTCCGCCTATTACAATAAAAAGCGCATGAGGCACAATGAGCGTGCTTATGGATTTTGTTTTAATTATGACTGGAGCAAAAATGGCGATAATGCCTATGGCAAGTATTATAAGTATTTCCGGTTTAATTTTAGAGGTTCTCATTTTTAAACATCTTTCCTTTTACTTCTCTTGACCAGTTCATGAAGTTTTCTTTTTTGGTTTCTATATTTTCTATAGTGTCCTTTTTGAGTTTTTCAGTGTCCCATCTTTTGGCGTCTATATCGCTTAAACGCTTTTTAGAACCTACGTTTTTCATATCTTTAAAGTATTCAACAATATTTCCTCTGTTAATTTCAACCGGAGGTGTCTGATAACTCGGGTCTATAACCCTCATTCTTACACTTTTTGCAATTTCGGGGCTTATGTATTTAGAGTATTCTTTTAACCTTAACATACCCTCATAATTGCTTGATATTGTAGTA
This sequence comes from Candidatus Gastranaerophilales bacterium, assembly GCA_944325115.1. Classification (GTDB taxonomy): domain Bacteria; phylum Cyanobacteriota; class Vampirovibrionia; order Gastranaerophilales; family Gastranaerophilaceae; genus Galligastranaerophilus. The sequence continues at coordinate 5,625 of CALUYX010000044.1, read as the reverse complement.
TCAAGGTTTTTGAACTTATTATTTCTTATGTTTTTGGCATAAATTTGTTCCCAAAGCACAATTTCGTTTTCAACATCAACAAAAGCAACATAAACGCTCAAGCGATGAGTAGGGTTTACAACATCTAATCCTGAAACATTTGCCACATTCCAGAGGGTATTTTTTAGAAAATCTCTCTGAATATCCACAGAACTTGTCATAACGACAAGTTTTTTAACGCCTATTGCTCTTGCGATTTTTTTTAAAAGCGCATAATCAAGGTCATAGCCCTGTTGCAGCGAGCCGAGTGCTTCAACATCATATTGATTGAACCCAAGCTGAGAAAGCAGCCTTTGGGTTGTATCAACACTTACAACGCTTATGCCTGATTTAACAAGGTCGCTCCTTACATCTTGCAAGAAAAATTCAGGTGTCTTAAAGTATGCGTTATAGGGGTTTATTTGGGTCAAAATAGCGTCAGAGATTATCCCTATTCTCTCGTAGCAAAAACCTTTGCAGCAAAAACTGCAAAATACAAATGCTAACAATAAAAACCTTATTATACCCCTTGTCATAGTAATTAAATTATCATGCATTTTTTTTGAGCAAGAATCATATATACGTATGAATTTTTTGACATTTTGTCAAAAACCATTAAATTTAATTTGAAAAATGCCGAAGAAGTAACAGTGTAATTATAGTCGGACACCAAAATGGCTTTTCGTTACAGACTCCAAAAGTTCCTTGAAATAAGAATAAGAAACAAAGAAGAGCAGCTTCAAGAGGTTATAAAAGCGCAAGCTGAAGTTGACAGGATAGAGCTTCTTATAATCAAGAATAATAAAGACATTCAAGATACAAGAGTAAATATGCGAAAATCCGACCCTATGATGTACGATGGCTTTGATAAATTTTTAAAACACTTATACGAAGTAGGTGAAAAGCTTGAACAGGAAAGACAGGAAGCACTCAAGGCTCTTGAAGTTGAAAAAGAAAAATTAAGAGAACGAGAAAAAGAAGTAAACGTACTTGAAAAACACAAAGAACATAAGCGTGAAGAATATTTGCAGGAACAAAAGGCAATTGAACTCAAGCAACTGAATGAAATAGGTGCACAGAAGTACTTTGCAAAAAACCGTGAAGCAAAGGAAGAAGAAGAGCTTGAAGCGCTTATGCAGGAGAAAAATGATTATCGAAAACGCAACAAATAATACTCAAAATATTGAACAAATGCCCGTTAATGCTAATTTTGGCGAAGCGTACAGTAAAAAGGGCGGTTTTTCGCTTATGTTTAAAAATGAATTAGATAAAATCATGTCTAATTTTTCTCAAGATAAAGTTTTAAACAAAGACGACGAGATAAACAAGCTTTTTTTGGACTTAGATTTTGACTCTCAATATGACATTGAAGCCGCTAAGGTCGGGCAAGCCGATGCTATGTTTTTTATAAACCTTTTGAATCAAAACGGGCTTATAAACTATCAAGCAAGCGATGAGGGGCTTTCAATTACAACTAAAAATTCAAACAGCATTGAGGTTTCAAATACTCTTATGACAATGCTAAAAAGTTCCGTTGATTCTAAAAAGCCCATAAGAATGGACTTTGATAATAATGTCACGGTTATTTTAAAACTCGATGACAAGGGCAAGGTCAATGCTCATTTTATCCCCGGCGATAAGGCTGTTGAAGAGTATCTGAAAAATAATATTCCATACTTAAGACAGCGCTTTGACGAGCAAAATATTTCTTACTCAAATATAAGTTATAGACAGTACAAAGACCAAAGAGAAAGCAACCAAAACCAAAAGGAGAATAAACAATGAAAGACGCCTACGTTAACGCCATAAACATTCAGGCTGCAACAAGAAACTGGATGAACGCGGTAACAGAAAATATGGTTAATATGTACACCCCCGGTTACAGGGAAAATCAGGTTACTTTCAAAACCTTTTTGGATGCGGTTCAACTGGATGGGTATCTTAAAAACACGGGACAAGGTAAGGCAATCCCCGGTACTTCTACGGAAAACGTCTTTCTTGAGGGTAACGGCTATTTTGTCGTGAGAAACGATGAGGGAAGAATTGCCTACACCCGCCTTGGTGAGTTTAAATTTGACTCTGAGGGTGTTTATAAAGCATCTGACGGCTCAAAAGTTCAAGGTTATATTCTAAATGACAGGGGCGAAATCATGTCAGGTACAAAGTCGCTGACAAGTGCCGAATTTGATGAAACAACCGCCCATGGCGGAGCGCTCAGTGTTCCCACAACAGAAATTAAACTCTGGATTGACCCTGATAACGGTAAGTTTTTGGGCAAATATGATGAATATGAAATAAAAGGCGACGGTATTTTATACGGTAAAACAAACGGCGGCGCTGAGGCTACTCCTTTGTACAAAATTGCCGTTATGAACTTTCACAACCCGCAGGAACTTTACCAGTATAAAGACGGATATTTTGTTGAAACGGCTCAATCAGGCAGACCCGTAGTTGGCAAAGCCGAAATCACAAGCGGTATGCTCGAATTATCTAACATTGACTTTAAAGCAAACGCAACCTACTATCAGGAAGCAAAAATGCAGATGGAGCTTTCAAATAAGCTTATCTCAAGCTATAAGCAGCTACTGCAAAACGCACTGCAGTTGCTGGATTAATTTTCTTCAACCATAGCGCGCAGTTCTTGAAGTTCGTATTTTAACCTGTTTAGTTCGCACTTAACAGGGTCAGGGATTCTGTTGTGCAAAAGCTGTCCTTGAATAAAGACCCTCTGCTGCACAATTCTCCCCGGTATACCTACAACGGTTGAATGTTCAGGTACATTATCAATCACAACGCTTCCTGCGCCTATGTTTGTGTAGTCGCCTATTGTTATGTTGCCAAGGACTTTAGCGCCTGCGCCCACTGTGACGTTGTTTCCGACTGTCGGGTGGCGTTTTCCCGTGTCTTTGCCCGTACCGCCAAGGGTTACGCCCTGGTAAATAAGCACATCATCGCCTATTATAGCCGTTTCGCCGATTACAACGCCCATGCCATGGTCAATAAAAAAGTTTTTACCTATCTTTGCTCTCGGGTGAATTTCAATGCCCGTAAAAAACCTTGCCATCTGCGAGATTAGCCTTGGGATAAAAGGAATGTGCCATTTGGTCAGCTTGTGAGCCAGTCTGTAGGCTAAAAGCGCGTGAAAACCGGGGTAGAGAAGAATAATTTCAAAGAGGTTTCTTGCTGCAGGGTCTTTGTCATAAATTGTTTTTATGTCGCTGCAGACGGTCTTGATTCCTCTTACAATGGACAAGCCTTTTTTCTTTTCTTCTTGCATTAAAAAATGCCTCCCGAGAGGTATCTTTCGCCGTTATCAGCCAAAATGCACACTATCATTTTTTCTTTGCCTTCAAAAGAGAACTTTTTATCCAGTTCAATTCCCGCTTTTAAGACTGCTCCTGATGAAATACCCAACAGAAGCCCTTCTTCTTTGGCTATTTTTTTAGTTGTTTCAATGGCGTCATCGCCTTTTATGTCAATGATTTTATCTATAACTTCCCGCTTGAGGGTTTTTGGTATGAAGTTTGAGCTTATTCCCTGTATAACATGCGCCGCCGCTACGCCTTTTGTTAAAAGCGGACTTTCGGCAGCCTCCACACCGCAAGCAAGGACTTTAGGGTTGAGCTCTTTTAATCTTTTGGCACAGCCTGAGATTGTTCCGCCCGTTCCTATTCCTGCAATAACAACATCTACCTTGCCTTGTGTTGCTTCCCAGATTTCATCTGCGGTTTTAATGTGCGAGAGCGGGTTATTTGGGTTTTCAAATTGCTTTGTTTCAAAGACATTTTTTCCTTCTTCACGAAGTTTTTGGGCAATTTGCGCGGCTTTATCAACAGAGCCTTGCATGCCTAAATTTTTTGGCGTAAGGACAATTTCAGCACCATAAGCTGAGATTAGTTTTTTTCTTTCATCTGACATATTCTCAGGCATGACTGCAATAAATTTTAGTCCCAAAATGCTTGCGCAAAGAGCAAGACCAACGCCTGTGTTGCCTGAAGTCGGCTCTATTACAACCGTATCGGGTCCTATTTCAAGATTATCAAGCGCTGTTTTTAGCATGTTGTAAGCAACACGGTCTTTTACAGAGCCTCCGGGGTTAAAGTATTCGAGTTTGGCGTACAAATTTTTTGGTTTGTAGCCGTTATATGTGCCGTTAATCTTGACTATTGGAGTATTTCCTATTAAATCAAGAATATTAGAATATAATTTTGGCATATTTTCTTTTGCCCCCTTGCAAAACGCCTGTTTTATCAATCACAAAATCGGCGGATGTGACTTTTTCTCCGTCAAATTTTACGCCGCCGCCTGCAATAAGCCTTTTTGCTTCGCCTTTGCTTTGGGTAAAGTTCAGTTTTAAAAGCACATCAACAACATTTTGTGCGCCATCGAGTTTTACGCTTTCAATGTCATCGGGTATGCCTTTTTTCTGTACAACATTGATAAATTCATTTTGCGCCTCATCTGCTGCGTCTTTGCCTTTGTACATTCTTGTTATTTCATAGGCAAGGCGCATTTTTTCATCACGAGGGTTATTGTCTTTGTTGTAGTCTAAATCTGTTAAAAGCAGATAGTACTTGGGCATAAGCTCATCGGGTATGCTCATAAGCTTGCCGTACATATCTTTTGCACTATCTGTAAATGATATGCAGTGCTCAGGGTAGGTTTTTGACATTTTAACCTGACCGTCAGTACCCTCAATTAAAGGCAAGAGCATTGCAAGTTGAAAATCTTCAAAACCATAGTGCGCCTGAACATCTCTACCCATTAAAAGGTTGAAACGTTGGTCTGTTCCGCCAAGTTCAATGTCTGCTTTAACCGCAACAGAGTCATATGCTTGCATAAGGGGGTAGAAAAATTCTACAACGCTTATGGGGCGACCATCTTCGTATCTTTTTGCAAAGTCATCACGGGTAAGCATTTTTGCTACCGTTGTAGATGTTGCAAGCTTAAGCATTTCAACAAAACTCATTGAATGCAGCCAGTCTGCGTTGTTTGTGACCTCAGCACGCTCGATATCCACAACATTTGACATTTGTTCAAAGTAGCTTTTTGCATTTTCTGCTACCTGCTCTTTTGAAAGAGCAGGGCGGGTTTCGGATTTTCCGGAGGGGTCACCTACCATAGCAGTTGCGCCGCCTACAATGAGCACTACCTGATGACCTAAATCTTGAAACTGCTTTAATTTGCGCATTACAACACTGTGCCCTAAGTGCAAATCGGGACGTGTCGGGTCAAGACCCAACTTAACGCGCAAGGGGCGGTTTTCGTTGTGTGCTTTTTGTAATTTATAAGCAAGACCCATATATCCGTCAGGCAATATTTCAGCCCCACGGCAGAGAGTTTGTGCTTGTTCAATAAATTTCTGTTCGATTTTAATGTCTTGTGTCATACTTTCCTCAAATTAAAGTTCAATCTTTTCAATGTTGTTCAAAAACTCATGAAGCGGGATTTGAAAGGCATTTGATATGTCATTTGCCGTTTCAAGAGATGGCGTTGTTGTTCCTGCTTCAATTGCACAGATGGTTTTTTTGTTTAAATCAGCCATTTCTGCAAGTGTTTCTTGAGAAAGACGTCTTTTTGTGCGCTCAAGGCGTACTTTTGTGCCGA
>CALUYX010000043.1 GCA_944325115.1 Candidatus Gastranaerophilales bacterium | reverse complement strand
GCAAAGAGCTTCTATTATTGCTTTTGCAGCAACTTTTCCTGCTCCCATAGCGTTAATTGCAGTTGATTCGCCTCTTGGGGCAACGTCACCGCCTGCATAGATATCTTTTACAGATGTTTCGCCGTTTTCATTGATTATAATGTAGCCTTTTTTATCTGTTTCAATATCAAGATTTTCTTTTATTGCAGATTGTTGAATAATCGGGTTTGGACCTGTACCAAGTGATACAATAACGGCATCCACATCCATTGTATCGAACTTGCCTGTAGGTACGGGGCGTCTTCTGCCTGACTCATCAGGTTCGCCAAGTTCCATAACTTCAAGTTTAATACCATTTACAAAGCCGTCTTTTCCAAGTATTTCAACAGGCGAGTGAAGAAGTTTGAAGATTATACCTTCTTCTTTAGCGTGACGAATTTCTTCTTTTCTTGCGGGAAGTTCTTCTTCTGTTCTTCTGTAAACAATGTATACTTCCTTGTAACCTACGCGCACCGCAGTTCTTGCAGCATCCATTGCCACGTTTCCGCCGCCTATGATTGCAGCTTTGTTACCAACCTTAAGAGGTGTGGGTGTATCAGGTTCATTAGCGTGCATTAGGTTTACACGTGTTAAAAATTCATTTGCGCTGTATACGCCGTTTAAGTTTTCACCGGGGACACCGAGCATTTTTGGAAGTCCTGCGCCGGAGCAGATAAATATAGCGTCATAGCCTTCTTCTTTTAGTTGGTTAAGAGTGATTGATTTACCCACGATTACGTTTTTGTAGAATTTAACACCGATTTCTTTTAAGGTTTCAATTTCTCTGTCAAGAACCGTTCTTGGAAGTCTAAAGGGCGGTATGCCGTATCTTAAAACACCGCCAAGCTCATGAAGCGCTTCAAATACGCTTACTTCAAAGCCTGCGTTTCTAAGGTCTGCTGCAGCTGACATACCTGCACAACCTGAGCCTACTATGGCAACCTTTTTGCCGTTTTCTTTTATTTGAGTTTTAACAGATGCACTGTTATCGCCAACATATCTTTCAAGTGCACCGATTGCAACAGAGTCACCTTTGATACCTAAAATACATTTGCTTTCGCATTGTCTTTCCTGCGGGCAAACTCTTCCGCATACGGATGGCAACATGTTTGATTTTCTTATGATTTCACCTGCAGCTTGGATATCTCCTTCTTTAACTTTTGCGATGAACCCGGGGATATCAACGCTTACGGGGCAACCTTTTCTGCAAAGAGGATTTTTGCAGTTTAAACATCTTGAAGCTTCAAGAGCTGCCTGCTCAGGTGTAAAATTTTCTTCAACGGGATTAAAATTTGACCTTCTTTGAACTTCATCCTGTTCAAACGGTCTTTGACGTTCTACTTTGCTCATATTGGTAAAATCTCTCCATACTTACATTTATGATTTTATTGTATAATAAAAAAAACAAAATGTGAAATGAGGTTTTTTTGAGCAAGGTTAAACTCTGGATAACAGACATTGACGGGACTATTGTCGATGAGACAAATGTTTTCTCAAAAAGAATGATTGAAACAATAGAAAAAGTCAAAAAGTCTGATACTAAAATGGTAGTTGCAACAGGCAGAATGTTTGACGGAGCAAAGGGTGTAGCCGATTTTTTGGGACTTACGACTCCTGTTGTGTGTTATCAGGGAGCTGTTGTAAGGCTTGGAGATAATATTTTACACAAAGCACCCGTTAAGGTTGAACTTGCGCATGATGTGATTAATACGCTCAGGGAATTGAATATTCATACAAATTTGTACAATAATGACGAATTGATTGTTGAAGATGATGATAAAAAAATAATGCAAGACTATTGTCAGGGGCGTTTTACGGTGTATCGTGCGGTTGAGAGCTTTGATGATGTTGAATTAAAAAATGTCTATAAGCTGCTTGCGATAGTTTATGATGAAGAAAAAATGCAAAACCTTATAAAATTTATGACTGAGAAGTATTTGGGAAAGCTCTGTATTGTGCGTTCACACAAAAATTACATGGAAATTACCGACCCCAATGCTACAAAAGGCGCTGCGCTTAATTTTTTGAAAGATTATTGGGGTATAAAAAAAGAAGAAGTTCTGGCATCTGGCGATCAGGATAATGATTATGAAATGCTTAAAAATGCTGGGATTAAAATTGCCATGGGTAATGCCTCAAAAAAACTAAAAGAAATAGCAGACCATATTTGTCCGACAGTTAAACAAGACGGTGTATGTGAAGCGATAGAAAGGTATGTCTTATGCGAATAGGCACAGGCTATGACCTGCACAGGCTTGTTGAGGGCAGGGCGCTTATTTTAGGCGGTGTTAAAATCCCTTATGAAAAAGGTCTTATGGGGCATTCTGACGCCGATGTTTTAGTCCATGCCATAATTGACGCACTTTTGGGCGCAATGGGGGAAAAAGACATAGGGACGCATTTTCCTGATACCGATATTAAATTTAAAGATATTAACAGCATTATTTTGCTTGAGAAAACCATAGAAATACTTAAGGCTAACGGCTATAAAATTGTAAATATTGATTCAAATATTATTTGTCAAAAGCCAAAGCTTATGCCCTATATTGACCAAATGAAGCAAAAACTCGCTCCTGTTTTGGGTATTGATACAAAATATCTTTCAATAAAAGCAAAAACCAACGAAGGACAGGATTCAACAGGTGAGGGTAATTCTATTGTCGCACAGTGTGTATGTTTAATAGAGGAAGTGTAAAATGGCAAAGCGCAAGAATAAAATTAAAAGAAAAGTTTTTAGCTTGTTACTTGCGCTTGTTGTGTTTGCTGTGGGATATTTTTTTGCAAGTAATGAAGAATTTGCCTCGGGTATTGTGCCTGTGAATAACATCCAGCAAACAAAACTTAAGGAAAAAGACTATGTAAATATGTACTGCAAGGGCACAATAGAATACGTTTTGCCTGATAAGACCCGCATTGACTGTTTAACCGATGAGCATGCAATAGAGTACGACTGGGCGTCAAAGTGGGCAGAGAGTATCGGACAGTCGCTTTATTATGCAAAAATGACCGGTCATAAGCCTGCTGTTGCTATTATTATGAAAACTCCTCAGGATGAAAAGTACATAAAGCGCATACAGACTGCTGATGAGAGAATAACAGTGTTTAAAATTAAGGCGTATGAGTAGGTTTTTTAAACTCTTCATTTTGACTTTCGCATAAAAATAAAAGATAACTTATAAAAAGTACTTCGCTTTTTATGTTGCAAAGAGCTTCTATTTGGTAGTTAAGGTTTTCGCAAAGCGTTTCAATTCTTTTGTAAGCGTCGGTTTTGATTTTTTCTAGCATGGGGAATCTCCTGTTAATTATAATTTAATTATAACCTTATTATAAATAAATTATAATATTATTTCAATTGTTTAAAAATAAAATGGATAGTAAAATTGCATAAGTTTGTAACATATTTGCAAAGGATTTATAAATGAGCAAAACAGACGAAAAGCATCGCTTCGTTGTTTTAATAGACAAAGAGATTTTTGCAAAGTTTAAAATACTTGCACAAAAAGAAAATCGTACAGCAGGTAATCTTGCTGCAAAAATGTTGATGGATTATGTAAAAGAAAATGAAAAGCGCATATAGCTTTTACCACAAGGCTTTTGGCATTAATCTTTCATAAAACCATATTTCAACGCCGTCATAGCTGCCTTGTGTAAATTCGGTTTTAAATTTTTCCTGTGCGCCAATTGCAACGATAGGTATATTTGTTTCTTTTGAAACTTCTTTTAAAATCTCATAGCCTCTTATGATATCTTCTTTTGTAGTTTCATCAGATAAGTGAGTGTTAGATATAAGACCCGAGAACTTTTTCCAAGGGGTTTTGTTTAACCCTGATGAAAATTCTATGTATTCAAGAATACTTTCCTTATCTCGTGTTTCAAATTTTGAAGTGTTTACAACAAGATAAATTTTAAGATTTTGCTCGTTTTCTATACCGTTTAAAATATCAAGAGTATCAAGCCCTGTTGCACCATAGCCTACATCTATTATGATATCACCTTGATTATTAAGGCAGTTAATCTGCTCGCCTGTGACATAGCTTCCTGCTTCACCAAGTCCAAAATAGTCACTTTGTGCTATAACGTCAATGCCTCTTTGTTTTAATTCTCCTAAAATTGGGCGCATGCAATAGGCGGGTTCAACCGTGTCAAGGTCTACAAGGGTAATTTTTTTGCCTTTTTTTATATATTGCAGTGCTCTGTTGATAGATGTTTCGCTTTTACCTGAGGCGTATGCGCCTGTGTATACTTCTGTTGTTCTTGTCAATTTTTTATCCTTTTTACATTTGCGGAAGATTTTCTTTTATTTTCATTTTTTCTTCGTACTCTTTAACTTCTCTTGCTGCCTCGGGCAATACTTCTTTAAAAAGTTGTACCACATAAGGGTCAAATTGCGTACCTGATTTTTCTTCTATTCTCTGTAGGGCTTCATCCGAGCTTAGTCCTTGTCTGTAGGCACGGTTTGAAACCATTGAGTCATAAGCGTCAGCTACGGCTATAATCCTTGAGCCGATAGGAATGCTCTCGCCCTTAAGACCGTAAGGGTAGCCGTTTCCATCAAAGTGCTCATGGTGATATTTGATAATTTCAATTACTTCGTAGAGTTGCTTGATGTCTTCAAGAATTTTAACCGAGTGGTGAACGTGTCTTTTTATTTGTTCATATTCTTCTTGAGTCAGTTTTTGACTTTTGTTTAAGATATCTTCGGCAACACCTATCATACCTATATCGTGCAAAAGTCCTGCGAGCTCTATTTTGCTTTTTTCGGAGTTACTGATGTCTAATTTTGAAGCCATTTTAAGGGCATAAAAAGTTACACGTCTGCTTCTGCCGAGTGTGAATGAATCTTTTGCATCAAGCGCTTCAATAATTGCTTTAATTGTGCCGGAGAAAAGTTCCTTTAAGTCTTTAATCAGGTTTTCGTTATCAACCTTAAGTTGGTGGTATTCAAGACTTGCTTCAACTATGTGCAAAAGTTCGTCCGGATTAAACGGTTTTTTGATGTAGCGATAAATTTTTGCATAGTTAATAGCGTCGATTAATATTTTTACGTCAGAGTACGCTGTAACCAAGAGGCGAGTTGTATTTGGGCATATTTCATAAGTTCTTCTTAAAAACTCAACGCCATCCATCTGTGGCATTTTATGGTCGGATAATATGCAATTAAAGCTTTCGTTTCTTAGTATTTCAAGAGCCTCTAAGCCGCTTGTTGCTTTTGTTATATCATATTTTCCTCTTAGTGTTCTATATAGTAGTGCTAAGTTGTCGGGTTCGTCATCAACTATTAAAATTCTGTATTTTTTTTCTTCCATTATTTAGCACTCCTTGGTATCTTCTTTGTTTTCTTCATTTTTTTTATAATTAATGGGCAGAATTATTGTAAATGTAGTACCCTTGCCGACTTCGGAATCGACATATATTTCTCCGTTGTGATTTTTAATTACCCGATATGTAATTGACATACCAAGCCCTGTGCCTTGACCTACGGGTTTTGTTGTAAAGAAAGGTTCGAAAACTTTTTTTATGTCTTCTTTTTTTATTCCTTCTCCTGTATCGGAGAATTTTATAATTACGTTTTCACCCTCTTGCTTAACGTTTATTGTCACTGTTCCTTCGCCTTTTATGGCATATTGAGCGTTGTCAAGTATATTCATAAATACTTGATTCAGCTGTCCTCCGTAAGCTTCTATTTTTGGCAGATTTTCTTGATATTCCTTAACTACCGTTATTCTGTTTTTGTATTTGTTATTCAAAATATTAAGAGTGGTGTCTATTTCTTTTGGGATATTAAATTGTGTTAAAACCATCTCTTCCATGCGAGAGAAATTTTTTAGGTCAAGGACAATGTTTTTTGTTCTTTCCGTTCCTTCTATACAGCTTTTTATAAGGTCTTTGACATCATCTCTTATAAAGTCTAAATCTATATCTGTTTTGATTTTTTGTATTTTATCCAATTCTTCTTGAGAAATTGAATTTTCATTTGCTATGTATTGGTCAATCAAACTAAATAAGTCTTTTACATATTTATCAAGTATAACAATGTTGCCGTGAATGAAGTTTACAGGATTGTTTATTTCATGTGCTATTCCCGCTACAAGCTCGCCTAAGGAGCGCATTTTTTCCGAGTGAACCATCATAGCTTGAGTTTCTTTTATTTCTTCATTTGCACGCTCAAGGGCAAGTGTTCTTTCCTGAACCTTCAGCTCCAGTGAATCGTATAAATCATGGAGTTGAAATGCCATATAGTTGTACGCATCAACAAGTTCATTGATTTCTGTGAATTGAGATTTTTTAAGCCTAAAATCAAAATTTCCTTTTGCAAATTCTTTAACGCCTCTGGTGAGTTCATCAAGAGGATTAATTACAACGCTTGACATTATGGCGCTTGCTATAATACCAATGAGCAAGAATATGACGACGAATATTTTTATGTTTTCGAGCAATGTATTAAGGTGCGAGGCGGCAATTTTTTCTACCGGAAGACCAATGTAGAGTGTGTAGTTGTCTGTACTTGTCAGAATCTCCATTACGCTTTGTTTTTGAAATTTGAGAAATACATCTCTCTTGGCTGTATCTGCGTCTTTGCCGACTAAATTTCTCAGTGTCGAGAAAAACACCTCGTTATTTTTTTTGTCTACTGCATAGACATACGTTAACATTCCTCTGCCCTTAAGGTTATCAAGAACCTTAAGAGTTCTTTCCGTGGTTTTGTTTTGATATGACTGTTCAAAAGTTTCTCCGATAAGAGAAAAAAGCGAATAGCTATAGGTCTTTAGGTTTACATCGTAATCAAGAGCAAGGTTTTTGATGTGGTTAAAAACATAACTCATTGTGAGTATTACAATGGCTGCAATAAAAAAGCTTGTAGTGTAAGCAAAGTATGAGCTTATTTTCTTGACCTTTGTCATGTTTCTGCCTTTAGACAGGAGTTTGATGATTTTATTCATTGCTTTCGCTTTCGTTATTTAAGTGGAACATATTCTGCAAGTCTTTTTCTTCGTTTGCTTCCGATGCAAACATACTTTGAATCTTGTATGCATTATCTACAGATTGTGATTTGCCGTCTTTTTTCTTGAAGGGGTTGGGGTTAAAGTTTTCGCCTTCGTCAAAAATTTTACCGATGATAAAGCCGATAAATCCCATCGAAACAGAGGCGGGAACCACTATTGAGAGCATAAACATAACGCTGTAGAAGTCCATTGAAAAACTGTTAAGTAAACTCAGTGCCCCAAATGCCATGACTGAAAAAGAGGCAAAAAGAGTACTTAAAGTTTTATGATAGGTTGTTTTTTCTTCTGCACTATCGCTCATTTTCCTTGTTTTCTGTTTCCATTAATACTTTAAATGTATATTGAACAAGAGCAATGCGGTCTATGCTTGAGATTTCTTTATAACATCCCGATATTGCATATACTGTGTCTGAACCGTTTTGTTGTTCCTCTATTCTTATAGGATGAAGCAGACACTCAATTGTCATATTATTTGTAAGAGTAATTTTTATTTTGTAATTTTTTGCAACTTCAAGGGGACGCTTTGTGATGAGCTTCATTCCGCCTGCGGAGATATCTTCTATAGATATTATATTTTCGTTTTCTCCTTCTATGTCAAGTTCGCCTATGAACCTGACGCGGGAATATTCCCTTCTTTGAATGTTTTTATATTGTTTTGGAGTTTCTACTTTAAGGTGTGAATTGTTTTGCTCAAGAACTTTTGACTCAAAAAAGATAAGCCCGTCCATACCGGAGCCAAAAATTTCGACATTTGTTCCTGCGCCATAATCCTTAAGGTCATCATCCGTTGCTTTTATCAGTTCTATTTCAAAGCAATCGTTTTCTATATTTCGCAGTTCAAATATTGTAGCGCTTTCAAAATTTTCAGGTACTATTCTGTAATCGTGTCCTTTTTTAATTATTTCTTGCATATATTTTCCTTTATTTTATCTATACGGGAGTAGTTTTTAAGTCTACTCGTATTGTTCCTATTGATTTAGCTTTTGTATTATTTGTTACTTCATTATATGACATTATAACAATTTGTGGGTAAGTTCGCTCAATTAATCTTCTAAAAATCAACCTTATAGGCGATGAGCATAAAATAACGGGACGGTTGCCTGTTTGCTGAACTGCTTTTGCAAATTCGTAGTTAAGGCTGTCCATAAGTTTTTTAACAAAATCAGGATTAAGCGTAAGGCTTTCTCCGTCAGGATTAACACCTTGCGCAATTTGCTGTTCTACATCTTGAGCAAGCGTTATGGCTAAAAGCTCTCCTGTATCTGCCAGATTTTGTTTGCAGATGTTTCTTGCAAGAGCCTGTCTGCAAAATTCTGTTAATGCGTTATGGTTCTTATTTGTTCTTGCTTGCAAACTCATTGTTTCAAGAATTGTTTTTAAATCTCTTATTGATACACATTCTTTAAGAAGATTTTGAATAACTTGTTGAACATCAGCGGTTGTTATTTCTTTCATCAAGTCATTTACATACTCATCGGATACTTCTTTTTTGAGGTTATCAATAAGCTGTTGAACATCTGCGCGGGTGATAATTTCACTTGCATTTTTCTTAATTATTTCTGTTAAGTGTGTTGATATAACGGCAGATGGGCTTACAACCGTGTAACCGACGGTTTCTGCGTATTCTTTGTCTTTTTCTTCTATCCATATTGCAGGAAGTTTAAAGGCGGGCTCTATTGTGTTTATACCTTTAACATTAGGGTCTTCCGCTCCGCCCATAGAGTTCATGGCAAGCGAGCGGTCAGGATAAACTTCGCCTGTTTCAATGGATACACCTTTTAGCTTTACCTGATAAGTATTTGGAGGTAGCTGAAGATTATCTCTTACACGAATTGAAGGCAGTACAATACCTAGGTCAAGTGCGCTTTGACGCCTTATTTGTGCTATTCTGTCGAGCAAATCTCCGCCTTTTTCGGCATCAAGCAGGCTAACAAGCCTGTAGCCTATTTCAATTTCAAGCGTTTCGACATTTAAAAGCTCAAGCACACTTTCTCTTGTGGCTTTTTTTCTTTTTTTGCCAAGTTTCTGAGCTTTTTTGGCCTCTTCTTGCTCTTTAAGTTCTTGGGCTTCTTTCTTTTGCAGGTCTTTGTGTTTATTCCAGCCGTACCAGCCTGCTCCGACAGATACTGCCAAAAACGGAATGGTAGGCATACCGGGGACTATACCCATAAAGAATAAAAGACCTGAAACTATAAAGAGAACTTTAGGGTTAGAGAACATTTCAAGCCCTATATCTTCGCTCAATGAGCGGTCAGAGCCTGATGCACGGCTTATTATAAGACCTGTAGCGGTAGATATTATAAGGGCGGGAATTTGAGATACAAGACCGTCACCAACCGTTAGTATCGTATAAGTTGAAAGCGCAGTCGCCGGTGCCATTTTATGCTGCAAAACACCTATAATCAAGCCGCCTACGATATTTATGACAGTAATTATAATCCCTGCCGTGGCATCCCCTTTAACAAATTTTGAAGCACCGTCCATAGTACCGTAGAAATCAGCTTCTCTTTCAAGTTTTTTACGTCTTAATTTCGCCTCTTTTTCATCAATTAAGCCTGAATTTAAGTCAGCATCAATTGAGAGCTGTTTACCGGGCATTGAATCCAATGTAAATCTTGCCGATACTTCAGCAACTCTTCCTGCACCGCCTGTAATTACCATAAAGTTGATAATTACAAGGATTACAAATATTACAAAACCGACTACATAGTTCCCGCCGATTACAAATTGACCAAAAGACTCAATAACGCTACCTGCGTTTGCTTCAAGCAAAATAAGCCTTGTGGAAGTTACGTTTAGACCCAGCCTAAAAAGTGTGGCTACAAGAAGAATTGTAGGGAAAGATGAGTAATCAAGCGGTTCTTTGGTATATAAACACACAAGAAGTATTAAAACCGAAAGAGAGATATTTATTGTAAGTAAAAGGTCAAGAAGCTGCGGCGGAATAGGTATGACCATCATAAGTACGATGACAACCAGACCGATTGCAAGAACTATATCATTATTTTTTAATAACAGAGCTAACTTGCCCAACTGCTATACTCTTCCCCTTTACTTCCCTTTTGTCGAGTAGACAAATCTCAGAACCTCAGCGACCGCTACATAGAGTTCTTGTGGTATTATACCACCAATCGGTACTAATTTGTACAAACTTTGCGCAAGCGGTTTGTTTTCTACAATAGGTATATTATTGTTTTTTGCAATTTCTCTTATTTTAAATGCTATAAAATCGACACCTTTGGCTAAAACCTGCGGAACAGGAGTGTTCTCAGGGTCGTATTTAATTGCAACCGCATAGTGTGTAGGGTTTACAACGACAACATCCGATTCTTTTACGCTTGACATCATCTTCTGCTGCATAATCTGCATTTGAAAAGCTCTTACCTTGCTTTTTATCTTGGGGTCTCCTTCAAGGTTTTTCCACTCGTCTTTAACCTCTTGTTTTGTCATTTTTATGGATTTTTCATATTGATAATCCTGAAATTTTTTGTCTATTATGCCGATTATCAAAAGAATTATGCAGATGTTTACAATTAATTCTAAAATTACCGAGCCTACTACCGCAAAACTTGTGTTTACATCCATACCTATTGTAGCAAACAGGTCACCTTTTCTTTTGTTGATTACATTAAACCCGACAAGTCCTATAACAGCAAGTTTGGCTAAGGACTTAACAAATTCCATCATGGTTTTTGGCTCAAAAAAGTTGAACTTTTTAAGAAGCATTTTTACCATATTCCCCGGAGATAATCTCTCAAGATTGGGTTTTAGTGCTTCTTTTGCAAAAAGCGCTCCTGTCTGCAGACGCAGAATTAATGCCGCACCGACACACAAAAGAAACAAGAACGGTAAAAGTATTTTGCTTGTTACTTCAGCATACGGGATGAATATTCCCATAGGGTTAAGTTCGTTAATTTCGTTTGGATTCAGATGGGTGAATGTATGGTGTAATAAGGCTTCAAGGTTATCTAAAATTGATGAAGAGAGCATATACAAAAGTCCTACGCCCAAAGTAAGCATAAGTGAGGATGTAAAATCCTGACTTTTTGCAATATTTCCTTTATCTCTTTCTTTCTCGCGCCTTTTGGGGGTCGCGCTCTCTGTTCTCTCTTCGTTTGCCATAATTTAATTATAAACTTTTTTCTTATGTAAATAAACTCATAATCGCTTGCATGTAATCCGCTATAACATCGCTTAAATATGCGATTGAACCTTTTAAGAACATAAATATCAGTACTAACCCCAAAAATACTTTAAAGGGTAGCGATACCATAAATATATTCATATGCGGCATAGCTTTACTCATCATACCAAGCAGAATATCGCATACAAGAAGTACTGAAAAAATAGGCATTGCAAGCCCAAATGCTATCTGAAACATTTGCCCCGAGAGCAAAAGTGTTCCCTCAAGTACTCCTGAACTAAACACGCCTTCTAAACCTACAGGCATGGTAAAAAAGCTTTTATACACTGCAGCAAAGAGGTATTCATATGCTCCAAGCCCTAAAAATACAAGAGTTACAAGGTAAGTATAAAGGCTTGATATAATTGTTGAACTTTCTCCTGACACAGGGTCAAGTATGTTTGCCATAGAAAGACCCATTTGAATGCTGATTAGCTCGCCCACCATAGAAACTCCAACAAACAGCAGGTTTGCAATAAAGCCTATGGCAAAACCTATGGCATATTCAATTGCAATGAGTATTGCAAATTCAGGCATGGAATGAGGCATAATAAAATGAGCCTTTGCACTTAATATCGGGTACAAGATGAAAGAAATAAGTGCACAAAACCAGATTTTAACCTGCTCAGGCATGGTAAAACTTGAAAAAAACGGTGCAGTTGAGAACAGTCCTGACATTCTTGTAAAAATCAGCATAAATACAACAATGTTTTTTGGAGAAAAAAGACTCAGCAGGCTTGGTGCATCGGGCATTTTTCACCTCAACCT
>CALUYX010000042.1 GCA_944325115.1 Candidatus Gastranaerophilales bacterium | reverse complement strand
CCGTTTTTAATTCTGCCTATTGCAATTCTTCCGACATAGTCGTTGTAATCAAGTGTTGTTACTTGAAATTGCAATGTTAAATCATCATCTGCTACAGGAGGCTCAATGTTCTCCAAAATGCAGTCAAGAAGCGGTGTTATGTCTTTTTCTTCGTCGTTTAATTCTTTTTTTGCAAATTTATGCAATGAACTGGCATAAATTATCGGGAAGTCTATTAAGTCTTCTCTGTCCGTCAGTTCCGTAAACAGGTCAAATACTTTATCGATTGTGCCGTTTGGGTCGGCACCTTGTTTGTCGATTTTATTTATTACGACAATAATTTTTATGCCCAAATCAAGCGCTTTAGAAAGCACAAAGCGAGTTTGCGGCATAGGACCTTCTTGGGCATCAACAATTAACAGTGCTCCATCTACCATACCTAAAACACGCTCTACTTCACCGCCAAAATCTGCGTGACCGGGGGTGTCAACGACGTTAATTTTAACGCCTTTGTAATTTACTGAAATGTTTTTGGATAATATTGTAATGCCGCGTTCACGTTCGATGTCGTTACTGTCAAGAACTCTCTCGCCTGCTTCTTGATGTTCTTTAAAAACACCTGTTTGTTGTAACATACAGTCCACAAGAGTTGTTTTACCGTGGTCAACGTGGGCAATAATAGCTATATTTCTGATATTTTTCTTTTTCATTGTTGTCAATCCTTCTGTAGGTAAAATTATTGTACAACAAAAATTTTTAAGGTAAAATAATTTCTATGGGGAAAAGGAGTTGAAAATGGAATTAAACATAGTAAATAAAGTTGACAGCGAAGTTGCAAGCCTTATTAAGCAAGAACTTGAGCGTCAACAAAATACAATTGAGCTTATCGCAAGCGAAAACTTTACCTCTGAGGCTGTTATGGCGGCTCAGGGAAGTGTTTTAACAAACAAATACGCAGAAGGTAAGCCATACAAGAGATTTTATAACGGCTGCGAGAATGTTGATAAAATCGAAGAGCTTGCGGTTGAAAGATGCAAAAAACTCTTTAAGGTTGACCACGCCAATGTTCAACCTCACAGTGGCGCGCAAGCCAATATGGCTGTATTTTTATATGCACTAAAACCGGGTGACACTATTATGGGTATGGATTTATCAAACGGCGGTCACTTAACTCACGGCTCACCGGTTAATTTTTCGGGACTTTATTTTAATGTCGTAAGCTACGGTGTTAACGATAATGGCGAAATTGATTATGAGGATGTTAAAAATAAAGCTCTTGAACATAAGCCAAAATTAATAATAGCAGGAGCAAGTAACTACTCTAAAATCATTGATTTTAAAAAGTTTAGAGAAATAGCAGACCTTGTCGGTGCGTATTTAATGGTTGATATTGCTCATATTGCAGCGCTTGTTGCGACAGGCTATCACCCCTCACCAGCTCCGTATGCGGATTTTGTTACAACAACAACTCATAAAACCCTAAGAGGTCCAAGGGGCGGTATTACAATGTGCAGGGCAGAACATGCTCAAGGCATTGATAAAGCAGTTTTCCCGGGTATTCAAGGCGGACCTTTAGAGCATGTAATTGCTGCAAAAGCGGTTGCACTAAAAGAAGCACTGAGTGATGAGTTTAAAGAGTACGGAAAAAATATTATAGAAAACTCAAAAGCCCTTTCTCGTGCGCTTATGGAAGAGGGTATTGATATAGTGGGCGGTGAAAGTGAAAATCACCTTATGACGGTTGATTTGAGAAAACTCAACAAAACAGGTAAAGATGTTGCCAATATGCTTGAGAGAATTGGTATTACGGCAAATAAAAACACTGTTCCAAATGACCCTCAAAGTCCTTTTGTAACATCAGGCGTCAGAATCGGTGTTCCTGCCGTTACTACAAGAGGTTTTAAGGTTGAAGATATGAAAACTCTTGCAAAAATTATTGCAGATGGTATTTTAGAGCGTGAAGACGAAGCGGTTCTAAGACAAAGAAGTCTTGAATTGTGCAAAAAATATCCGCTTTATCCTAATATGCAGTGTGGAGTGTAGAAAATGATTAAACTTACTCAAGCTCATATAATCGGAGCTATAATAGCTTATCTTTTGGGGATTTTTATTGTCCCTCCGGTGATTTATTTTTCAAAAAAAGCGGGACTTGTTGATGTTCCAAACGAAAGAAAAATCCACCACGGGCAAATTTCAAGGCTTGGAGGTATAGCGGTATGGATTTCTGTTATGCTTACCTTTTTATTCCTTGTACTATTGAGCTATTATCCAAAAGGAGTGGGGCTCTCCGGCATTATTGTCGGCGGGTCTTTAATGTTTCTTTTGGGACTTGTAGATGATATTTTCTGCTTGAATGCGAAGTTTAAACTCTTTATTCAAATCGCTATAGCTACCATGGTTATTCTTTTGGGGGTAAGGATTGACGAGCTTTACATTCCTTGGATGAGCTCTCCCTTGGAGCTTGGTTTGTGGGCATATCCGATAAGCTTGTTGTGGATTGTAGGTATATCTAATGCTACAAACTTCATTGACGGTATAGACGGACTTGCAGGCTCAATTGTAACTATAGGCTGTATTGCAATAGGGATAGTTTCTTTTGTTGTAACTCCTCCATCTCCGATATCAGCTCTTGTTGCGTTTATTTTAATGGGCGCAATGCTTGCGTTTTTGACTTTTAACTACAACCCCGCAAAGATATTTATGGGAGATTCAGGTGCGCTATATGCGGGATTTTTGCTTGCAACGCTATCTATAACAGGTATTATGAAAAACTCTTCAAGCGCTGTTATGTATCTTCCTTTTATTATTCTTGCAGTGCCTATTTTAGATGTTGCTTTCTCAAGTATAAGAAGAATTATGAAAGGTTCAAGCCCCTTTGTAGCAGATAGCGAGCACATCCATCACAAGCTTTTACACCACGGCTGCTCTCAAGATAAAGTTGTCCTTATTTTGGCTACTTTTGCAATGGGTTGTGCCATAATTTCCATTCTGATAGCCGGTTCTTTCAGTAAATATTATATAAATGCAGTTGTTCTTGTGGCTGTACTTTTAATATTAAATATGATTTCAAAAACAATGAAAAAGTCAGATAATAAATGAGTGAAGAAATAATTAAAAACAAAAGATGGTATGACCTTGACCCTACAGTGAGTCTGGCTGTTAAGCTGCTTGAAGAGTCTTCAAAAAACGTGCAGTTACATTGCGCAAACTACATTATCGAGGAGGCTAAAAACAGGGGCGCAAGTCTTGATTTTGAAAACAAAGAATCGTTTAACTATCTGTGGAAAAGGTGGCAGGATAACGACGAGAAGATGTTTGAAGCAATGGAATATTTTAAGATAATTGACTTTGATACAAAAAAGCAATTATCATTGGAAATAATCGACTACATTAGAAGTTGCAAAGACAGATTGAAATAATTTTCGTGTATTTGTTTGATGATGTCTTTAAGAAATTCAGATAGAATATTGTATTATGAAGAGGCTGGTTTTAAGTTTTTTATTTGTTTTTATTGTATTGGTGCTTAATGTTCAAAGTGCCCATGCGATTAAAATCGGTCTTGACGAAGGGTTGAAGCAAACTTACATTGGTTCTTCAAAACCAAGTGTTATAGTTGACGGTAAAACCGGTAAGGCTTTATATACCATTAATTCTTTTACGCCATATACGATAAGAGCTTATAACAATGTAATCGTTATAAAAATCGACGGCAGGTATTTTAGTTTCGGTACAAATTATATAAAACTAAAACCAAAGGAGAAAAAGTGTTTTCTTGCAACAAAGAAGCGCTGGTACAGGGGTGAACTCATTGTTTATAATATAAATAAAAAACTTGTTGTGATAAACGATGTTCCTATAGAAGAATACCTCTTGGGCGTTGTACCTTCTGAAATGCCATCTAAATGGAACTTTGAAGCGCACAAGGCTCAGGCAATCGCGGCAAGAAGTTATGCTATAGCAAATCTGGGCAAAAGAAAGCACAGCGGATATGACCTTAAAGACACCCCGCTTGACCAAGCCTATGGCGGTGCAAGTGCTGAAACGCCGCAAACAACACGTGCTGTAATGGCGACAAAAGGGATTGTCCTAACTTATGGCGGTAAGGTAATTCCTGCGTACTATCACGCTTCATCAGGCGGAAAGACAGTTTCTTCGGGTGCTGTTTGGGCTAGGGATTTGCCTTATATAAAGTCCGTTAGAGCGTATGATGATGGTATAAGAAAAAACGGGCATGGGGTCGGCATGAGTCAGCATGGTGCGAATAATCTTGCAAATAAAGGTTATAACGCCTATCAAATATTAAATTATTTTTACAAAAATGTGAAATTTTCAGTTGTCAAAACTCAGCTATAGAGCTTATTTTGATGATTGTATAGTCAAGAATCCAGTAGTTTTGGGTATTTTTGTTAAAAAATACTTGCAAAACGCCTATAAATGGGTATAATAAAGGGGTAAATATGGAAAGGGGTTCATAGATGAACAAAGAAGAATTAGTAAAAGCGGTCGCTGAGAAAGCTAAGCTTTCACAAAAACAAACTGCAGAAGTTATTGCTGCGATTCTTGAAGTAATTGAAAAAACAGTTTCAAAAGGCAAAAAAGTTACTTTAGTTGGTTTCGGTACTTTTGAAGCTAGAAAAAGAGCTGCAAGAACAGGTCGCAACCCTCAAACAGGTAAAGAAATTAAAATTGCAGCTAAAACTGTTCCTGCTTTCTCTGCAGGTAAAAAATTCAAAGAACTTGTTAAATAAGTGTTGAATTAAATATTTCAAAAGCCGATGTTTGAGGATACTCATTTATCGGCTTTTGTTTTTGCAATTGTCATAATTTATGATAAAATTACATAGTTACAATAATAAGGAGATAAAACAATTAACAAAGAAATCAAAGCTCAAAAGGAATTGGTCAATGAAAGAATTAGAGCAAAGGAAGTAAGACTCATTGACGATACAGGTGTTAACCACGGTCTTGTTGCGACAAGCAAGGCTCTTGAGATGGCAAAAGAAAAGGATTTGGACTTAGTTGTTGTTTCTCCAAACCAAGCCCCTCCGGTAGCAAAAATTATGGATTGGGGTAAATATAAGTACGAAACAGAAAAACGTGCAAAAGAAGCACGCAAAAAACAGCATACTATTGATATTAAAGAAGTTAAAATGCGCTATAAAATTGACACTCATGACTACGAAGTTCGTCTAAAAAGCGCTAAAAAGTTTTTGGCATCAGGAAACAAAGTAAAGGTTGTTGTAATGTTGAGGGGTAGAGAAATGCAACACAATAAACTTGCCCTTGACCTTGCAAACAAGTTTCTTGCAGATTTTGAGGAAGGTACGTACGCTCTTGAGAAAGCTCCGGCTTTAGAGGGCAGAAATGTAGTTGCGGTTCTTGCTCCTGCAAACGCTAAGTAATTTCTATCACATAATAAAAAGCCTTTTGCATTTGGGCAAAAGGCTATAAAATGGTAAGTTTATATTTTGTTTAGATATAGTTTAAAAGCGATGCCTGCTGCATTATTGAGGCTCCTGCTTGTAGTGAAGCTTGCAGTGCTGTTTGATACATAATCAGTGCTGTTGAGGCTTCTGCAAGGTCGGTGTCTTGAATATTTGATTTCATCTCGGTCAAACCAAGGGACAGTGATTCGTTTATACTTTTTGTAGCGTCAAGTCTTTGTACTCTGCTTGAAATAGTTCCTTGTGCAGCGGTTACGTTTTTTATTCCTGCTTGAATCGGGTCAAGGCAGGCGTTTATTTCTTTTACATCTACATCCGGTCCTTCAAGTGCGTCTGTGAGTTGTTTTAATGTGGCAAAGATACCGCCGTTTTCATCGCCGAATACTTGTTCGCCGTTTACATTTAGAGGTATTGTGACACCTTCCGATATTTCGATGTTTCTTTCCCAGTCCCCGTCTTGTGCGGTTCCTGAGTATGTTACATTCAAATCATCATCAAGTGCATAGGGAATGCTTGATGTGTTACCTCCTGCAAAAATGTATTTGTCTTGATATTTTGTGTTTGCAAGTTGTGCTATGGCTTGAGTTCTTTGTATAATTTCATCTCTTATTGCATTAAAACTTTCGGGAGAATTGAACGAGTTAGCCGCTTCAAGCGTCAGCTCGTTTATTCTTTGCAAGTTTTCTTCAACTTGTCCCAAGGTATCATATGACTGTGACAATTCGTCTTTTGCGCTTGCAATATTTTTTGACCAATCGCCTAATTGCCCCAGTTCCTTGTTATATTTCATTATTTTTGTCCCATCTATAGGGTTTTCGCCCATAGATGAGAATTTTTTTCCGCTTGTTATTTGTTCATATGTTGAGTAAATGTTTGACAAATTTTTGTTCATATTTGTCAACATTAAGTTGGAAGTCATTTGATTTGTTATTCTTATAACCATAGTTTATAATTCCTTTTATTGACCAAGTGCTACAAGAACCTGATAAATTTCATTAGCTACGTTAAACATTCTGGCTGAAGCTTCATAACCCCTTTGAAACTTAATCATATCGGCAAGTTCTTCATCAAGGTTTACTCCTGTTATGCTTTGATAATTTGTTTGGGTTGATTGATTAACGGCATTTGCCGTTTCAAACTTGCCTGCTATGTCGCTTTGTTGAAGTCCTATTTCGCCTGTATAGTAAGTGAGGAATCCTTCAAAAGTTACATTGTTATCTCCGCCAAAAGTACTCATTGTTTTTTTATCTCTCAGTTGCGCGGTTTGTACAATGTTATCGGAGTTGCCAACATTTTTTTCCCAACCGTCAAGAGATGTATCAACCCTTGCTGTTGCAATAAGATTCGGGTCATCAAGTACATTTTGATTTACGCTGATACTGTTAGCGGTTATAGGATTGCCAAGGTTGAAAATAGGCTCTGTTGAAGGCACTAAAATTTGTTCACCTGTTATTGGGTCGCTGCCAAGTGCCATTGCTTGCATATCGCCGTCAACAAACATCTGAACCCCGTTTACTTCAGATGCAAAAGCGTTTGCAAGTTCATTTACTTTATCTTTTAAACCGCTTATTGTAATCAGACCGTCATCTGATTTGTTTACAATATCCAATATGCCGCCAATTTGTCCGCCTGAAATTTCTTCATTAGCGTTTGACAACACTAAAGTGCCGTCCATATTTACAACTTGCATAACGGCAGGTGTGTCAGCATCTCCTGCTGCAACATTTAGTTTGACATGTTGTTGTGCGCCTGAAACGAGTTTTATATCGCCTGCTCTTACATTAACAGTTCCGTTTTCTTTGTATTCAACATTTAGGTCCATATATGAAGAAAGGTCTTTTAGCAGGTTTTCTCTTTCATTAATAAGACCTGAGGCGTTTTGCTCGCCTTGCACAACTATTTGTTTATTTAGTTCGGCAAGACGTTCAAGACCTTTGTTGAAATCTTGAACACTCATATAAATATCACTGCCTTCAATTGTTGCGGGCTGTTCCCAGTTACCTACAAGTTGTTCTTGAAGGTTGTCAATGGAGGTTGCTATACTGTTGAATTTAAGGGCAACGTTTTGTGCGCTTTCAATATATATTCTTCTTGCAGACGGGTCAGTCGGATTAGCACTTAAGTTTTGTGCTGCGGTGAAAAACTCTTGGAAGCTTGCTTGCAGACCATCTTCTCCAAGCTCGTTTGATATTTTTTCCATTTGTCCCATAATGCTGCCAAGAGTGTAATAATACTGTGCTTCAGAGTTGGCATCTCTCATTGCATTGGCTGCAGCTGAGTCTGCATAGCTTTTCAGTTGAGAAATGCTTGCTCCGTTTAGCCCTTTTATTTGGCTGTAAACATTTGTCCCGTCACCAAATGTAGGGTTTGTAGCAAAATCAGCACGAAGTTTAATGTAGCCGTCCACATTCATATTCGCAAGGTTTTGCGACACGACGGCAAGCGCGTGCTGGTAGTTGTTCATGGACTCTCTGCTAATATTCATTGTTTGATTTATCGTCATTTAAAAACTCCTTTTTGACGCCTTAGGCTTCTTCCGTGATTGAAGAAATATCAAGAGTGTTATCTTGATTTTTCTTGCCCAAATGATTATAGTCTGCATTTTTTGCAGACGATATGTTTAAAATTCCCTCAAATATTTTATTTATAACATTTAGGGAGTGAGTAATTAACACTTCGTTATTTTTTTGAAGTTTTCCTATTTGCTCGCTTAATTCTCTCAATTCTTTTTTTTGGTTTTCGTCAAGAGAAAATTCGTTTTTTCTGTCGTGAATTATTTTTATTTCGTTGTAAGCACATATTAATTTTTCATCGCATGTTGCAAGTGTTTCAAGATTTTTTTCAATTAGTGCTTTTTGTTTTTCTTCAAGCAAAGCTTTTATGTTTAGATATATTTCTTTTATT
Source organism: Candidatus Gastranaerophilales bacterium (assembly GCA_944325115.1). Taxonomy (GTDB): domain Bacteria; phylum Cyanobacteriota; class Vampirovibrionia; order Gastranaerophilales; family Gastranaerophilaceae; genus Galligastranaerophilus. Next base: position 3,652 of record CALUYX010000042.1, on the reverse strand, counting down.
TTGTCAAAAGTTATTTCGTTCATATTTCTTCTCTATGCGCTGTAATCTGCAAGCACACTTCTTCCGTATGTTAACCCGTATTGGATGTCTTCATCAGTTATGTCTTCTCCGATTAATTTTGCGGAGTTTTTAATGTCTTCAATATCAATATTTTTAAACAGATTATTTTGTTGGATGAGTTTGATGTCATCTTCTTTTGTATCTGTTGGAGTTGCTTCTTTTGGCGCTATATTTTGCGTATTTTTTATTGCATAGTTATAAAATATGCGATTAATCGCCTGAGAATCCGCTATTTGATTTGTGTTCATTGAAATTGTCATATTAACCTAAGATGTCCTTTGTAGTTACATTTTCGTTGGGAAGAGTTTTTTCCATTTGCTGATAAAGCTGTTTTGCAAAGCCTATGTTTGATGTAGGTGAGTTTGCAACATCTCTGCCTATTTGATTGAAAAGTATGGATTTAAAGTTGTCCATGTATTTTGAATCGCCAAACATTGAGTTTTCTCTGTCAACGGTTTTATCCATTTGAGTGAGCATTTTTGAAACAAGAATTGCTTCAAACTCTTTTGCAACTTTTTTTAACTGCTCTTTTTGTGTGCCTGATGACCTTATGGTGTTAACTACATCATAATCCGCACCTTGCGAGTAGTTTGTCATAGTATGAGTTGGTATGGAATAAAAATTGTCGCTCATTTTTTACCTAAATTATCTGTAATTCCGCTTGCAGGCTGCCTGACATTCTAAGTGCCTGAAGTATGGCAATTAAATCTGTCGGAGTTACGCCTATTGAATTAAGAGCATTTACAAGTTCGCCCAAAGTTGAGTTAGCCTTCATTTCAACAAGACTGCCTTCTTTCTTTTCTATTTCTATTTCAGCATTAGTTACGCCGACTGTTTGACCTTGCGGTGAAAACGGTGCAGGCTGAGATACATCGTTGTAAGCTTGAATTGTAACAGTTATACCGCCATGAGCCACTGCAGCGGGCATAAGCTTGGCGTCTGCCCCTATTACAACCGTGCCTGTTCTTTCGTTTATTATTACTTTTGCTCTTTCCTGAGGAGCACTCACTCTTATGTTTTCAAGAATTGAGATAAAAGATATTCTGTCGGTTAAATATCTTTGCGGGATGTTAACCTTTATGCTGCCGCCGTCAAGTGCTATGGCGTCTGATACGTTTCTTGAAATTATATTTGCTATTTGAGCTGCCATAGTATAGTCTGCTTGGTCTAAGATTAATGTAAGCGAGTTTTCATCTCCTATAGCGCTTATAATATCTCTTTCAACAATAGCGCCGCCCGGGATTCTGCCTGTTGTAGTAATTGCTGTTCTTGAGCTTGAACCTGCTGCTTTAGCGCTTGCGCCGCCTACTGAAAGCGGACCTTGTGCTACGGCTACAATTTCTCCGTTTGGTGCTCTTAATTGAGTTTGAACAAGAACACCGCCCTCAAGACTTTTGGCATCTGCCATAGCTGAAACTACAACATCTACCTTATCGCCGTTTTTTGCAAAAGGAGGAATGGTTGCAGTTACAATAACGGCTGCGGAAGCACCTTTTTGGATGTAGTTGGATTGGTCAATAACAGTGCCTAAATTTTGCAATAGCAACTGGTTTGTCATTTGTGTGTGACGAGAGTTGTCACCTGTGTTTTGCAAACCTACAACAAGACCGTAACCTACAACTTGGTTTTCCCTAACTCCTTTTATGTGAGTTATGTCTTTGATTCTGACACTCTGAGTTGTTATTGCATTTGCAATTCCGCTTTGCAAGTAACATATAGCCAATATTAAAGTTGTTAAAATAATTTTTTTAAACACTGTTTTATCCTTTTTAAAATTAGAATATATATCTCATGAAACGATACAGAACGCCTTCGTTTTGACCTCTTGATACCGTTCCTGCGCCGCTCATTGCAAATTGCAGATTAGCAACTTGAGTTGAACTTATCTCACCTTGCTGGTCAATCCATCTTGGGTCAACAACGCCTGATACCAAAAGGTCTACACGCTCATTTGCGTTAACAAGAGTCTTTTTACCTTGTACGAGAAGATTGCCGTTTGGCAGAAGTTGTATAACCTGAACCGCAACTTTATCTTGTATTCCAAGACGTCTTTGTGTATTTGTGCTGCCTGAAACTGAAATTGTTCCGCTTGTGTTATTCAGTGCACCTTTTAAATTTGTTTTAAAAATTGTATTTACTGCATTGGATAAATTTTCCAAAATGCTCGATGTTTTTTCTGTTTCATATACGCCTGAATCTGTAAGTGTCGGTACTTCATCGATTACAATTGTTACAAGGTCACCTACATTTCTCGCTCTAACGGAGCTATACAGCGGTCTTGGTTCAATAAAGCTTGATTGAGTCGCATTTAGTGAAAAAAGACTCTCGGCATTTGCCTGTGGGAGCAGAAATGTCATTAGACAAGTTGTAAGTATTAACTTTTTTATCATCCTTTTATCCCTTTAGATTTTTACGGTTACTTCGTTTTTGTTGCTAACTGTTGCCTGATAGATTTTATTGTATTTTAGGCTTTTAACCTGTATGTTATCCCCTATGCTTCCCTCTTTAAGGGCTTTTCCGTCTACGGTTATTTTCAGATTATCTTTTGATTTAAAAATAATGTTTACCGTGGAGTCTTTTATCACATCAGGTTTTGATTTTACGTAATTTTTAAGTATTGCAGAGCCTTTTGGAACATTCCTTGTTGCTACAAGCTCGTTTTTTGGAAATTTATCAAGCGTTTGTCCTAAATACTGACCTATTTCAAGCCTTTGTATCGAAGAGTTTGAAATGTTTATTGCTTGCTCTCTTACAATTGGATTAATTGCGCATAGGACATCTTTATACACAAGAGTATTTACACTTATAGGGAAAGACTTCACAAAAGTTTTTCCGTCATAAACACTTACTCTTTTTATGTCACGGCTTAAAAAACCGTTTGTATTTGATTCAACAATAATTTCAGCTTTATCTTTTGTATTTATTTCTCCTTGAGGCATATTTAAAATTCTTACCTTAACTTCGCCTCCGCCTAAGCTGTCAACTTGTTTTTGAGCTTGTTTTGTTATCTTCTCAACTATTGCAGCTCTAAACTCCTCCTCATTTAGGGTTTGAGCGTTACTAACCCCGCATATCAGAAGCAGAGAAAAAAGAATTATTAAGATTTTAGTCTTTGTGTTTTTCATTTTTATTGAAGATTATTTGTTACCTGTAGAATATTTGAAGCTGATGTAATGATTTTTGAGTTCGATTCAAAAGCACGCTCTGCTTTAATTAGAGCAATCATTTCTTCTACTGTTTGTACGTTTGAACCCTCAACAAAATATTGCTGAATTGTTCCGTATCCGTCTTGTCCTGCAATACCCGGTACAGGTACGCCTGAAGCGGGTGTTTCAAGGTAGAGGTTGTGTCCTGCCGCTGCAAGACCGGAGTTGTTTTGGAATTTTACGATTTGTAATTGTCCTACTTGAGTTTGCTCTGTTTGAGAGCCGACTTTAACAGAAACCATACCTTGAGGAGTGATTGTAATTTCTTTTGTGTTTTGAGGAATTTGAATAGGAGGCATAAGTTGATAGCCATCTGTTGTGGTCAGTGTTCCGTTGGCATCCATTTTAAAAGAGCCGTCACGAGTGTAGGCTATTGTACCGTCATC
>CALUYX010000041.1 GCA_944325115.1 Candidatus Gastranaerophilales bacterium | reverse complement strand
CAATATAAAACAAAGTAAAAACCATGCAATAATAAAAGGGGTTGATTACCTTGTTGGAACATCTGTGTGTGCTCCGGATTTAAGGGCAGGCGCTGCACTTGTTGTGGCTGCAATTATGGCGCGCGGAGAAAGCGAGATAAGGGGTCTGCACCACATTGACAGAGGTTATGAAAAATTTACGGAAAAACTAAAAGGTCTTGGTGTGTGTGTTTCAAGAGTAAAGGATGACACAGAGACTTTTGGGTCGCAAGAATTAGCAGGAGGTAAGATTGGCTCATAATTATAAACGCTGGTACGATTACGACCCGCTTTTAATAGAAGTTATTAATCTTTTAAAAAATTATCAGAGTGAATTGCGCTCGCAAGCAGAAATATTTTTGCAAAAAGTTGAAGAGCAGGTTTCAAAAGAGGCGCTGGATAGATTCTATGAAATGGTAAAGCCGTTTAACGGCAACAGATGGTACGACAAAGACCCTGTGATTTCTAAGACTGTTGAATTGTTAAGAGTTGTCCCGCAGCAAGTTCAAAAACAAGCGGCAGACAGCTTTATTGCAGCCTTAAAAGCCAATGGGGTTGTTGTGGAAATTTCTGAAAACGAAAGAAATTAGCTTTTAAAAAGCGCCTTTATTCTGTAGAAAATATTGTCTTTCTTGACTCTTTCGATAATTTTTTTCTCAAGCCCGAGTTCGAGGTTCCCAAATTTGTTCTCAAAAGTTTCCCCAAGAATCTTTCTTAGTGAATTAATTTTAACTACTTTGTGCACAAGATTACAAGAAAGCGAAAGCGATGCTTCTATGTTTTCTTTTGTTTGCAACGATACTTCATTGTCACAGTAAGCACTCAGGAGTTTGTATTGTTGAAATTTTCTAGCTCTTTGAATTTTTTTTTCCTTGGTTGAGTCGAGAATTTTCTTTATGATTCTGTATTTTTCCATACAAAAAGGACAATTTCTAAGGTGCAGCGCAACATTATCCTTTTGTTTTTTGTTTAACTTTTCTTCTATGTACGCCAGTAGCATTTTTGAAATGTCTTCACAAGTCAGGTTGCCTTTAAGCATTTTTACTCCTTTAGCTTATGTACGGTTTCAGGTATTCTTGCAGTTTGAGCCTTGCTCTTGCAATTCTTGATTTTACGGTGCCTATGTTGCAGTTTGTTGCTCTTGCTATTTCTTCATAACTTAAGCCCTGCAGCTCGCGCATAATTATTGCTGTTTTAAACGGGTCAGGCAGTTTAAATATTGAACTTTTAATAGCTTTTTCAAGTTCTCTGTCTGCAATTTTCTGATATGGATTTGATGCAAAGTCAGGAATTTCAAAAGTTGCCTTGTTGTCTTCCGTGCTGTCTAAGCAGACTTTTTTTACGCTTTTTTGTTTTTTCCTTAATGTATCGTAGAACTGATTCATGATTATTTGATTTAGCCACGATTTAAAAGTTCTTGGATTTTTCAGTTTTTTTATATTTTTTGCTACTTTAAAAAGTATTTCCTGTGTTAAATCCATTATTTCATCAGGCTTTGCATTAAGATAGTAAAGAGTTGCAAAGACTGTCTTTTGCTGTCTTTTTATTATTTCTTCAAGAGCTTCTAAATCGCCGTGCTGTGCAAGCTCTATGAGTTTATCCAAATTGTTGTCTTTTAGTTTGTATTTCATATTTTGAAATTAAAGCCAACACCCTTAATAATGTATAATCTTTGTTATATAATCACATAGGCAGTATTTTTTGGAGGTTTTTTGAAAAGAATTATTGATGCCAATTTAAACCGCGCTACAGAAGCGTTTAGAGTTTTAGAAGATATTGCAAGATTTAAGCTTAACGATAAAGTTATTTCAGCTGAACTAAAAAACTTGCGACATACATTGTGCATGTTTTTTGATTCTGATTATAATGAACTTATTTTTTCGCGTGATACAAACAATGATGTTGGAGTGGACATTTTGAATCCGACAAAAATCAGTCGTGATGTGCCGAACCTGTGTGAACTTTTTCGTTCAAACTTTAAAAGGTTGGAACAGGCACTTCGTGTACTTGGCGAGTGCTCAAATTTGGGTGATGAAATAAGGTATAAAACCTATGTAATTGAGAAAAAGATGAATGAGAGAATAAATATGGATATTAAAAAATATTTGCTAAAAGATAAAAATTTGTACCTTGTAACAAATTCGGATAATTTTTCATCTGATGAAGAGTTTTTGGATAAAGTTGCACTTGCCGTAAAATCAGGTGTTGACATTGTTCAGTTAAGAGAGAAAACAAAACCTGCCTCAAAGATAATTGAATATGGAAAGGTGATTCGCCAGATTTGCAGTGAATATGGGGCAATTTTTATTGTTAATGACAGAATTGATATAGCTCAAATAGTTAAAGCGGACGGTGTGCATCTTGGTCAGGATGATGTTGATATAAAATACGCAAGAGAGATTCTGGGCGAAAAGATGATTATCGGAATATCTACTCACAAGAGCGAGGATGCGATTTGTGCCGTGGAAAACGGTGCAGACTATATTGGAGTAGGTCCTGTTTATAAAACGCCCACAAAGCCTAACAGAGACGCTGCAGGATTAGATTATTTAAAATGGGCGTGCAAAAATGTTTCAATACCGTTTTATGCCATAGGTTCAATTGATGAGAACACTATTGGCGAGGTTATCTCTGTCGGCGCAAAAAGAGTTGCTGTTGTAAGGTGCATTATGAATTCATCCGACGTTGAAAAATCCGTAAAAACCCTTAAAGCAAAACTTGGCTAAAAAAAACACCGCTCGATTTGAGCGGTGTTAAAATATTTACAGATGTTATTAGATAACACCTTGAGCCATCATAGCGCTTGCTACTTTTTTGAATGCTGCAATGTTTGCACCTGCTACATAGTTTGTACCAAGTCCGTATTCATCTGCAGTTTCTTTGCAAGCTTTAAAGATGTTTGTCATAATACCATCGAGTTTTTTATCAACTTCTTCAAATGTCCAAGACAATCTCATGCTGTTTTGGCTCATTTCAAGCGCTGATGTTGCTACGCCGCCTGCGTTTGCTGCTTTTGCAGGAGCAAGAAGCACATTGTTTTTAAGGAAGTAGTTAATTGCATCGATGTCTGTAGGCATATTTGCACCTTCGCCGACTGCAATAACACCGTTTTTAACCATAATTTCAGCTGTTTTTTGATTAATATCGTTTTGAGTTGCACATGGAAGAGCTATATCTGCTTTAATAGTGTATACAGCAGGTGTTTCGCCTTCTTTGTTTTCCATGTATTCTGCTTGAGGATATTTTTTAAGGTATTCTTTTATTCTCAAGCGCTCAACTTCTTTTATACGTTTGATTTCATCAAGGTCAATGCCGTTTTTATCGTAAATGCAGCCGTTTGAATCGCTCATTGCAACAACTTTTGCGCCATATTGTGCAACTTTTTCTGCGGCATAGATTGCAACATTACCTGAGCCTGATATTGTTACTACTTTGTCTTTAAAGCTTAGGTTATTAGCTTTTAGCATTTCTCTCATGTAATATATCAAGCCATAGCCTGTTGCTTCTTTTCTTGCTAAAGAACCGCCGTAATCAAGACCTTTTCCTGTAAGTACGCCTGCTTCGTATACATTTTTAATTTTTCTGTATTGTCCGAACAGGTATCCTATTTCTCTTGCACCAACGCCAATATCGCCTGCAGGTACATCAAGGTCATGACCAATGTGTCTTTGCAGTTCATTCATAAAGCTTTGGCAAAATCTCATAATTTCATTGTCAGATTTACCTTTGGGGTCAAAATCCGAACCGCCTTTGCCGCCACCGATTGGCAGTCCTGTAAGTGCGTTTTTAAAGATTTGTTCAAAAGCTAAAAACTTCATAATGCTTTGGTTTACGCTCGGGTGAAATCTTAAACCACCTTTATAAGGTCCGATTGAACCGTTAAACTGTACTCTGTAGCCTCTGTTTACTTGAACTTTGCCATTGTCATCAATCCAAGGAACTCTGAATGAAATAATTCTTTCAGGCTCTACAAGTCTTTCCAAAAGTGAAGTATTTTCATACTCGCTATGACGTTCAATAACGGGCTTTAGTGTTTCAAGAACTTCGCTTGCGGCTTGAATAAATTCTTTTTCCCATGCATTTTTTTTCTTCGTAACTTCCAGTACGCTTTCAATGTAGTTGCTCATATTCACTCCTATTTAATTGTCGCAACAATAATAGCATTTTTTACTTATCTTCACAATTTGAATGGAGTATTTTGTTAAGTTTTTTGTATAAAAATTTTATAAATATGGTATAATATAGCACTATAGTAGTGTATCGGATGTATAAAAAGTGAATTTTAAAGAACAAAATGATAATGCTCGTGCTTTTTTTGCACAAGATTTTACCCCAATTAACGAGTTAATTTTAGCAATCAGAAAATCCTTAGCAGATGGTAGCAGCCTTGAATGCGATTTTGATGCTGTTGAGAAAATTGTTAGGTATAATCCAAATTTGACTTTTATTTATGTGTCGCTTTTTGAAGAAAATATTCCAATGATACGATTTGGCTCAAAAAGGGGTACGCTTTGTGAAACTCTTAACAGAATCATTTTGATGCTGAGAAAAAATAAAAATTTTGGTGCTTTTCATATTGATGATTCAAAAAAATGCAGAATTCTCTTTGAATATGTCATTTCAAGGCGTGAATTACCTTATAATAAAATCCAATCTTCAAAATTTAATTCATTGCGGTTTGAAATAGGTATCGACGGTTTAGAGTTGTACGACGGGGACAGGTCGTATTATTTTATGCCCACTGATGCAATATCTGAGTCACATATGGGTTATAGGTCTGCTCTTAATTCTCTTTTAAGAAAGACGCCAATCGGAAAGCTTACAAATAAAATCTCTGAGAGAATAAAACTACTTTCCGAACAAAAAGACTGGAAATTTTATCTTTTTAACACAAGGGCTTTTGTTTCATATAATGATGAGTGCATACCGTTGTATCGTGGCAATGTGATGTATAAAGCATTTGATTTTGATATTCTTATCAATCAGTTTATTCGCTCCGCTGACTGGGCATTAAAAAATATGCAAGAGGATGGCAGATTTTTGTATTATTACGATTGCTGTACCGATTCTACAAAAGACCACGAACACCCGACACGTCCTGAAAATGACAGATACTATAACGATTTGCGGCACTGCGGTGGGGCTATAACGCTTATTAGAGCATATAGTCACACAGGTGATAGAAAATATATTGATGCTGCAAGACGAGCGCTTGATTTTACCGTAACTACTGCCCGCGAGCATATGGTGGAGGGCAAAGTCGCATATCATGCTTATTACAATCAAAAAAGCAAACTCGGTGGCAGCGGTATGGCGCTTGTTGCAATGATGCAATATAGAATTGCGACAGGCGAAAAAATATATGACGAATACATAAAAGGTTTTGCTCGTCATATACTCTCCAGAATGACCCCTGAGGGCGAGTTTATGGGTTATTATATTCATCCCTCATATAACGACGGGAAGCCGCTTTTAAATATGTCGGATAAAGAGCGTATGGAAACATTTTCGTTCTATTATCCGGGAGAAGCGCTGTTGGGGCTTGGGCTTTTTGCTAATCATTTCAAAGATGATGAAGAGCTTAAAAATCTTGTTGTCGAAAAAACAAAAGTGGCGATGGATTGGATTGTGGATGAGCGCCCAAAGAGGTATTCTCACTTGTTTACCGCACTTCCGTCCGATGCTTGGCTTATGCAAGCAATTGAAGAGTGGGCAGATTATCCTGATTTTGTTAAGCAAAATCATTTGAATTTTGTTTATAATGATGCAAAAGAAATGATGAAGAGAATGTATAAGCACGATGATAGCCCCTATATTGACTATGAAGGCGGTATGTATTACGAGTATGGCGACCATTATTACCCTGACGGCGCTCGCTGTGAAGGGCTTATGGCGTCATATTATTTGGCTAATAAGATGGGTGAAAAAGAACTTGCGCAAGAAATTCTTGAAGCTTGTAAAAAAGCTGCGATGTGCCAGTTTCATCTTTTTAATTGTGAGAAATCAAATTATTCGCACAAACGCCCGTCGAAGACAGTTGATTCGATTCGATTTAAGGCAACTCGTCAGTGGGTGAGGGTAGATTCTATTCAACACGTGGCATGCTTTTTTATAAGGCTTTATTGGACTTCGCATGATATGAATACATTGCCCGTGTTGGCATAAAACATAAAAAATGTCGAAGGAGGGACTTGAACCCTCACGGATTGCTCCACACGCTCCTGAAACGTGCGCGTCTACCATTTCGCCACTCCGACAGGACGAATATATTTTAATACAATTGCGATATAAAATGCAATATTTATCTTATTCTCCTGCCGAATCTGTTATAGCTTTTTAGTCCTCCGAATCCGCCATTGTAGTTATAATAGTTTGGATTGTACCTGTTGTAGTAGCTTCTGTTTATGTTGCGATTTGTAGGTATGTAAACGCCGTTTTGCCTGCCGTATTGGTCGTAGCTTCTTGTTATGCCGAGCGGATTTGTCACATATGTTCCGATTCTTCGTCCGTTTGCGTCATATCTGTTTGTTACATTTGGGCTAATTGTTCTTATTGTACCGTTTTGAACAGGATAGTTGTTATAAGTTGTAAAACTTGTCAGTGCCCATGTTTCACATAACCCTATAAAAAGTGCGGTAATTGTCAGGATACCTGTTAATAATTTTTTCATAATTTTCCCTTAAAATCTGATTGTCAGGGGTATTATAATCCGCATTTTTAAAAAATTACTTGCTCTGTAGTGTTTGAGTTTGGTAATTCTATTTAGTAAAAAGATTATAAAAATTTGTGCAAGATTTTTCAAATATTTCATCTTTGAGCTTTTTTATATTTCTTTGCATTTGCTCGTAGTCTTCTTTAGACATATTAATTGCCCTTATTATCGCCTCATCCAGATTAGCACCCTTGTAAATAATTGCATTGTTGTCATTAAGAGAATATACGTCTGCAAATTCTTCATTGATTATAATTGGCTTTAAAAATCCGAGCGAAAGCTGCATTTGCCCTGTTGTAACGTGTGTAAGGTATTTTTTGTGTTGTGATAAGTTAAAAGGCATTAAAATAAAGTCTGATTTTTCAACTTCGTTGTATAATTCTTTAAAATTTGGCGAATAAATGTATTTAAAATAGTTGGCTGAGGCTATCTTTGGGTCGATTTTATCAACCTCTACTCCTGCAAAAACAATGTTGAAATTTTTTGTTTCTTTTTTATTTATTTCTTTTAGACTCTTATATATTTGACCATAGTCCATGCGCCCTTGCTGTACTCTTCCTACTGCAATAAAGCTTGTTGTGTCGTTTTTGGCAGTGATGTTTACTTTACCGAAATAATGAGGATTTACTACGTTGTTAGTGTAGTTTGGGTTTTTGTGCTCACACAGACAGCAGAATTTGTATTTTTCTTTTATTTCTTTATTTATCGTATTTAAATCGTGCTCAACAAGCACGACATTTTTATCTTGAAGATTTTCTAAATTTGAAAATTTCTTTCTTAATAAGGTTATTTCATCCGATGCAACCAGAATATATTTATACTTTTTGATTTCTTTTAAAGACAAAATTTTATATATTACATTGTGTCTTGCGCAAGATATTTTATTATAAAATGAGTTATCTATATTAAAAAATACATTGTTCTTAAGTGCCTTTGGGGTTATTAAAATATCGCATTTGCAGCCGATTTTATTAAAATAATCTGCATATGAGGGTAAAGTTTCGTTGTGAAAATCGTTCGCTTCTACTATAAGCGCATTTGATGGGTTTATCTCTGAAATAAATTTTCTAATAAACTTTCTTTCATGAGGGTATATTATTTTAAAATTTTCTACGAAAAATCTTTTTATTTTCTTAAATATTTTCATTTATAAATTTTATCAACTTATCTTTACTATTTCAAACTTGTTATTTTTTTATGATTATTGATACTGCAAAAAGTATTGTAATTATTCCAAGGACTATTCTTAAACTCAATTCTTCCGAAAATATGCACACGCCAAAGAAAACCGCACTAACAGGTTCAAGAGCACCTAATATTGCGGCGGTTGTAGGACCTGCAAGTTTTATTGATTTACTAAGGGCTACAAGTGATACTACCGTCGGGAAAAAAGCAAGTGCAAATATATCAAGTACTTGAAAAGTACTTTTTATCGGGCTTAAATTTTTTAAAAAATTTAAGTTGTAGATGAAAACTATAGAGCCAAAAAGCATAATATAAAATGTTAGTTTTGCGGCATTAAACCTGCTTATTGCTCTAATTTTTTTTGTGCCCACTATGTATATTGCATAACTTAGTGCGGATAATAGCACCATTATTACCCCAATGTTGCTTAATTTTTCATCAGGCTTACCGTTGTATAGCAAAATTATTCCAAATATTGTAAGTATTATTGAGCTGATAACGGATATTTTTATTTTCTCTTTGAAAAATAAAATCATTATCATCGCAACCATTACCGGATATATGAACAAAATTGTAGAGGCAATGCCCGCATCCATATATGTATAGCTTTTAAAAAGCGCAAGTGATGATAGTGAAAAAGCAAGCCCCATAAATATTAAAGGCATTATTTCGGCTCTGTTTATTTTTAGGGGAATTTTTTTAAAGAATTTTAGCCATATAAGCAGAATAATAAGCGCAACGCTGTATCTGTAAAAAAGCACCGAATTAACATCCATGCCCCTATGGTATAAGGGTAGCGTAAATAATGGGTTCATACCGTAGCAAATTGCGGCAATTGCTCCATATATTACACCAAAAAGTCTTGTTCTCGATTTACTTAACATATGGTTATTATATATTAAACTTTTGCAAATTTACTTTTTCGTGCTTTAAAAGATTTATTTTTGTTTCTATACCTGCACTGTATCCGCTTATTCCACTGTTTTTTCCGACAACTCTATGGCAAGGGACTATGATTAAAATCGGATTGTGCGATATGGCGTTACCTATTGCTCTTGGGGATTGAATTGAAAGCTCTTTTGCAATTTCGCCATAGGTTATGGTTTTTCCATAAGGTATTTTACATAGTGCTTCCCATACTTTTTTTCTAAATTCACTGCCTCTTGCGTTAAGTTTTAGTTCAAAGATGTCCGGTTTTTCACCTGAAAAATATCTGTCTAACCAGTTTGTAGCATCGATAAAATATTCATCTTTTTGTATTAATTTTTCTTTTGTGTAGCCTTCACAAAAATATTTTTGGTTATTAAACCATAAGCCCGATAACCCTTGTTCATCTCCTACAAGAGTACAAGTGCCAAATGGTGAGTGATAAGTAGTTTTGTAGAGATTCATATCATTAAAACCGAATATAAGTAACAAAAAACTCCCGAATCTCGGGAGTTAATTGGCTGGGGCGAAAGGATTCGAACCTCTGAAATGGCTGGACCAAAACCAGCTGCCTTACCACTTGGCGACGCCCCATTGGACATATTTATAATATATAATCAAGCTACAATGTCAAGTACTATCTTTTATTTATAACATCGGTTATGGCTGCAATAAAGCGATGAGTCATATCTTCGATGTATTCTTGAGTTGTAAGACCATTTACCACGATGTCCGCTATATCCATGGTAGGACGAATATATCTGAAAGCAGTTTGGTTAACATCATGGAACTGCATATCCGCTGCTTTTCCTATTTTTCCTCGTGAAACCGCTCTTGAATACCAACGTTCTTTGATTATTTCAAATGGTGTATATACGTATATTTTTACATCAACAATATCGCGCATGCATTCGTTGAGCACGTATAAACCTTCGTTTAGTATTAGCTTTGCAGGTTTTTTTAAAACCATGTCTTTTTTGCTTTCGCAAGTTACAAAATTGTATAAAGGCGAATATATTTCCTTGCCTTCTTTTAGGGTGATTAGATGCTGCCTCATGAGTGCCAAGTCGATAGCATCGGGAGTATCAAAGCTAAATCCTGATTTAAAGAGTTCTTCATAGCTTCCGGCTTGAGAGAGCTCTTTTGAAGCGTCTTTGTAGTAATCATCACAACATACAACTGTGTAAACATCGTTTGTATCTGATTTTAAGCAAGCTTTTGCGGTATTTTTTACAAGTGTTGTTTTTCCTGAGGCTGACTCACCTGCTATTGACATTAAAAAAGTCGAGTTTTTGTCTGTAATAGCTTTTCTTGCGATGTTAAAAATAAAAGCCTCGTTAATTCTCAATATTAACGGCTGCTTCTGCCTTCTGTCCTCTGCTATGACTTCTCTTATATTATTGAGAATTTGTGCCACATAGGACATTTCAACTATTTTTTCTGTACTGTTTGTGCTGTTCATAATAATATTTTACACTAAAAATTGTATTTTTGACTATTCTTCAAAATCCACGGTGGCGTTGTCTTGCTCTGATGCTTTTTCAAGCATTAAGTATGTCATATATGCGCCTGTTGCAACGGCTTTTGGGTCTAAATCCGACCCTTGAGCTATTTGAATGATTGCGGTATTGACCTCAGGATTTTCTTCTTTAAGGTAATGTATCATCTTTTTGCGCCATCCATGCACATCTTGCATAATTTCGCTTAAGATATTTTCTACTGTTTCTTCATCAATAATAGGTAGCATTCAATCATTTTACAAAAATTAAATTTCAGTGTCAAACAAGTGTTTATTTATGTTAAAATCTCGGTTATGAAAGTACTTGTTGGAATATCGGGCGGAGTTGACTCTGCAGTAGCAGCTCATATTATTAAGTCTCAGGGTAACGAGATTGTCGGCGCTATGATGAAAATATATAGCGGTGATGTCAAAAATAATCTTTCGCGCTCTTGTTATGGTTCCGATAAGACCTCTGAAATTCAAGATGCTAAATCTAATTGCAGTTTTTTGGGCTGCGATTTTTCTCTTGTTGATGTATCGGGGGAATTTGACGAGCTTGTTTTTAAAAAATTTAAAAGCGAATACATGTCAGCACGTACTCCAAACCCTTGTGTTATATGTAATCCTGTTATAAAATTTGGTGTTTTTCCTCAAAAAGCAAAGCAAATGGGAATCGTCTTTGATAAATTTGCAACCGGACACTATGTGCGAAATGAATTTGATGATACAAAGGGGTATTATGTTTTAAAGAGGGGTTTGGACTTAAAAAAAGACCAATCGTACTTTTTGTGCTCGCTAAAGCAGTCGGATTTGGAAAATATTCTCTTCCCTCTTGGTTCTATGACCAAAGATGAAGTTCGTGATTATGCAATGAATATGGGTATTCCTGTGGCTCAAAAGCGTGACAGTCAGGACTTTTATGCAGGTTCATATTCTGATTTGTTTGATGATAAAGGCACAAGTGGTGATATTGTTGACTTATGTGGTAATATCCTTGGCGCTCACAGTGGTCTTCAGAACTATACAATCGGTCAAAGAAAGGGTTTGTTAATATCGTTTAGTGAGCCTTTGTATGTTGTAGGCTTTGATTTAGATAAAAATCAATTGATTGTTTCTACAAAAAATGATACATATTCAAACGGTTTAATAGCTTCTAATCTCAACTGGATAAGCGGTATTGCTCCAGATAAAGAGTTTAGGGCGCAGATAAAAATTCGCTCTTCTCAGCAGCCGTTTAATTGCACTGTTTTTTTGACTGATAATAACTCTATCAGGGTTGAATTTGAGGTTAAGCAAAGCTCTGTTGCCCCAGGACAGGCGGCTGTTTTGTATGATGGTGATAAAGTTCTTGGTGGTGGCACTATTGATTCTTCTTTTTAATTTAATTAAAAACTAAAATGGGGCGAAATTATCGCCCCATTTATTATATCTGGCCTTGTATTATGCAGTGTAGAATGTGTCGTCAAGATTGTCTTCCGAGTCCAGTCCGGAGAAGATATCATCAAAGTTGTCGCCGGAATCTATTGGTGAGAAGTTATCGTCGTAGTTGCTATCTACATCAGGCGGTGTATCACAGTCAGTGTCTGTGTCAACGTCAGTGTCTACATCCACATCTGTATCAACGTCAGTATCAATATCTACATCCGTGTCTACATCTACATCGGTGTCAACATCCGTATCTGTATCTGTGTCAGTATCCGTATCAGTATCAACGTCTGTATCTGAGTCGCTATCAGTATCTACACCAGGGTGGTCAGGATTGTCATCATCTGTATCTAC
>CALUYX010000040.1 GCA_944325115.1 Candidatus Gastranaerophilales bacterium | reverse complement strand
ATGGGTGCTTAATGACTGCTACGTATTCCCCGGAGCAATCCAATACTTCGGTCCAAGCAACGTATGTGACGTTACAACAATGACATTACAATTGGAACAACAAAAAGTTCCCGTAGCACAAAACTAGTAAATACACTCTTTGGGCGCATGCACCTTAGCTTGCGCCCTTTTATAAATAAGGAATTAAAAATGTTAAAAGCAGGAATTGTAGGACTACCTAATGTCGGAAAATCAACTTTATTTAACGCACTTACGCTATCTAAAAACGCACAGAGCGCAAATTATCCGTTTTGTACAATTGAGCCTAACGTAGGGGTAGTTACCGTTCCTGATGAAAGACTCTACAAACTTCAAACACTGGTTAAAACGGACACCGTTATACCCACTGCAATTGAATTTGTTGACATTGCAGGTCTTGTAAAAGGCGCAAGCAAGGGCGAGGGGCTTGGAAACCAGTTTTTGCACAATATAAGAGAAGTTGACGCCATAATTCAAGTTGTAAGATGTTTTGATGATGAAAACACAATCCATGTTAACGGCAAAATTGACCCGATTGATGACATTGAAACCATAAACACGGAGCTTGCGCTCGCTGATATTACAACGCTTGAAAACAGACTTAAAAGAATTTCTAAACAAGTAAAAGGCGGAGATAAAGAAGCTGTTCTTGAAAATTCAATAATAGAGCGCCTTATGCCCTATCTTGAACAGGGAAAATTTATAAACACAAAAGAACTCTTTAATGAAGAAGAGCTAAAGGCGCTGCATCATTTTCATCTTTTAATGACAAAACCGATGATATACTGCGCAAATGTGGCAGAATCAGACCTTGCAAAGGGGAATGAGTATGTAGAGCGCGTTAAAAAATATGCAAAAGAAAACGGCGCCGATGTTGTTATGATATGCGCAGGAATTGAATCCGAGCTTGTTGAACTCGGCGAAGAAGAATCTAAAAACTACCTTAAAGAGCTTGGCGCAGACTCATCAGGTATTGAAAAAATGATTAAATGCGTGTACGACCTGCTTGGACTGAGAACCTATATTACAGCAGGCGAAAAAGAAGTACGCGCTTGGACTATTACAAAAGGCATGAAAGCGCCGCAAGCAGCAGGTGTTATACACACAGATTTTGAAAAAGGTTTTATTAAGGCAGAAGTCGTATCATACGACGATTTTATTGCAGCAGGCTCTTGGGCTGCAGCAAGAGAAAAAGGTGTCGCACGACTGGAGGGTAAAGACTATATAGTTCAAGACGGCGATATAATGCTCTTTAGATTCGCAAATTAACAGACTTGAAGTGTAAAATATTTTGTGCTAGTACAATATTGCAACTTAATTAACAGATGGGGAAGTGGTTATTTATGAAAATAGAAGAAATTTCCGCAAGCAAAATGCAATGCAAAAACAGCTTTTTAGGTGCAAAATTTAAGGAAAATCTCAACACAAAAGAAGCAAAAAACAAAATGGATGAAGATAACGAGATAAGCACAAAAATGGATGAAACCATGAGCTATCTTAATGCACTTTCAGACGAAAGAAAATGCGATATAGCTGTAGATATGGATTATGACCCCAAAACAAAAAGGGGCGAAATATCGGGAGAAATAACCGATAGAACAGGTAAAAAACCAAAAAGGCATGTACGAGTAATAATCGACTCAAATAACGAATTAAACGTGATACATCATATTAACCAATTTAAAAACGACTGCAGCGCTTTAATACACTCTTAATTGGCAATGTATTCTATATATCTTTCAAGCGCTCTGTAACCATCATAAAACTCGCTGACAGAAGTTGTATAGTTACTTGCACGCAAGAATTTCAATTCCTTAATCCTGATTTCAAAAATCTCGTCAGCGTACGCTTTTACAAAAGAGTCATTTGAGTTAGACCAAACTTTTAATTGCTCCAACTGATGATTTATTTGAGAAATAGTAGAGTTTTCAAGAACATTAAAACCATATTTCTTCAGAATCGCACGCTCAGAGTTTGTAATTCTTGAATGCACTGCGCTAAAGCCAAAAATTCTTTTTATAACCATATAATTTGTTGCAAGCTGTCTTTGCTTAAGGGGAATTTGACCTCTTGCAATAAGAGAAGACATGCCTAAATTATCATATCTTCCGTACTTTGCATACAAATCCAGATTATCTCTGGTTTTCTTATCAGTTTTATTAAACACAAATAATTCCTCTAACTCCTAAAATATTATAAAACAAAAGTAAGGCATGGAAAATAAAAAATTTATGACTTGACAATTAAATATACATTAATATAAAATTTACAAAAATTGGGTTAGGTGCTATGCAAATTAACAAAATTCAAAACAATTTAGCTTTTACAAAAAATACTGACAAAAAATCCAAAAATTCAAGAACAGGGGCAATTGTAGGCGGTTTTGGTCTAAGCACAGTTGTAGCGGATGTCTTTTTAAACAATCTGGCTACAAAAGCTATAATGAAAAACACAAAGACTAAAATGTACCCGCTTACCGTAAGCAGCATTGTAACATTTGCTGCAGTGGGAGCAGGCATGCTGGCAGGCGCTTTATTTAGTCTTTATGATAAAAATCATCCCACCAAAATTGGTGATTTTTTCAACAAATATCTTGGCAAAAAATCTGCTAACAATTCTGATAACTAATTTTAAATAATCAAATTTAAAAGATTTTTTAATACATTACATTTCTATATTCTACTGTCTGATATGCGCATTTTTTAAATCAATAAAATGTAAATATATCAGAGATTAGGATTTAGAGATGAACTTTAAAAATAAAGCGATAGTTTTTATCGCGCTACTTTTTCTTGCAAACATTAATCCGGCTAAAGCAGATACAACAGCGCAAAATGCTACACGCTATCCCGATTATGCGGTAGAATTTGTCGGGAAAGATAAATTTGAAGGCTTTAACAGGAAAATGTTTGCCTTCAACAGAAAATTAAACAAATATGCAATAAAACCCATTCACATAGTCTGGGCATCGATAATGCCAAAATACGGAATGGATAGAATACAAAGCGCTTACACAAACATTGAATACCCAAAAAGACTTGTAAGCACGCTTTTACAAAGGGATTTTAAAGCCACAGGTCATGAAACGCTGAGGTTTATAACTAATTCAACAATAGGACTTGCGGGCATGTATGACCCTGCAAGCAGATTTTTTAAACTAGAACCGCTAAAGGAAGATGTCGCACAAGGGCTTGCAAAATGCAAAATAAAACAAGGTCCATATCTTGTCCTGCCTTTTATAAATTCAACCACACCAAGAGCGCTTTTAGGCTCACTCATAGAATGCCCTCTTGATGCTTCCATGTACATAGGCAGTCCGATTACCGCACTTGTAAAGGCAGGACTGCTTGTCAACAGAACATCATACGCCCAACCTATGATTAAACTTGTTGAATCGAGTTTTGCAGACCCCTATGACATCGCAAAAAAAATCTACGGACTTGAAAGATATATCAAAGAAAATAATTACGACAGAAAAGAAGTCCTTGAACTTGCGCTTAAAGAATGCGCAAAGCTGATAAAAGACGAGAAGAAAAACGAATCAATCGATATTAAAGACCAAAAACAAGAACAAACAACCAACAATCTGATAGTTGATGATGCCATAAAGGGATACGCTTGGTTTGACGAAGCAAAAGAAGACGACCTGAATCTTGCAGATAACAAGCTTATACCCGATATTATTTTAGAAAACTTTAACCCTCAGTGTCCTGTTACAGATGCCATGAGAACGGCACTGTTTAGCGAAAAGAACATGAATAATTCAATCTGGAGTGAATTATCCGTGTGGAACAGATGTTTTGAGAAAAAAGTAAAAACATCATCCGTAAATGTAACAGAAGGCAAGGATAATTATACATTCAGATACTTACTGCAAAAAAAGAAAAGCTCGCCCCTTGTAATTTTATACCCGTCTATAGGCGAAGGGGTTACATCGCATCACTCTTTAGTATTTGCAAAAATATTCTACGACCAAGGTTACTCGGTTATCATTCAAGGCAGTCATTTTCACTGGGAATTTGCAAAAAGTTTGCCTGACGGCTACGCTCCCGGCAATCCTGAAATCGATAGCATACATTTAAGAAAAATAACCAAAAAAATTATCGATAAGCTTGAAGATAAATACGAATGCAATTTTACCGACAGAGTGGTTTTAGGTACTTCATTCGGCGCATTTGCAACGTTATTTGTTGCTGATTTAGAGTCAAAAGAAAACACGCTTAACATTACAAAATACATCTCCATAAATCCGCCGATAGAACTTTTATATGCAGTCAACGTAATTGACAAAAACAATGACATAGCAAGTAATAATCCCGTCGATATCAAAAAAAGAGTTGCTATTGGTGCCTCCAAAATTATTCAACTATACGAAGAGAGAAACAAAAACAAGGAAGATTTTAAACTCGAAACACTGCCATTTTCAGAAGATGAAGCACGTCTTATAACCTGTTTTGTACTTAGGCAAAAACTATCCGATTTGGTATTTACACTTAAAAACACATCTCAAACAAAAAGAACAGACATATATAATTCAATAAACAACATAAGTTACTTAGACTATGCAAAAGAATACATGTTAAAAAATAATATCGAAACTATGGAAGAACTTAACAGAAGAGCCAGTCTGTACAGCATAAATGAATATTTAAAAAACAATAGAAATTATAAAATTTTTCACTCGCTTGACGATTATCTTGTAAATGACAAGCAACTCAAAGACTTAAAAGAACTATCGGGCTCATCTTTAGTGCTGTTTGACAGAGGGTCACATTTAGGGCATTTGTACAGAAAAGAATTCAGAGAAGCACTAATAAATGAAATCAAACTTGAGAAAAACTACACTATCGCTTCAAAAGAAACTCGCTAATTTTCTTTTTTACACCTCTTTGAAATTTTGAATAAAGGTAAAATCTGCCGTTTTTATCCCATGAATTATTTTTGTCATTGCGATACAATCTGCCTTTATTTTTAAATATGTTATCAAAAAACTCAAGAATTTTTTCATCAGACAAATCATCTGCAAACTTTCCGTTTATGAGATATGGCGTGTTTAACATTTTCAAATATTTTTCATCGTCATTATCTAATTCAATAATCTTTTCAACAACTTCATCAAGCGAAGCATAGTCGTTTACATTAATAAAAGCATCCGAATTGAAATCCTTTACTACGTTTTTATCACCCCAGTATATGGGAATAGTATGCGCAAGGAAGGCATCATAAATCTTCTCAGTCACATAATCTTCACTTGAAGTATTCTCAAAAGCTATAGAAAACTTGTGTCTGCTTAAATAATCAATCTTATCCGAGATAATTTTCCCCTCATTATTAAGCAGCTTTCCGCCAGAGCTAACTTTTTTGTATTTAGATAAAAGATGAAAAAACTTTATTCTGATATCATCACAATATACGCCATTAGAGTATAAAAAACTGCAAAAATCCCTCTTATGAGGCTCTTTTGGCATAGGAATTTTTTCTCTTATTTTGTCAAAAAAGTAATATATAGGGACTCTTAGATACCTGTCGCCAAAACTTAATCTGTCAAAACTTATGGCGTAATCGTAGACATTAAAATCCGGAGTGATATTTTCTCCACTGTAGAATATTCTCGGGCAATTATATTTCCTGTATTCATAGCCATAACAAGAGCAGATAACAAAATCGGGATTTTTGGAATCTAAAACTATTTCATATTTGTCTTTTAATATATTTACAAAAAAGTCATTTTCGTATGTATGACAATTCCAAAAATCACAAAAATGAAGCTTAATTTTTTCCATTTTATACCTTATTAATTTGTTTTCCGCAAAGCCACATATCAAGGTTTTCAAAGACAATTTTCGCCCTTTTTAACATAGATTCTTTACTTGCAAAAGCAATATGAGGCGTAATCAGAGTATTTTTTGCACTAAGCAAGGGTTCAGACTCATCAAGCGGCGGTTCTTTATCAAATACATCTATAGCAGCTGCGCGTATTTTGCCCTCATTAAGAGCTTGCGCAAGTGCGCAAGAATCAACAACAGCGCCTCTTGCAGTGTTGATAAGTATTGCATCTTTTTTCATATACGAAAGTGTCGTCTTATTTATCAGATGCTTTGATTCTTTTGTTGAAGGACAATGAAGAGTAACAATATCAGACTGCTCAAGCATTTCTTTAAGAGGCATATATGTAATTAAGTCATCACTTGTTTTATTTGAAAAACCGTTATATGCAATAATCTTGCAGCCCATAGCTTTTAAAATTTTTGCAACTGTTGTACCAATTGCACCTGTTCCAATAATACCAACTGTTTTGCCGTTTAATTCATTACCGACAAGTCTGTCTTTGGTTTCAAGCTTGCGACATTTTTGTTCTACTTCTCTAACATTTCTTAAAAGAGTTAAAATCATACAAATTGTAAGCTCGGCCACAGAATCGTTTGAATACCCTGAAGCATTAGAAAGAGCAATATTTAAACTTCTGGCGCATTCAACATCAACATGGTCAACACCAGTAAAGGCTATATCAATAAATTTTAGGTTTTTAGCACTTTTTATAACATCCGAGCACAAAGGCATATTGGCGATAATTACTACATCGGCGTCTTTTACTTGTTTCTTTTGCTCTTCAATATCATTTGTTCTGTCATAAACAACGAAGTTATGTCCGCGCTTTGTGTACTTTTGGACATATCCGTTAAGACAATCTTTATCTATTCCCAGTGACTCCATTAATACAATATTCATTTTTCACCTCTTATGATACTGATATTTTACAACAAGATAAATGTTTGTGGTAAAATTATTGTGTATTTTAACTAACGGAGTATTTATGAAATCAGATTTTTATAAACGAACAAAAATAGTTGCCACAATAGGACCTGCCGTTGCCACAAAAGAAGCTATAGAAAGCTTGCTTAAAGCGGGAGCAAACGTCTTTAGACTAAACACTTCTCATGGAGATATGGATGACCATAGAGAAAAATTTAAAATGATAAGAGAAGTTAGTAAAAAGCTTGATGTATATTGCGGCATAATGGTGGATTTACAAGGTCCTAAAATAAGAGTTGGTAATCTTATTGAAGAAATAAACCTTAAAAACGGCGATGAGGTCATTTTTCAGCATTCACAAAATCAAAAAACTCCAGAGATAATCCCTGTTGATTATAAAGGAATAAGCAAAGACGTAAGCACGGGAAGCAAAATACTTTTGGATGACGGAAAAATTGCAGCCGAAGTTATTAAAGTTCAAGATGATAAAGTCTGGGCAAAAATAACAAACGGAGGCATTTTAAAATCCAGAAAAGGTCTTAATATCCCCGGTTCAACAGCAAGTCTTGACGCGCTTACACCAAAGGACATAGAATACGTTAAATTTGCAGTTGAAATGGAGGCGGATTTTATTGCGCTTTCATTTGTAAGAAAAGCCGAAGATGTACTTTTGTGCAAAAAATACATTAACAACATGGACTCTAAAATACCCGTGATTGCAAAACTTGAAAAACCTGAAGCAATTAAAAACTTAAGCGAGATAATTTCTGTATCCGATTGCATTATGGTTGCACGCGGGGATTTAGGTATAGAACTTTCACCCGTTGAAGTTCCGGTGTATCAAAAACTTATAATAAGCGAGTGCAACAAGCAAAAAAAACCTGTTATTGTTGCAACGCAGATGTTAGAATCTATGATTAACGAGCCCATTCCCACAAGAGCTGAAGCATCTGATGTTGCTAACGCTATTATTGATGGGGCAGATGCCGTAATGCTATCAGGTGAAACGTCTGTGGGAAAATTTGCAACAGAAGCAGTTAAAACTATGTCAAAAATAGCACAAGAAACGGAAAAAAGCGCTTTTTATAAATTTGACAAAGACTTTGAAGTTTCTGAAGATATGGCACTTACGCGCCAAGCAATTGTTTTTGGTGCAGATAAAATGCTAAAGTATGTAAACGCCAAGGCAGTCTTAAGCTTTTCACATTTTGGCTATTCAACAAGACTTATGTCAAAACTAAAACCCTCTGTCCCTATTATTTTGGTATCAGACCTGGAACAAACTTGCAGAAAAATGTCCATAGCCTGGGGTGTTTGTGCGTTTTACAAAAAATGGGATTCTGTCCTTGGCGAAGATATGCTCTTAAAAATCGATGATTTTTTAATAAACGAGGCAAGATTAAATAAAGGTGATTATGTTGTAATAACAGGCTCTGCACCTAATTTAATTACAGGCAGAACAAATTTTGTAAGAGTTCATAAAATCGGAACATAAAAAAATAACCCCGCCATAGAGCGGGGTTATTTGCATTTATTAAATATCCTTTCTTTTCTTAAACGGGTCATCATCTTCAAAAAAGTTATCTTGTTCAAAATCATCCTGTTGGCTTAGGGATGCTTTTTCATTCTCGTCTGAATTTAGCTCTTTATCGCTATAAGGATTTACGCTTTGCTCATCATCAACAGATTCAGTGCTTGAATCTTCAGAATCAGCTTTTTTCGCTTCTTCCTGTTCTTTATCTTTTACCGCTTGAGAAG
Organism: Candidatus Gastranaerophilales bacterium; assembly: GCA_944325115.1. Lineage (GTDB taxonomy): Bacteria > Cyanobacteriota > Vampirovibrionia > Gastranaerophilales > Gastranaerophilaceae > Galligastranaerophilus. The sequence goes on along the minus strand of CALUYX010000040.1, from coordinate 5,222 downwards.
CTTTAGAGAATGATTTTCCAAGTTCAATCATCTCAGATGCGGAAAGGTCAAAATTAACCCCATATTCATCAGCGACCTTTTCCATAGCTTTTTCTATTGCAGACACACCGCTAATATTTTTTCCCGCATACGATGAAATAGCCTTATCTAATACAGCTTTTTCAAACTCGCTTTGGCTCATTTCGGTTTGCGATTGTGAATCTGGAGCATTGCCTTCTTCTTCAGCTTCTTTTGATTCAGTTGAAGTTTCAAGACTTTCTTGCATTTGCTTCATCATTTCCTGTTGTCTTTTTTTGCTGTCTTCAATTTGCTTTAACAAAATATCTTGCTGCATTTTTGCAATATCAATTGCACTTGTGCCCGCAGTAGCAGAAGAAGAGGAAGAAGCACCCAGAGTATTTGTTACATCCCCCAATATTTCATTTAAAAATATTTCTTCAGCCTCAAGAGCACCATTGCCGTTAGCGTCTGCTATTTTTATAGTAGAGTTGCCATCAGAAAAAGTATATACAGCTATTGCACCCTGTGTCACATCGGTATCATAGTGACCATCTGCCTTGTTATCGATAATGTAAGATGTAGACACATATTCTACAGAACAACTTAATCCTGCAGCTTCAGCTGCAGCAATAACTTCACTGTATTGAAGAACGGAGCTGCCGCCAAAAAGACCGGCAACCTTACTTTGTAGTGCTGCATCACCTGCCTCATCGCCAATGCTTTGCAAGAGTTCTTCTTTTAAATCACTGCTTAGAGCATTTGCATAATCAGCAAAGTTTGCCTCACCGTTACCCAGACTTGTTGTACCAAGACCGCGGGCTTTAATGCTTTGTAAAAATTCATCATATGATTTTCCGCCGATTCCGTTTGTGCTCATACTTTCTCCTTTAACCAAATAGACTTCATGTTATCTATCGGCAAAAAGTTCAAAATAATAAGGAAGATATTTTGAAATTTAATATTTTGTTACAAAATTACCTTGTTTGTATGGTTTTAAAGCTTCTTTTGGGAACTATACTTTAGATATGAAAGTACTTTTAGCATTCCCACCACAATGGACACCCATAAGCCCGCATTTTGCCATTCCGTCGCTGAGCGGACAACTTAAAAATGCAGGGTATGAAACATATGTCTGCGACTTGAATATAGATTTTTATAACGAGTCCTTAAAATCAATAAACGTATATAACGCAGCATCAAGAGCGATAAGTGAGCAAGATGCCTTACTAAAAGAAATAGCTAAATTTCACAGCCCCGAAAAACAATTTAGCGACTATCCTCTTGATATACAAAATAAAATGGTAAGATATTCCAAGGTTAAGGAATATATAACCAAAAAAGCAAATGATTTAATCAATATTCCAAAATTCATTGAAAATGCCACATCTGCAATTAAAGACAAAGATGTGTTCTACAAGCCTGAAATACTTATAAAATCAATGAGCATTATAGACGAGGCTCTTGAAATTATATCGCTTCCTTATTATCCGTCAAAAATAAGTCTGGACACTTATTCTAACCCATTTTTTAAATTTAATTACAACACAATAAGATATTTTGTTTTTGACAAAAATACAAATATTTTTATTGACTACTACAAGAACAAGCTAAATGAAATTAAATCTATAGGGGCGCAGTATATCGGCATTTCAATAAACTCTTCAAGTCAAATTGTCCCCGGGTTAACTTTAGCACATATGCTGAAAAATAATACCGATGCACACATAAATATCGGCGGTAATTTCTTTGGCAGAGTAGTTGATGAAGTTGTTAAAAAGAGAGAATTTTTTGAGCTATTCTGTCACAGTCTGCTTGTTGAAGAAGGCGAACTTCCGGTTGTTGAGCTTGCAGACTATCTTAGCGGAAAAATCCCTATCAGCGAAGTTTCAAACCTTGTTTACCCAAAAGACGGTCAAATTGTCATAAACAAAAAGAAAACTCCTCTAAAACTTGATGATATGGCTAATGTTTCGCTTGAGGGATACGATTTTGACAAATATTTTGCACCTGAAATCATACTGCCCTTTCAATCTTCAAGAGGATGCTACTGGGGCAAATGCAGTTTTTGTGACCAAGGTTTTGGGCAAAACTTTAATGTAAAAAATGCTGATAAATTATTAAAAGAATTTGAAGAAATTCAGAAAAAATACAAAATAAACAAGTTTGAATTTATTGACGAATCCGTAGGACCCGCCTATCTTAAGGAATTGTCCGAAAAGCTCGACAAAAGTCATCTGAATATAAACTTTTTTATGGATGCAAGGCTTGAAAGAGCGTTTGACTCAAACACTCTTAAAATGGCTCACAAAAACGGTCTCAAAATGATTTTATGGGGGCTTGAATCGGGCTCTCGAAAAATAATGGAGCTTATAAACAAAGGTATTGATATAGACAAAAGATTGGATATATTAAAAGACTCTGCAGACGCCGGCATTTGGAATTTCGCGTTTATATTTTTCGGCTTCCCGGCAGAAACAAGAGAAGACGCTCTTAAAACAGTGGATTTAATTGTTAATAACAAGGATATCATCCACTCGTACGGCAGGAGTGTTTTTACCATGGGTAAACATACAAGGCTCAGAGAAAATCCGCAAGCATACGGGATAACAAAACTTAACCCCGTGCAGGATGAATTTATGCCAAGTTACACTTTTGAATCAAGCGGTATGCAAAATGACGAATTAACACAAATTTTAAAGTATTGCACCGAAACTTGTCACAAAGCGTATAATAATCCGTTATGGATGTATTTAAGATACAGGGAATATTTATTTTTATATCTTTGCAAATATTCAGCAAAAGAATTAAGTGAGTACAAGTTAAATTTATGAGGTAAAAATGTTTGACGATAATATTAATGAAAACAATGACAAAACACTGCAAATAGCAAAAGAAAGAGATGCTATTAAAGAAAAAATGACCGAAAAATTAAAGTCTATGAACTTTACTCAAGATGAAATAAAAAGTGTCATGCAAATAATCTTCATTGCAGAAGGAAAAATAGAAGCTCTTAAATCAACTCTTATAGGTACAAACATTAATAATCCTGACCCAACTCCCGCTATGGCACAGGTTATCAGTCAGATTAAGCAACTGCAAATAAATATGGCAGAGGACATACAAAAAAGAGTAAGTGAAATACAAGCAAAGAAAAAGAATAAATAACTTATACCTATTGCATTTCAAACATTCTTCTCACACACTGCAAGATGTTGGGAAAGAGTATTTCAATTTTTCTTTGAAACTCAGTATTTGCGACCTTTCCTGTTATAATGTATGAAACTGCTTGCGCAAAAAGTTCTTTGCGAGCCATAGAATTATTATAAAAAACATCTGAGGTATTATTTTTAGAAACATTACCTAAATAATGCTTAAAGTCGGGGCTGTTTAATATTTTCTGCAAAGTATAATCAGCTTTCTTTCCGCTTATGGTGTCAAACAAGGTTATGTTATCAAAGTCTTTTTCTAAAGCTGATACAAACTCATCGCTTGAAGAAACAAGGTTTGCCTTAGTTTTATCCGAATTGTGACAATAATCATACATATGACCAAGCTCATGAGCAAAAGAGTTGTTAGAATTAACTTCTGTACCTCTTATTTGAATTTTTTTGCCGTTATTTCTTTGGGCAAGCCTTATTGAGGGTTCTGTAAGAATCTTTTCCACTCTTGTTTTTTCTCCATTAGAAACAAGTCTAAATGATGTATTTGAATAACTTGCATAATTTATCCCCGCAAAAAAAGCCTTGTCATCAAAAATTAAAACTTTAATATTATTTTCTACAAGATGTTTAAGCAAAACCGTGTTTGAACTAATTAACTCATCAATATAAGAAGATACAAACTCGTTATCCACACCCTCAAGAGTCTTTTCATAAAGCATAGTTTGCCCAATAGCGGATTTTACAAGAGAAAACTTTGCACTGTCTTTTTCTTTTAGCTTCTGAAGCTTTTTTAAGTTATCATCATCCAGTCTTTTGCTAAGACAAAGAGGTTTTGGTTTGCTAAAAACAAAATCAAGATTGGTAACTTCCCTGTTTAGCTTATTTCGAAGAGAGCATATATATCCTTTTTTTGGCTGAACATTTGCTACAGCACCATTTTTGAGTCTTATTTTCCTTACCGCAACAGTTTTACCATCAAGAGTTTTTTGTGTAATTTGCTGTAAATACCATTTTCCAATCCCATCTATATTCACAAGATGACACTCATTAAGTTTTGAACCAAACGAAACATCACCTTGAGCGCTTGTTCTTATAAAGGAGTCAAAAGGCAAATTGTTCTTATTTTTTCTTGCTCGATTCGTGCAAGAGCAAAAAGAATTTATCTTGGCATAAGGAGTATAGTTATTTAATTGCAAAAAAGCGAACATAGATTATTTTTTAAAATCATTATTAATAAGACTTCTACCACTTATTGCAGCAGGGTCATAATTAAGATTTACAGGTTCTTTTTTTGCATATTCTCTTAGATATGGTATTAAATTTGGATTAAACTGGTCATCATGACCCATTGCAAGCATTTCTTTAATCGCATCATCTAAATTTGCAAGACCATAATTAATCTTGTACATTGCAGAAAACAGCCCTGTTCTGTCTTTACCTTCACGACAGTGTATATAAACCTTTTCGTTCTTTTTTCTGGCATCATCAACTACTTCAAAAAATTTCTCAACATATTCTTCGGGAGGATTTCTGAATGAAAGAAAAGGCAGAGCGACATATTTCATTCCAAGAGCTTCAACATCATCCTTTTCGCTCTTTAACATAGGGTTTCCGCCATAATTTGTTGTAAAATCTATAATCGTATTAATGCCTAAGTTTTTTAAACCCTGCAACTGCTTTTGGCTGGGCTTTGCTCCTCTGTACATAAAATTATCAATTTTTCTGAATCTGGGAATTTTTGTTACATCAGAAGTTGTATAGTCACCAAATAAAAACGAAACGGGTTTTACATCAGTCATTTTATTAGCCTCATAATTTTATTTGTTTATACAAAAACCATAATAAAAACTTTTTGCCCAAGCAAGAAAAATTAACACACTTGATTTTCATGTCATTTTCTGATAACTTAATAAACGAAGTCGTCACGGGCCTGTGGCACTCTGTCGAGAAAAAGGTGACTAAATGTCACGTTTTTCGAGAGGAAAGGTAGCGCAGCTACCGCAAGCCCGATTGATAATTGAATAACAAGTTTAAGTCGTCACGGGCCTGTGGCACTCTGTC
>CALUYX010000039.1 GCA_944325115.1 Candidatus Gastranaerophilales bacterium | reverse complement strand
GCAATTATTGATATTATGAAAAACAATAAGGCTTATGGGACTTAACATATTTGTTCTTCAGGTCAAGCAAGCTGGGCGGATTTTACAAAAAAAATATTTGAAATTAAGAAACGTAACGTTTGTGTAAATGCAATTGATAAAAGCGATTTTCCTCGTCCCGCTAAAAGACCGCACTATTGCGTGCTTGAGGGAGATGATAAAATGCCCGATTGGGAAGAATCTCTTAAAAAATATCTTATTGGCAAATAGGCTGTAGTTGTTATATAATCAATAAAGACAGTCTACAAGGAGTTAATAATGTACGGTATTATTTTAGCCGGCGGTTCGGGTTCAAGATTATGGCCACTTTCTCGTGAGCTTTATCCAAAGCAGCTTTTAAGGTTAAACTCTAAAAAGAGTTTGTTGGAAAAAACTTTTTTAAGACTTCTTGATAGTATAGATGAAAAAAATATCATAAGCATCACAAACCAAAAACATGCTACAGATGTTAGAACTCAGCTTAATACTTTTACACAGAATCCGGTTGTACTTTCTGAACCTGTTGCAAAAAATACTGCTCCTGCAATTGCTGCAGCGGTTAAATACATACTTGATAACGGTAAGGACGATGTAATAATTGTTGTGCCTTCAGACCATATGATTGACGATGTGAAAGCATTTTCAAAGACTGTAAAAGAGGGCGAAAAGCTGGCTAAGGAAGGCTACATCGTAACTTTTGGCATAAAGCCTGATTCTCCTCAAACAGGCTATGGCTACATAAAGGCAAAAACTCCATTAGATTGCGGCTTTAAGGTAGATGAGTTTAAAGAAAAGCCGGATGAGAAAACGGCAAAAAAATATCTTGAAGATGGAAATTACTACTGGAACAGCGGTATTTTTATGTTCAAGGCTTCAACTTTTGCACAAGCGCTTAAGGAATATGCAAAGGATATTTTTGAAATATATGAAGAATTTGATTTTACTCAAGATGAAAATATCCCGTATGCTATTTTTAATAAAATGCCCTCAATTTCAATTGACTATGCACTTATGGAGCGTGTTAAAAATATTGCCCTTGTTCCTCTTGCTTCAGATTGGAATGACCTTGGTTGCTGGGAAGCAATTTATGATACCAATAAAAAAGATGAAAACGGCAATGTGAAATTTGGCAATACAATGGAAGTTGGTTGCAAAAACTCTCTTCTTTACGGTTCAGACAGGCTTGTTGCAGGTGTCGGATTAGAGGATGTTTTAATCGTTGAGACATCAGATGCCGTTCTTGCTTGCAAAAAAGACTGTGCTCAAGACGTTAAAAAAATCTTTGATAAATTAAAAGAAATAAAAGACGACACATTTAAAATTCACCGCACGGTATATCGTCCTTGGGGCTATTATACCGTATTAAATCAGGGTGAGGGGTATCTGACAAAAATGATTTGCGTCTTTAAAAAAGGTCAGTTAAGTTTGCAATCTCACAACCACCGCTCTGAACACTGGGTAGTGTTATCAGGTACCGCAAGAGTTACTTTGGATAATAAAACATTTATGTTAAAACCCGGACAGAGCATTGATATCCCCGTAAAAGTTAAGCATTCACTTGCAAACCCGTATGAAGAAGAACTCAAAATAATGGAAGTTCAAAAGGGTGATAAACTTGTTGAAGAGGATATTATCCGCTACAAAGATATTTACGGCAGGGTTCAAGCTTAAAATATTTTATCCATAAGCTCTTTTAGCTTTTGTGCGTTTTCATTATCGCCAAGAGTCTTTAAGAGCTTTAGTTTTGCACTGTAGAGAATTTTCTTGTCGGGCATTTTTCTGATTCCCTCATCAAGAATAGTTTTTGCAATGTCGCTTTGACCTCTGTCGTAGTATATTGTGCTTGAGTCAATATAGTCTTGTGCGGTTTTGGGTTTAAAATTCATTATCTTTTGATAAATTTTTTGATACTCGCTGTCCATTTTGGCGCTTTTGTATGCAAGCGAGAGGTTGTACATGTAAATTACGTTATCAGGGTTTAATTCAACTGCTCGTTTCAGATTTGAAAGAGCGTTATTTAAGTCTTTTGTGTGATAGTAGCAAAGCCCTGTATAGTTGTACAATTCAGCTGCATTTTTAAGTCTTGTATCAAGCGATTGTGCTTTCAAAAACATTTGTGAAGCTTTGCTGTAGTCATTTTTTGCATAGTAAATTTTGCCCAGCTCCAAATAATAATCAGAATTTTCTGCCTTTGAAATTGCATCTTCAAGGTATTCTTTTGCTTCGTCAAATTTTTCATCAAGTATGCACATCTTTGCAAGATAGAAAGAAATTTCATCGGATTTTGAATTGAGAGCGCCTGCATTTCTAAGTGCCAGAAGTGCTTTTTGCATGTTTCCTGATTCAATATAAACTATTGCAATACCAAGATATGCTTCATAGTATTCATCGTCATATACAAGTGCGGTATTAAAATATTTTAGTGCTTTTTCATAATTTTTTTCTTCAAGCTCTATGTTTCCAAGTTCAAGATAAATTCTTTTGTCGTTAGGGTTGCATTTTAGAGCTTGTTTTAAGTATCTTTCCTGTTCTTTTTTGAATTTATTATTTGCATTCTCAAGACTTTCGATTTTAGCAACTTGAGCAAGATTTATGTATGTTTGAGTGTATTTTGGATTGAAAACAATTGCTTTTTTCAGTGTATTTTTTGCTTTGTCGAGATTTTGATTTTTGATATACGCCTGAGCAAGGTTGTTTAGAGCAACGGTGTTTTTAAAGTTTAAATCAAGAGATTTTTCAAAACACTTAATGGCGTTTTCAATCTCGCCTCTGTAAAAATATTCGACACCTTTTGAATTATAGTATTCAAAATCAAACGGTGGAACTTCCGTTATATCAAATTCTCTTGCTAAATCGCTGTCAAGTAATGTATTATCTGCCTGAATAGCTCTTATTGCAGCAGCTCTTGCACTGTCTTTATCGTTTTGCGCAAGATAAATTTTTGACCTTAATTTGTACCCCTCGGCATTGTCGGGATTTAATTTTAAAGTCATGTTGGTGTATGAATGCGCCTTATCAAATTCGCCGTTTTCAAGGTACATAAGAGCTATATCAAGATAGTCATTTTGATTTTTAAAACCGGCAGGCTCAACTATGTCTATATCTTCAATTGTTTGAGAAAGCTCAAAAGATTTTTGCAGGTGATATGCACTTAACTCACTTTGTCCCGCTTTTTTATAACAAAGACCGAGCCAGTAGTGACCGTCAGGGTCGTTTGGTTTGTTATCCGTATAATTTTTAAAAAACTCACAAGCCTTGTTTAATTCGTTTGAGTTTAAAAGTTTTATGCCATCAATAATCTCGGCTGCTGTAGTTTTTGTTGTAAGTACAAAAAATATAAAAAGCGAGATGATAATTTTTTTCATAATTTAAGGAGTTCTCCTATTATTTTTTTTGTGCTTAAAAATACTTCTTCAATTCCCCTGTTTGCATCTACAACTCTTATTCTATGGGGATTATTTTTTGCAATTTCAAGATAGCCGTTTCGAACTTTTTTGTGAAACTCCATACCCTCTGATTCAAGTCTGTCTTTTTCTTGCCCCAGACGCTCTTGAGCTGTTTTGCTGTCAACATCAAAAACAATTGTTAAATCAGGCTCAAGTCCCTCTGTTGCTATTTTGTTTAGAAAATTAATTTCTTTAATGTCTTCTCCTCTTGCATATCCCTGATAAGCAAGAGTTGAATCGATAAATCTGTCACAAAGTATAATTTTTTTATTTTTTAGAGCAGGTTCAATTACATATTTAACATGCTGAGCTCTGTCTGCAAGGTATAAAAACATCTCTGCAGCGTTTGCAACGGGCTTGTCGTAGTGGAGCAATATTTGCCTTAGGTTTTTACCAAGGTCTGTATCACCGGGCTCAAGAGTCAAGATGTTTTGGATATTCAACTCATCAAGCCATTTTGCAACCAGTTTCTGCTGAGTGGTTTTCCCGCAGCCATCAGCTCCTTCAAAAGTTATAAAGTACCCTCTCTCTACTCTCATATCCTAAAATCCAGTAAACATACTACTTTTAAAATTATATTACAATTTTTGTAAAATTTAAATAATAAAACTATTTTTTTGAAAAATTTAAACTATAATGTTGTTATACAGTTTTTGAGGAATTTATCAAGTGGGAAGTTATACAGCCAATCGAACAACAGATACTAATGTCGAAGAAATAATTAACGCAAATCAGGTTGAAGAAATTCTTAACACCAGTGCGGCTCAAGTTTCCAATTGGTGCCAAAAGGCTTGTTTGAAGCCTAAAAAAGACGGTTTTGGTAACGTTTACTTCTCCAAAAGCGATATAGATGTTCTAAAAAAAGTAAAAGAATTATACGAACACACAAGCGCTGTTCGTGATATTAAAAAACAAAAGGTGGATAGAGTTATAGAGCGTATGAAACGCACAGAGCGTGAGGAAAAAATGAGAGCGCATGATATTGATACTCCTGTTGTAAATCTAAGCGAGGGTAATTTTTTAACCCGTGGAAAATCCAGATTTAACAAGGAAAATGCCGTTGCTTCATTTGCTTCTTATCAAGCGCTTGATGTAGGCACTAAGCTTGAAAATCTTGAAAACAATATCATTTCAAGAATTACTGACGTATTAAGCGAAAAAATGGACGGCTTGGACGAAGTTATAGTTGAGTTGATTCGTGCAAAGACTGAAAATGAGTCGCTAAGACAAAGATTGAACGAACTGAATAAAGAAAATTTCAGCTTAAAAAATGAAAATGCAAGCTATAAAGCAGTAGGTTTCGGGCTTTACGTAAAGAAAAACACCGACGATTTTGTCCTGTAGAAACCTTTGTTTTGCGGGTGAGATGATATGAGCAAAGTTTTAAGAAGTTTTTATCATAACCTTAAAGAACCCGTAATTATCTATGATATAGCTGAAAATTTCATCCATTGCAACAAGGCTTTCTCTAAGTCCTTTATGAAATTAGACGGGGCTTTAGGTCTTGATGCGCTAAAAAAAATTAACTATAAATTTTACTGTGATATTTGCCTTCTTGAAAGCGAAGAGCTTATGTCATATTCGCCCGTCATTGCTGCAATAAAGAGTAATGCGGATTTTACCACATATGCTCTTTATCAGCTTGAGGAGCGCAAGTTTTTATACTACATAATAAAATCTTTTACGTTTAAAAAATATAAAGTAGTTTATTTTTATGATGTTACAAAAGAGCTTGAGCTTGAAAAGCTCCGCAAGGAAAATGAAGCCTTAAAGATTCAAAACCTTGAGTTTTCAAACACTAATTCCAAAGTTCAAAACCAAGCGTTCAAGATGGCTCTTTTAAACAGAATTTCAACAAGCATAAGAGAAACGCTTGATACAAAAAGTCTTATAAAAACGGCGCTAAAAGAGTTAAACCTGATTTTTGGCGCGCATAAGCTTTATTATGCTATTGATGCAAAGGAAAAATTTATAATTGATTGTGTTTACCCTTCCTCGTTTTCCTCCCAAATAGGCGAGGAGCTTGTATATGACAAAAATATTTTAAAAGACATATACAACGGTAAAAATTCTTTCCAGTTTTGCTTAAAAGAGCATAATGCATCAACAGAAACCCTTAAAGCGCCTTTGAATCGTATAATAATCCCTGTTATAAAAACCTCTGAGGTGCTAGGTATAATAGTTATTTTCACTCCGAAAAAAGAAATAGGTGAGATTGAAAAAGAACTTCTGGTAGGTATTTCAGGGCAAATATCAAGTGCGATTTTTCAGGCAATTTTGTTCAGTCAGGTAACAAAGAAAAAAGAGGAACTTGAATCTGCCATAAAAGAACTTAAAGAAACTCAATTGCAACTTATAAACGCAGAAAAAATGGCGTCTTTGGGTCAGCTTATAGCCTCTGTTGCACATGAAATAAACACTCCTCTTGCCTCAATCAGTGCAAATAATGAAATAGCAAAAAAAATATACAAGTTGGATGAATTTAGCACTGATGATAAGGATGTGCTAAAAGACCTTAACTCTATTGATTCTGAGGCAATAAAAAGAATCGGCAATTTGGTAAGGTCACTCAAACGCTTTGTGCGACTTGATGAAGTTGTACAGCAGGATGCAAATATTAATCAAGAGCTGGACTTAACCCTTGACCTTTTAAGACACAAAACCAAAAAAGGCATAAATATAGTAAAAAAATACGGTGATATTCCGCTTGTAAAGTGCTATCCCAATATGTTGAATCAGGTCTTTTTGAATATTTTAATGAACGCTATTCAATCTGTTGAGAAAAAGACTCTAAAGACAGGTGAATACGGGGCAAGTATTGAAATTGAGACAAAAGTAAAAGACGAAAAACTCTATGTGTCGATTAAAGATAACGGGCTTGGAATAGAAGAAAAAAATAAAAAGAAGATTTTTCAAGCCGGTTTTACTACAAAAAAAGTCGGCGAAGGTACGGGCTTGGGGCTTGCAATATGCAAGAAAATAATTGAAAAACACAAAGGCGAGATATTTTTTGACTCTAAAAAGCAAGAAAAAACAAAACCCGATACAGCTTATTGTACCGAGTTTTGTATAGTTATTCCTTTAAGCTAGCTATTTTGCAAGCAAGGTGTATTTTTCGTATTGTTTAACAACTTCAAGGTTTTTGAATATGCCTTGAGGTTTGAAGTATTCATATGTATCGTTTTTAACTATTAAATACACTTTACCTTTTTTAGCCATTGCAGTGTTTAGCTCGTCTATATCTTTTGCGTCTGTATCAATTATGTAAGTAATTTTGTTGTCAAAATTATTCATAAGAGAGTATTTTCTTGCAAATCCAAAAGTAACAAGCTGTGCGCCTTTGTTGTCATTTGCTGCAATGCTTGCAAATTCTTCAAGTTCGTTTTGTCCAAATGTTGTGATGGAAGGGAAAACGTAAGCTGTTGAAATAAACATTACTCCGAGCATAAATATTACATTTGAAATGAAAAGCAATGCACGATTTTTTGCTATTAGGCACAGGCAACCTATTAAAGGAAGAACTGTAAACCATACGCAAATTGTTGTGCTGAAAGATTCAAATTTATCAAGATACATATTAAGTGCTGCGGGAGGGAAGTAATTTACAACAGCTCCTGCAATGCCTGCGATGATTAATATTACAAAAGTAATAAGGCTTGAAGCTTTTATATTTTTTGTGTATTTATCAAAACAAACATAACCCCACCAGAAATATCCTATGATGAGCGATAATGCCGGAAATATCGCAAGAGCGTATGTCGGCAGTTTTGAACTTGATGCAGAGAAGAACAAAAGTGTTGATATGGCGTAAATTACTGCAAAAAGAATGATTTTTTTGTCATTTGTATCTGATGTAAACCATACTTTGGGAGATTTTGCAGCTCTGTAGTTTTTAGCTGCTGATTTTATACCTCTGCATATTTGCCATATAAATGAAACCGTCCAAGGCATTACTCCTGCAAGTACAATGGGTACATAGAAAAGGAAAGGTTGTTTTCTGCCAAGACCCATAGAAGAGTCGATGAACCTTGCAAAGTGGTGTTTTACAATGTAGTCGTTAAACCAAGCCATTCCGTGTGCTTTGTATACAAGTATGTGCCAAGGCATAGCTACAAGCAGAAATATTATTATACCGGGGATGATATTTATTGGCTTGAAAAGTTCTTTTACTTTTCTGAAAGCTAAAAAGCTTAAAAATACTACCATGGCGGGGATTATTATGCCAATCAGTCCTTTTGCAAGAACCGAAAGCGCCATAAAAAACCAAGCAAAATACCAGCAGTATTTTTTATTTGATTCTTTTGAAAATTCGCTCAATATGGCACAGTATATTGCTGCGGCAGAAAATGCCATAAATCCCATGTCTAATATTGCAATATGGGATAAAACCAAAAACCAAGCGGATGAAAGCAATACAAAAGCGCAAATAAGCCCGTATGCTTTTGATTGCATGGTTTTTGCAGCAAAAAAGTATGTGAAAAATACGCTAAATGTTGCAATGAGTGCTGTTGCAAAGCGCGATACAAAAACGTTTGTGTCATTGAAAATATGATAAGCAATGACATTTAGCCAAAAATAAAGTGGTGGTTTTTCAAGAAAATTTTCAAAGTTGAGATATGGAGTAACATAATCTTTTAGAAAGAACATATCTCTTGACATGTTAACGTAGCGCGTTTCATCAACGTCTATAAGCGGATATAGCCCCAAGTTGTGAAACAAAAATAAATAACAAAACAGCCCCAGAATAATAACATTCAAGGCGGCAGAGTATTTTGTACAAAATACTTTAATCTTTTGGTAAACTTTCTCCATCTGAACTCCTTAACCTTTTAGTTTTAATCTACCTTGTATACTCTTGTTTTTACGAAAGTGAATTTTGCTTTATCGCTGTAGTCAATGTATACCTTTTTAAACTCTGAATCCTTAGCAAGAGATTGGACGCTTATGTTGTAAATCCCGTCTTTTTTATACTCGTCATCAATCCCGTGATGACCTGATATTACAGCTATTACATTGTCGTAATTTGAAATAATTTTATGGAAATTTTCAATTTCAAAAGGTAATACCTGTTCTTTTATCTCTTCGGAAGGATAAATCGGATAATGTCCTACAATTATAACCGGATGATTTTTGTATTTTTTTAACATAATATCAAGAAGTGCAAGTTCGTCTTCTTTGTAGTATCCGTATTGCGTCGGTATAAACTGGTTTATGCCGTCTGTGAAAATAAATACAAATCCGTTGATTTTTTTTGCCTGCGGCAGTTCTTTTGTTCTGTTTTTGGAGAATAGATTTAAAATTCTGTAGTATTCATTTTTATCAAGCTTTTTTGTTTGAGCTACATCTTTATCTCCAACGCTTATGTATATTGGTTTTTTGAGTTTTCTTGTAATTTTTGAAAACATTACAAGGTTATATTTGTCGGCTGCTGCAAGATTGTCACCTAAAAATAGCGTAAATTCGCTGCCGTTTTTGTTTATTATATCAATTGAATTCAAAAGTTTTTGAATCGAGGGTGTCATTTTTTGTGAGTCTTTAACAGAATTATCTGTTTTAATTTCGGCATTTGAAATCACCGAAAATTCAACACTCTTAGCACTTGCAACACCTGAAAAAAATATTGTGAAAATAAATATTAAAATTAATTTTCTCATAGGGTGATTATACGTTAAACAGCCTTATCTGTAAAGCTTTTAAACCTCATTTAAAACTTCTTTTTTAGCTTTGCGCCAAAGTGTATCCCACTCGTCAAAACTCAAATCATTAAGGGGTTTTTGAGTCAGTTCTTCCATTTTTTTAAATCTTTTTGTAAATTTTTCATTTGCAATATTTAGCGCTTGCTCGGCATCAATTTTGTTCCATCTTGCTAAATTAACAAGGGCAAAGAGAATATCGCCAAACTCTTCTTCTTTTTCTTGCTGTGTTTTTGCGTTTTCAAACTCAACAAACTCGCTTTTTACGCATTCTTTAAGCTGTTCAATATTTTGCCACTCAAAACCAACTCTCACTGCTTTTTTAGAGATTTTTTGAGCTTTCATAAGGGCACTTTGAGATTTTGAAATACCATCCAAAACACTTTTCCTGTGAGGTTTTTCCTCAAGTTTTAACTTTTCCCAGTTAGATAAAATTTCTCCTACATCAGCTACTTTGGTGTCTGAAAAAACGTGCGGATGGCGATGTATAAGTTTTTCATTAATAGTTTTTGCCACATCGTCAAAGTTAAAATATCCGTTGTCATCTGCAATTTGCGCGTGCAGGACAACTTGCAAAAGCACATCGCCAAGCTCTTCTCTAAGGTGCTTCATATCATTTGCATTTATGGCATCAATTGCTTCATACGCCTCTTCAAGCATATTTTCTCTAATGCTTTTATGAGTTTGTTCTCTATCCCATTTGCAGCCGTTTTCTCCCCTTAAAATTCGCATTGTTTCAAGGAGTTTTTCAATATTGCTTTTCATTATTTCACCATCTGGTCAACGGTTAAAATCAAAATACCCTTGCCGCCTATGGATTTTAGGTGGTCTATACTGTCATAGACTTTGTCTTTATCTACAACAACGTGAATTACAACATTTTCGCTATCACCCCAAAGCTGTGTAACAGTGGGAGAAGATAGTCCCGGCATAAAGCTTTTGACCTCTTCGATTTTATTTTTTGGAACATGTACCATAAGGTATTTTTTCTCTTGAGCGTCAATTACCGAGTCAAGAGCCCTTATGAGTGAGTTTAGTTTCTTTTGTTTGTCTTCTTCAAGATTTTTTCTTGCAACAATTACCGCTGTTGATTTAAGAATTTTATCAATTATTCTAAGCCTGTTTGATTTTAGAGTTGAACCTGTTGATGTTATATCAATCACAACATCGCTAAGCCCTAATGATGGTGTAATTTCAACCGCTCCTGATACTTCGATAATCTTTGCTTTTTTGCCTAAGCCCTCAAAATATTTTTTTGCAATGTTTGGAAAAGATGTCGCAACATTAATTTCATTTGGCAGGTCAGAAGGGGTTTTATAAGTATCTTCGTCTTTAACTGCCACAACCATTTCACACGCGCCAAAGTCAAAGTCTTTAACTTTATCAAGTTCAACGCCTTCTTCAACTACAACATCCCAGCCGGTAAAACCGACATCAGCTACTTTTGCGTCCAAGAACCTTGGGATGTCTTGAGTTCTGACAAAAATTAGAGAGTATTTGCCGTCACGAGTTGCAATTTTTAGGCATCTTTCATCTTTTGTGCCAAAAGACAGTCCTGCATTGTTTAAAAGTTCATAAATTTTTGTTGAAAGTCTCCCTTTATTTGGGATAGCTATTTTTAACGTATTATCCATAGTGATAAGGTTATCACATCAAATATTAAAAGCAATAAAAAAGCTCTCTTGTGAGAGCTTTCTTATTTATTCTTTATTACTGTCTCTTAGCGCCATAGCTTCTGCCTTATACCCAAAGCCATCTTGTCTTTCGTCTTGATTTTTACTAACTGCAAGTATATTTCCATAGAGTTTATAATAACGCGCTCTGTTAGGTGCAAGTTCTATGGCCTTTTTTAGGTCTTCTTTTGCTTTGTCTAAATCTATGAGTTGCAGCACCTTTGCTCTTTCATAATATGTATTAGCGGAGTTTGGTAAAAGTTCAAGCGTCTTGTTGAATTCTTCTAATGCTTCGTAGTTAACTTTTGAATGCGCATTTTTGGCTGTGGCAAATATGCATACTCCTTTTCTGTGATGTGCGCTTGCAAGTTTTGTTTGTATCTTTTTATTATCAGGTTCTTTTTCAAGTTTGGCTTCGTAATTTTCTATGCATTTATCAAGTGCTTCTATTGCCTGCTTGTTTTCTTTTAATCTTATAAGAACTTCCGCTTTGTTTTCATAAATATTCGGGTCGTCTTTAATTGCAAGGCTTTTATTATAATCCCTGTTTGCAGAGCGTAGTACCTCTTTGTATCTTATAGGGAATTTGCTTTCTATGCTTTTGGCGTAGTTAAGCTTATTGTTACCTCTTTGTTTTAAGCTGTTTGATGAGTTTGGGCTCAATTCAATGGCATTAGAGTAACTGTGGATTGCTATTTCGTATTCTTCAAGTTGTGCATAGGCGCTGCCCATTATGTGCCAAGCTCTTGCCGATTTAGGGTTTTGCTTTAGTGCTTGTGTTAAGAGTTCTATACACTTGCTGTACTCTTTTTTGCCAAATGCTTCACATGCTTCATCTTCAAGTTTTTTTGCTCCTGTTTTGCCAACTGTTGTGTTAACATCGGGCGCTTTAGTTGTTGGCGCAGGGTTGTATCCTAAACGAGCCTTTTCCCTTTTCATAGGCTCTGTATTATTGGATGCATAGTTACCGTTAACATCGGGTGCTTTAGTTGTTGGTGGAGGATTATATCCTAAAGCCCTTAACGGGTCTGTTGTGTTGCCAACTGATTCTGCTTCATCTCTAAAGAGTTTTGCGCCAAAGTTTAGTGTGTTTGTCTTTTGTGCTTGATTTTTTGCAATTTTGTATGCTTGCAAATTAATACCAAAATTTGAACTTATTCCAACCATTGTCAATTTCCCTTCAGTATGCGTAAATACTTAAAGCTTGTGAACAAAAAAAATTGACCGCAAGGCAGGTATTTCTTAATTTTTCTTAACATAGAAAATCTGTTGTTGATTGATTATTCTTTGAAAATAAATTTTTTTATCATAGAATAATATTGTATTTATGTGAGGAATAAGGATATGTCAGAGGACAAAAAAGAATTTAAAAACACGCTTAATTTGCCGCAAACAACTCTTGCAATGCGCGCTAACGCACCTGTTAGAGAAGTTGAAATTCAAAAGTTTTGGGAAGATAACAAAATTTATGAAAAAAATATCGCTCAGCGCGACAAGGCAAATAAATTCATTCTCCACGACGGTCCTCCATACTTAAGTTCCGATAAAATTCACATAGGTACGGCACTAAATAAAATTTTAAAAGATATAGTTATAAAATATAAATCTCAAAAAGGCTACTATGCGCCATATGTCCCCGGTTATGACGCTCACGGTCTGCCTATTGAAAACGCCGTTGTAAAGAACATAAAAGGCGGCAGAGAGGCATTGACTCCATATGAGCTCAGGCAAAAATGCCGTGAGTTTGCTCTTAAAAATTTAAAAGGACAAGAGGCAAACTTCAAGCGCTTAGGCGTTTGGGGCAACTGGGAAAACCCTTATCTTTCAATTGCTCCCGAGTTTGAAGCTCAACAGATAAGAGTTTTTTATGATATGTATCAAAAAGGCTATGTTCAAAAAGGCTTAAAACCTGTTTATTGGTGTGCAAGCTGCGAAACCGCTCTTGCTGAGGCCGAGGTTGAATATGCTGACCATACATCAGAATCAATATATGTAAAATTCAGATTTGTTGATGAGGATACTGAAAAAATCTATAAAATGGCAAATCTTGATTCTAATAAGCCCTTATACAGTATCATTTGGACAACAACTCCTTGGACAATTCCATCTAATATGGCAATAAGTTTGCATCCTGATTTTGAATATCAGATTTTTGAATATCAAGGTGCTAACTATATAGTTGCAAAAGAACTTTTGGAAAGCTATACAAACGATGTTGAATGGAGCGACATTAAGCTTATTGGCTCTTGTGTAAGGGGTATTGAGCTTGAAAACTTAAGAACAAAACACCCGATGTATGACAGATTCTCTCCGATTCTTGTGGGAGAACATGTTACTCTTGAAGCAGGTACGGGTGCTGTTCACACTGCCCCCGGTCATGGTCTTGAAGACTGGGAAGTTTGCCAAAAATATGACATAGAAACATTTTCACCCTTTGATTCAAAAGGTCGCTGGACAAGCCAAGTACCTGAACTTGAGGGTGTGCCGTACTACAAAGGAAATTCTATTGTAATAGAAAAACTAAAAGAACTCGGCGCGCTTATTAAACAAGCGCCCATAACTCACAGCTATCCTCACTGCTGGAGATGTAAAAACCCCGTTATGTACAGGGCAACTCCTCAGTGGTTTGTAAAAGTCGGCGATTTTAAAGACAAAACTCTTGAAGCTATTAAAAATGTAACTTGGATACCTGCAGCAGGAGAAAAAAGAATTTCTAACATGGTTGAAAACCGCTCTGACTGGTGTATTTCTCGCCAAAGAGCTTGGGGTGTGCCTATTCCTGTTCTGTATTGTAAAAAATGTCAAAAACCAATCGTTACAAAAGAAAGTATAGAAATAATTGCAAATAAATTTGAAAAAGAATCTTCTGATGCTTGGGTAAAATACGAAGCAAAAGACTTCTTGCCTGAGGGTTATAAGTGCGAATGCGGCTGCAGTGAATTTGAAAAAGAAACGGACATTATGGACGTTTGGTTTGACTCAGGTTCTTCTTGGTCAGCCGTTGTTGAAAAAAGAAGCGACGAGCTTGGCACAATCCCAGTTGAGATGTATTTAGAGGGTTCTGACCAACACAGAGGCTGGTTCCAGTCATCTCTTTTAACTTGTGTTGCAACAAAAGGAATTGCACCGTATAAAACCGTCTTAACTCACGGCTTTGTGCTTGACGGCGAGGGAAGAA
>CALUYX010000038.1 GCA_944325115.1 Candidatus Gastranaerophilales bacterium | reverse complement strand
CCGCCAGCGTTTGTCCTGAGCCAGGATCAAACTCTCCGTTGTCAGAAATTTATGTCTGACACTCATTAAGAGTGATTGACTCAAATTTAAAGTTGTCCGTTGTTTTTTAAAAAAAATCAACAGGTATTTGTCGTTTGTAAACTTGTAATTAGTAGGTTCTAATTACAATTGCGTTATTCTATTTTCAATGTTCAGACTTAAAATCTTTACATAAACTTTCCAGTTTTATAATCAAAGTTATTTAACTTTGTTAAAAATAAACTTTGATGAACCATTCCAGTTTATTCAAGCGTTGTTAACGCTGTATCCATTATGTTATCACCTGAATTTTTGTTGTCAAGTGTTTTTTTTATTTTTTTTAACTTCGGTTTTAAGTTAAAACTAAGAGATTTCAGGAACACTAATATGTGGTTCCGAAGGGTCTTTTAGGTTTCCTGAAATTTTCAATGTGCGTTCCGTTCACTCTATTTAATGTACAACTTCAATATTTTTTTGCAAGCCTTTTTTTAAAATTCGTATTTACAAAATTTAATAATCCTCAAAAAGCCTGTATTTATGCACATTTTAGTAATGACGATTTTTATGGCATTTTGTTCCGATATACTAAATTTCTACAACGCCATGATTTATGGCATGCAAATTTTCTATTATCAAATACTCATCACCAAGTTTTTCTTCTACTGATTTCTTAAGTGCGAAATAGGTAGGTCCGCTGCCTGACATGCAAAAACCAAGAGCATGCAACTTTCTTAGCTCCTCATAGTGGGGTAAAAGCGCAAATTCTAAATCGTTTGGCATGTCGGATTCTTCTTGCAGATTGTCAAACCTCTGATATGCCTCTTTTGCTGAAATTTTAAGATTTTTTGGCTTAATAAGAGAGATATAAAAATCCCTGAACTCAAGAGGAATCATATCATCCCCCTTGCCTGTGCAAAGTTGTTTTGAGCCCTTCAGGCAAAAACTTAAATCCGAACCGAGCATGGAGCATATTTCAAGCATTTTATCTTCACTAAGAATATTATTATGCAATTTATTTAATCCAAAGAGCATACCTGCAGCGTTTGTAGAACCTCCTGCAAGTCCTGCGCACACGGGGATATTTTTTTCTATATATATATTAACGTCAAATTTTTCTCCCGATACTTCCATAAACTTTTTTGCAGCTTTATATGCAATATTATTCTCGTCATATGGAATTTCTTTGCTTGTACCGTCAAGTGTTATTGAACCCATGCCGTCTTTTACCTGAATATTTATATAGTCACAAAGACTTATTGCCTGCATGATACTTTGAATCGGGTGAAAGCCGTCAGGGCGCTTTTTACCTACCTTAAGAGTAAGGTTAACTTTTGCAGGAGTCATGACTTTTATTGTTTTCATAAATTATATTCCTCAAGAGCGCATGCCAGTTTGTTAAAATCTTCAACCGAGAGCTTTTCGCCTCTTAAATTTGTATCCCAATTGAGCTTCAAAAGAGCCTCGTTAACTCCTAAAATCCCAGCCGACAATAGAGAGTTTTTAATATTTTTTCTTCTTGTATTAAAAGCCGCTTTTATTGTTCTTTTTAGCATGGGCGAAAAATTTAAAACACGAGGCATGCCGTTATTTTTAATCCTGACTAGCGCTGAATCTACCTTTGGTGATGGGTAAAAAGAGCGCTTTGAAACTTTTTTTATAATTTCGCAGTCACAGTAAAACTGAGACAGAATCGAGAGCATGCCGTATTCTTTGTTTTGCGAATTTTCGTTAGCACAGATTCTTTTTGCAACTTCATATTGAACCATAAGAATAATTTCATCTATAAAAGAGCGATTAGAATTATTCATATCATCAATTTCACCCAAAAGATGAACAAGTATGGGGCTTGTAATGTAGTATGGAATATTTGCCACCACTTTTATTTTTTTGTCTTTCGGGTAAATATCACAAAGGTTAACTTTTAAAATATCTTTTTCTATAAGTTTAAAATTTTCTTTATCGCCGAGGTTTTTATTCAAAACTTCAATTGCATCTTTGTCAATTTCTACCGCCACAACGTCATGGGCGCACTCCACAAGTCTTTCCGTCACAAAACCAAGCCCCGGACCTATTTCAAAAACACTGTCATTGGAACCTACATTTGAAACTATTTTATCTATGACAGCTTCATCCACCAAAAAATTCTGCCCGAGGCGTTTTTTTGCTCTAAACTTTTTTGCTCTTAAAAAATAATCCATAGAGTTATTATACATGGAACACTCGGCTAGGTGTTATTTAATTTTGCCTCTGGTAAAATTAAGGCATGCTAAATTATAAAAACTCAAAAATTCAAACATGCCCCTTGCACTACAAGCAAATAAGGCAATATTATATTGATTCTTTTAAGAGCACAAGCAAATACGGTCTTGAATATGAAAAAATTTCCATTGACTCCTCAAGTTACAAAAATGCTGATTATGAAACAATGGAAAAAATTATAAAAAGTTTTTCGCACATAAAAGGCTGGGGCATGCTCTATGATGACAACACGGTAATTGGAGCATTGGGCGAGGGTTCATCAATATCACTTGAGCCCGGGTGTCAGTTTGAACTTAGTCTTGAGGCAAAAGAAAACATAGCAGACATTGAAAAAAATACCAAAGAAATTTTTTCTCTAATTCAAAGGATTGCAAAATTTTACAATGTTGAATTTTTAGGTTGTGGCATAACGCCTTATTCAACATATGAAAATACAGATATCGTAAAAAAACAACGATACGAAATTATGGCTCAATATTTACCAAAACACGGCAAATACGCTCCTGTCATGATGAGAGAAACAGCGGGTGTGCAGCTAAATATAGACTATAAAAACGAAAATGACGCAATTAAAAAAATAAAACTGCTGTCATATATCTCGCCATTTTTAACAGGATTTTATGCTAATTCATATATAAGAAACAACAAAATATCAAAATTCAAAAGTTTTCGGGCACTTGCTTGGAAATATACAGGTAACGACAGATGCAAGCTTTTTTATAAAGATTTACTTGATAAAAAAGACGCCACATTTGATGATTATATAAATGCCATTTTAAATATTCCCATGCTCTTTATTGAAAGAAACGGCAAAAAAATTCCTTTGGAGGGAAAAATTACTTTTGGCGAATTTATGCACTCCGGATACGAGGGCTACTTTGCCACCCTTGAAGATTACATTTTACACTCAAGCCTTTGTTTTCCGGACATAAGACTCAAAAAGTGTATAGAGATAAGAAACCATGACAGCCAAAGTTTGCCTTTTGCGCTATCTGTATGTGCTTTTTACAAAGGTATTTTAAATAGTGATTACGATGAAATTTTAAGTCATTTTAAAGACATAAATTCAAAAGATATAGACACCATGGGCTTTCTTGCTTCCCGCTACGGACTTGATTTTACATACAAAAACTTTAGAGCAAAAACTTACATAAAAACTCTTTTTGAAATTGCAAAAAATAATCTGCCGCAACAAGAAAAATCCTATCTTGAGTGCGCTTTTAAACTCATTGATAAGGGTCAGTGTGTAGCAGATACCCTGATTGACAAGAATATTCAAAATGCAAAAGAACTTGTTTCTTACTTAAAAAGCGTAAATTAAATGTTAAAAACTGGCATAAAAATCAGGACTTTGCTAGAATTTTATTATGTCTAAAATTTTACTTGTATCAGAACTATCCGAACTTAGCAAGGATATCATTAATAATATAGAAAACAACGACAATGAGTGTTTGTTGTCTGAAAGCACACAAGACAACATTTTGGCACAAGTTGAGCAATACAATCCTGACATAGTTTTGATAGACACTAAATTCAACAACTGTGAAATTTTAACAAAACAAATTAAAACAAAAACACTGCAGCAAAATACTCAAGTTCTTCTTTTGCTTGAAAAAGGCGGAGAGATAAGCTTTTTAAACTTTGCTGACGGGTTTATCACAACACCTGTGTGCAAAAATATCTTGATACACACAATAAATTCACACATAAAAATAAAAAAATCTCTTGAGCAACTGAGTGAAAACAACCGCGAACTTGCAAGGAGCTTGTATCAGCTAAATGTGTTATACAACACAAGTTCCCAATTTGCAGGTACACTTGATAAAGACAAGTTGTATGCAATCATGCTTGAAGCTTTAGAAAAAACTCTCAGCTTTGATATATCATGCGCACTTGTATTTAACTCCCAAGGGGATAATAAAATCTATATAAATTCGCTTTATGAACCCACGGAAAGTTTAAAAGAGGCACTAGCGCTCAGAGTTACTCTTGAGTACAAAAACTTGTTTGAAAATGAGCCCCTTCCATACAAAACAAATCTTGACGGGGTTGAGATAATTCAAAACGTTAAACCGTCTCATATACAAAACATTTTTGACCTAAGGGCTCTAAATTACGATTCGCTCTTTGCCCCAATAAAAGTTGGCGACCATTTTTTTGGCGTGATTGAACTGCTCAGAAAAGCACCATTTACAAAAGAAGATGTGACCTGTTTTCAGACAATAGTTCATCAGGTAGCGCTGCCGCTCAGAAGTGCGACATTGTATGAAGAAATTAAATATACAAATATAAAACTTGAAAAACTTGAAAGACTAAAGTCTGACTTTGTATCCATTGTATCCCATGAGCTAAGAACTCCTCTAACTCCTATTAACAACTCTTTAGAGATAGTTTTAAGCGGGCAAACAGGTGAGATATCAGACGATGCAAAAAACTTTATAAACATGGCAAAAAGAAACGTTTCAAGATTATCGGGAATTATTGAAGATTTACTTGACCTATCCAGAGTTCAAACAGGTAAACTTGATTTTAAATACAAAATTACAAATCTAATCCCCTCGCTTGAACTTACTCAAAAAACTTTTGAACAAGTTTCAGGCGAAAAGAATATAAAAGTTTCCCTTGAAATAAAAGACCCGCTGGGAGAAGTTTATGCAGATAATCACAGAATAGAACAAATACTGTCCAATCTTGTTTCCAACGCTCTTAAATTTACCCCAAAAGACGGAAGTGTTAAAATCGTTGCACAAACAGTAGATGAAAGCGAAATAAATACACAAAATCTCATTGCTCCGATAGAAAAAATAAACGGTAAATATATAAAAATCTCCGTAATAGACACAGGTATCGGAATAAAAGAAGAAAACATACCCAAGATTTTTGAAAAGTTTTCTCAAATAGAAAACTCTCTTACAAGAAACATTGGCGGAGTAGGGCTTGGGCTTTCTATTACAAAAGAGCTTCTTGATGCACATCTTGGCGCAATAAGCGTTATAAGCGAAGAAAATAAAGGTTCTGATTTTTCTTTCTATATACCCATGTTGGATGAAAAGAAAATATTTATAATGGATATTAACCATGCTCTATCAAGCAGCGAAGAGACTGCTATTCTTCATATAAAAGAAACGCCATCATGCGGTTTTATCAAGCATATATGCGAACAAAAACTTATTAAATTTACAAAAAAATCAAAAGAATACTACAAAGACTGTGACTATTGGGTATTGTTGGCAGACACACCGGTTAATGCTTTTGATTTTATGGAAAAAGCAATTGCTCAGGAATCTAAAAAGCCCGAGTGGAAAAATTGTGATATAGTATTAAAAAGAGCCACATCAAAAGAAGACGGCAAAGAACTTTCAAAAATTTTAAATAAAATTGAAATATAGCCACACCTAAAAGGAAGTAAAATGAAAAAAATTCTAATAGTTGATGACGAGAGGGATATTGTAGAAACGCTTGCTTTTATGTTAAAAGCAAAAGGTTTTGAGTGCATCTGCGCTTATGACGGCGAAGAGGGTCTTAAACTTGCAAAAGAATGTTCGCCCGATTTAATTATTCTTGATGTTATGATGCCAAAAATTAACGGGTATAAAATCTGTCGCCTTTTAAAATATGACAGCAAGTATAAAAATATTCCGATAATTATGGTAACCGCAAGAAGTCAGGAAGAAGACAAAGAAATAGGCGAAGAAACAGGAGCAGACGAGTACATCACAAAACCGTTTGAATTTAATGATATAGTTGAAGCAATTAACAGGTATATAAAATAATGTATTCCGATACAAAAGTAGATAACAAAACAATAGACAAATTAAAATACGACCTTGTGCGCGATAACCTTGTAACTTTTGAAGACTTAGAAAAAGCTCAAGAAATGGCTTTGGCGCAAAATACCAATATTGGTCAGGTTTTAATTACTTCTTCTTTAATAAGTGAAGAAAAACTCCTTAATTTTCTTCAAGAAAAGCTTCACATACCTTCTGTTAACCTTGAAGATTACGAAATAGATAAAAAATGCCTAAATCTAATCAGCTATCAAGAGGCTATGAACTACAAAATTCTTCCGCTTTTTTTGATAGAAGATACACTCTCTGTTGCCATGGCTGACCCGCTTGATTTATTTGCAATAGATAAAATAATTGAAAGAACAGGCAAAAACATTGACCCCATTATTTCAAGCGAAAAAAGTATACTAAAAAAAATTAACGAATACTATGAAACAAAAGGCAAGGTTCAAGACATCAACCTTGAAAAAAATCAAAACTATCATTGGCAAGACGAACTGCATAAAGAAGACCTTAGTGAAGAACATATAAGAACACTTTTTAGAGCAATATTAAAACATGCAATTATTCAAGGCGTACATGAGCTTTATTTTGAATCAACTCAAGAAGGCTTAAGCGTATTTTTTAAAAAGCCTCAGGAAGTGTATTTAACAGGCTCAATTCCCGAGCTTTTGATAAGTTCTTTTATACAAACACTAAAAACACTGTGCGGTCTTGACCCAAGTGTATATGAAATACCTCAACTCGGAAAACTTGTATTTAACGTTGATAGTTGCGAACTCACAGCAAGTGTTTCTGCATTTCCGACAATAAACGGGGAGAGAATCTCTCTTAAAATTTATCATCCGCCAAAAAGTCTTTCAGCGCTCGGTATATCTCCGGATAA
Source organism: Candidatus Gastranaerophilales bacterium (assembly GCA_944325115.1). Taxonomy (GTDB): domain Bacteria; phylum Cyanobacteriota; class Vampirovibrionia; order Gastranaerophilales; family Gastranaerophilaceae; genus Galligastranaerophilus. The sequence continues at coordinate 7,994 of CALUYX010000038.1, read as the reverse complement.
AATAAATATGCTAAGCGAAAGCTTGAACAAAGCAGGTGTGGTACTTATTTGCGGTTCGTCACTGAGCGGCAAAACGCATCTTATTTATTCAATCTTATCCTCAGGTATAATACCGAAAAACAAAACGGTCATGTCGCTTGAATCTATAGCAAAGTACAAACTGAACAATGTTTCGCAGTGCGAGCTGAATGAAAACATAGGTTTTAATCTGGATAAAGCCATGCGCTTTATTGAGTTCCAGAGCCCTGATATCATATATTTTGAAGGAATTTCAACCAAAGAAGGACTGGACTTTTTCACATCATTAACTCTTAAAAACAAAACTCTTATAACAGAGTTTCTTGCAGATAACATGGGTGATTTAAGAAGAAAATTTGAATTTAGCGAATTTTCAATGTTTAAATCAGTAATATCATGTTTAATTTTTATTCATAACAAAGACAGTATTGAATTTTTTGATAAAGAAGAGTTGGAGAAATATCTGGTATGAACTTTTTTGTAACAGGAACTGATACAGATGTCGGCAAAAGTTATATTTGCAAACATCTGGCAAAAGAATATGTAAACATGGGCAAAAAAACGTCCTATCTAAAACCCTTTCAAAGCGGCATAGAAAAAAACATTGACTCTGATGCCACTCAAGTCAAAAAAACAGCTCAAGGTGTTGTTACAAAAAGCTCATATGTAACAAACACACCTGCAACACCTTTAATCAGCTCTGAAATTGACGGGGTTGAATATGACCTTAAAAAGGTAAAAACAGATTATGATGAATTATCAAACAATTCGGATATAACAATAGTCGAAGGCTCAGGCGGACTTTATGTTCCAGTTAAAAAGGATATCTTAATGATTGATGTCATTAAGTATCTTAATTTGCCCGTACTTTTAGTCGCAAGACCAAATTTAGGAACAATAAACCATACACTAATGAGTGTTAAATGTCTTAAGGGCAAAGGTATTAAAATACTTGGCATAGTTATTTCAAACTACCCGAGTGAAACTTCTGACCCTGTGATATTAAGGGCAAAAGAAATGATTGAAGGGTTCTGCGATATTAAAATTCTTGATATTATACACAAGAACCAAACCGATTTAAAAAACCTTGCACAAAAATTGCTCTAAGCCCCGGGTAACGGTGCACTTTGTGTTTCACTGGGCAAAGGCGGAGTTTGCGGTTTTGGAACTTCATTTGTGACAAAAGGTCTTTGCGGTTTTTGGACTTCTGTTTTCTCAACATTTTGAGGTACCTCATTTGTTGGTGCAGAAACCTGATTTTGGTTCAGCTGATTTTGCTCTGCGGTATTGTCCGTTTCAAAACCTTCGAAATCTAAATCATCTTCTTGATTTTCCGAATTTGAATCTGTAATTTCTTTAGGTGCACTTTCTTGAGTACCATCAAGCTTAGGATAATCAAATACCGAATCTGCAAAATTAGTAGTAGCAACTTTCATATAATCTGCCCAAACTTTAGCAGGCAATCCGCCACCTGTTATACCCGGCAGTTTTGAGTTATCATCATTACCCAACCAAACACCTGTTACAATATCAGGTGTATAGCCCATAAACCATGCATCTCTGTAATCATCTGTTGTACCTGTTTTTCCGGCAACCGCTTTAGAAATATTTGCAGCACGACCGGTACCGACTTCAACAGCTTTTCTTAGCATATATGTCATACCTGCGGCAGTATCAAAACTTATGACTTTAACAATCTTTGGTCCTGAGTTTTCATAAATCACAACACCTCGAGAATTTTCAACTCTCTCAACAGCATAAGGGCGTACTCTAAAACCACCGTTTGCAAAAGCGCCGTATGCCACAACCATATCATAGAGTTTTACACCGTTTGAACCAAGTGCAATTGTAAGGTCGTTTTGCAAGGGAGTGGTAATACCCATTTCTCTTGCGGTTGTAATTACCGCGTCAATTCCTGTTTTCTTAATTAGCCTGACTGCAGCCACGTTTGAAGAAATAGCAAGTGCTTTCCAAACAGGCATTTTGCCTCTGTACTTATTACCATAGTTTCTTGGCGACCAGTTTTTAAAAGAAATCGGGGAATCATCTATTATATCATCCACACCCACACCTTGCTGCAGAGCAACTGTATATACAAACGGCTTAAATGATGAACCCGGAGGTCTTATAGCGTTTGTTATCCTGTCATATTGGCTATCTTCATAGTTTTTTCCGCCAACATAAGCATAGATTCTTCCTGTTGTAGGCGAAAAAGAAAACAGAGCCATCTGGGTCTTTTTGGCTCTTAAACCGTATGCGTTAAGGTCGTTAACTATTGCATTTTGTGCAGCTTCCTGAGATTTCAAATCAAGAGTTGTGTATATTTTTAAACCGCCTTGAGAAATTTCTTGCTCCTCAAAACCAAGCTTTTCAAGTTCATTTAAAACTAAATCTATAAAATAAGGAGCCTTATTAAAAGAATACAGGCGTGGTTTTGAACTTAAGTACAGCTCTTCTTCAAGGGCGTCTTTATATTGAGTTTTTGTGATATAGCCTGTTTTATACATCCGCTTTAAAACTTGATTTCTGCGATTCATTGCAGCATCAGGATTTTGAAACGGCGAATAAACACTCGGTGCCTGAGGCAAGCCTGCAATTAAAGCGGCTTCAGCAAGGGTCAACTCACTTAGTTCTTTATCAAAATATGTTTTTGAAGCACTTTGAACGCCATAAGTACCTGAGCCCAAGTAAACAGAATTCAGATACAACTCAAGTATTTCATTTTTTGAGATTGTTTTTTCAATCCTGTGAGCTATTATTAACTCTTTTATTTTTCTATCAAAAGTTCTTTCATTAGACAAGAATAAAATCCTTGCCAACTGCTGAGTAATTGTACTTGCGCCTTGTTTTAGTGAGCCCGCCCTTATGTTTGCAAAAACAGAGCGCACAAGACCAAGTGTGTCAAAACCTCTGTGCTTATAGAAATTTTTATCCTCAGTAGCAATCACAGCATTTTTTAAATTCGCAGGGATTTCATCGATTGAAACTTTTTCAAACCTGAATGCCGTAAAAGTTTTTATCACTTCTCCATCAAGAGAGTAAATGCTTGTGACAGGATTTGGTTTTATATCATCAAAATTTGATATAGGAGGCAGTGATGCCAAATAAAGATTAAATGCAGCCACTGCTGCAAGAAAAGCAGAGAACATCATCATTACAAAATAAAGAAAAATGTTTCTCTTCTTTACCCCTCTTTTAGTTTGTTTTTTCCGTATATTTCTAGCCATGAGAATATTTTATATAGAAATTAATAAATATGCAACTTTTAACAAAAAATTGCCCGCAGCGTTTGCGGGCAATTTAGAATATTTTTTTTTGGTTTTTAAAATTCAAGACCTGCTTCACGAGCTGCGTCAGCTAAAGCTGCAACTCTTCCGTGGAACAAGAAACCGCCTCTGTCAAACACAACGCCTTTAATTCCTTTTTCTAAAGCTTTTTTTGCAAGGTCAGCGCCGACAACCTTAGCAGATTCAATGTTGCCACCGTGTTTTAAACCAAGTTCTTTAACTTTAGATGAAGATGAAACCAAAGTAACACCTTTTGTATCATCGATGATTTGAGCGTAGATATGTTTAATTGAGCGATATACAGCTAATCTTGGATATTCAGCAGTACCTTCAATTTTAAGTCTTACTCTTTGATGTCTTTTTCTTGTTTGTTCTTTTCTATTAATTTGTTTAATCATTTTATTTTTTCCTTTCACCCAAACCGCAATCCCAAAAAGGGCTCGGTTTATACTGGCTAATTACTTACTATTTTTTACCTGCTTTACCGGCTTTTCTTCTTACGTATTCACCTTCGTAACGTACGCCTTTTCCTTTGTATACTTCAGGAGGACGTTTAGAGCGAATTTGAGCCGCTACATCACCAACCATTTGCTTGTTTGAGCCTATTACGGTGATTTTTGTATTTGCTTCAACGGCAATTTTAATACCTTCAGGCGGTTCAATTACAACAGGGTGCGAGTAACCAAGTTGAAGGTTTATAGCACTACCTTGCATTTGAGCCCTGTAACCTACACCTTGAATTTCAAGTTTCTTTGTGAAACCTTCTTTAACGCCTGTTACAACGTTTTGTACAAGTGTTCTTGATAAACCGTGAAGTGAGCGAGATTTTCTGTCATCATTTTTTCTTGTTAAAACGATTTCTTTACCTTCAAGCTTAACTTCAATTTCATCTCTCACTTGAACAGACTCAGTTCCCAAAGGACCTTTTGCTGTAACAAGATTATTTTCGACTTTTACATCGACACCATCCGGAACTACTACCGGCAATTTTCCTATTCTGGACATATTATTCTCCTTTTGCAACTATGCGGGAACGCTTCGCTTAAGATAAGCAAATTAACCCAATTGTGTAAAAACTTATAACTACCATACGTAGCAAAGAACTTCGCCACCAAGATTTTGAGAGCGAGCAGCTTTGTCAGTCATCAAGCCTTTGCTTGTAGAAACAACTGCAATACCCATGCCATCAAAAACTCTGGGAAGATTTTTTGCTTTTGAGTATGTTCTTAAACCAGGAGTAGAAACTCTCTTAAGGTTTGTAATAACAGGTTTTTTATTGAAGTATTTTAAAGTAACATCAATAACTTTAAAACCTTTTTCTTCTTTGAGTTCATAATTTTCAACATAACCTTCTTCTTTAAGAAGTTTAATTAACTCAACTTTTAATTTTGAAGCGGGGATGGTTACATTTGAATGATTAACTTGATTTGCGTTTCTGATACGAGTTAGAGCATCAGCAATAGGGTCTGTTACTGTCATTTTAATTTCCTTCCTACTTGCAAGCACATCTTGCAGTTTAGTGTGTACAAATCCCGAGTGGGACAAAAAACATAATATTATAAAGCCGCAGACAATGCAACATCGCTGCGGCAAAATTGTTAACTACCAAGAAGATTTTGTTACACCCGGTAACAAACCGCGGTGTGCAAATTCTCTTAAGTGGATTCTGCAAAGACCAAAATCTCTGTGGAAACCGTGAGGTCTGCCACATATAGAACAACGATTGTGAAGTCTTACTTTAGGATATTTTCCTTTAGCAGCAAGCATTTCTCTTGTTTGTTCTTTATTTATCATTGCTTTTTTAGCCATTTTCTAATTTCTCCTGTTGTTTACTTATTTTTTAAACGGCATACCCAAAGCTGCAAGTAAGCTTCTTGCTTCTTCATCGGTAGTTGCTGTTGTGATTATCGAAATGTTCATACCCTTAACTACATCAACTTCTTCATAATGTATTTCAGGGAACAAGGCTTGTTCTTTTAGACCAAAAGTATAGTTACCGCGACCATCGAATGAGTTTTTAGAAACACCTCTAAAGTCACGAATTCTTGGAAGAACAACGCAGATTAGTTTTTGAAGAAAATCATACATTCTTTCGCCGCGAAGAGTAACCATTGAACCTACGGGCATACCTTCTCTTAATTTGAAAGCTGAAATTGATTTCTTAGCTTTTGTTACAACAGCTTTTTGACCAGCGATTTTTGTTAGCTGTTGAACAATTGATTCAGCAAGTTTTGAATTGTGGCAAGCTTCGCCAACACCCATGTTGATAACTATTTTGCTCAACTTAGGGATTTGTAATTCGTTAGCATATTTAAATTCTTCTTTTAGCTTTGCACGAACTTCTTCATTATATTTGTCTTTTAAGTTTCTTGTAACTGTTTTACTCATTTTATCTTCCTTATCTTAGCCTTTGAGATTTTGCCCAATTAAGCCTGTCAAATCTCAATGCCCCGCACATCGCGGTCTATACATCTATTGTTTCGTTGCACTTTTTACAAACACGAACTTTTTTTCCGTCTTTAATTTCGTGTTTAACCCTTGTAGCCTTTTCGCATGCAGGACAAACAACCATAACTTTAGAAGCATTCAAAGGAGCCTCCATTTTATTAAGACCACCTTGAATACCGGCCATGGGATTAGCTTTTTGAGCTTTAGTTACAATGTTAACACCTTCAACAAGCACTGTGCCGTCTTTTGTGATAACTTCTTTAACGTTTCCCATTTTGCCTTTGTCTTTTCCTGAAGTTACTACAACTCTGTCACCTACTTTGGTGTGAATTGAAGCTTTTTTATCTGAGTTGGTTTTTGACATTTCTATATTTCCTATTTTTTATTAATTACCGTTAAATTACTTCCGGAGCCAGCGAAACTATTTTCATGTAGTTTTTGTCACGCAATTCTCTTGCAACAGGTCCAAATACACGAGTACCTCTTGGGTTACCGTCTTTGTTAATTATAACTGCCGCATTATCATCAAATCTGATAACTGAACCGTCATTTCTCTTGATGTCAGCTTTTGTTCTTACAATAACAGCACTAACTACATCAGATTTTTTAACAGTCATATTTGGAGTTGCTTGTTTAACTGTCGCAACAACAACGTCGCCAACTGAAGCGTATTTCTTATTTGAACTGCCCATAACACGGATTACTAAAAGTTCTTTAGCACCTGTGTTATCTGCCACTTGTAATCTGGTTTCTTGTTGTATCATTTTTCTGCTACCTTATTTTTATTTATATTATACTGCCCTTTAGTTTACTTGGCTTCTTCAACCACTTTATCCAATACAAAACGAACTGAACCTGAAATTGGTCTTGATTCAACAATAGTTACAACATCGCCAACTTTAGATGTGTTGTTTGCATCATGTACCTTATAGTTTTTTGTGAAAACCATAGCTTTTTTATATTTTTTATGAGTTTTGTGTTCAGCCACTTCGACAACAACGGTTTTTTCCATTTTGTCACTTACAACTGTACCTTGTTTAACTTTCTTGGGCATTTCATTATTTCCTTTGTTATTTTATAACCTATACATTTAATTCTTTTTGTCTTAGAACAGTTTTTAATCTTGCAATTAAACGTTTTGTTTGTCTGATTTGAGCAGGATTTTCCAACTGATTCATTTTATTGTGCTTCATTCTTAAGGTGAACAATTCTTTTTTTGAATTTAGAATTAATTCCTTAAGTTCAGCAACTGTTTTTTCTTTTATTTCTTGAAGTTTCATCTTAGTCACCTATTTTTCTACCACTCTTACTTTGATTGGCAATTTTTGTGCCGCAAGTGTAAGGGCTTTAATTGCATCTTCTCTAACAGAATATTCTATTTCAAAAAGCATTCTGCCGGGTTTTACAACAGCTACCCAATATTCAGGGTTACCTTTACCTTTACCCATACGAGTTTCAGCGGGTTTTGCAGTAATAGGCTTGTCGGGGAAAATCTTAATCCAAACATTACCGCCACGTTTGATTTGTCTTGTCATTGCACGACGTGCTGCTTCTATTTGGCGGCTTGTAATCCAAGCAGGTTCAAGGGATTGTAATCCGTAGCTGCCGAACTCAAGAGTCGTGCCTCTTGTTTCAGTCCCTTTCATATTGCCTTTCATTTTTTTACGAAATTTAGTTTTTTTAGGCATTAACATTGTGATTTGCTCCTATTATTTCAATCAACTAGGCTTGAGCCTTGTCTTCTTGTGCTTCTTCATTGCGTTTTCTTCTATTAGTAAAACGCGCGTTATCTTTATTTGTTGCTTTTTTTGTTTTAATGTTTTGGTCTGCTTTTTCGCCGGGCATTAAATCGCCTTTAAATACCCAAACCTTAACACCGATTTTACCCATAACTGTATCAGCTTCAGCAAAACCGTATTGAACATCGGCTCTTAGTGTTTGCAGAGGAATTCTGCCTTCTTTAGCCCATTCGCTTCTTGCAATTTCAGCACCGCCAAGACGACCTGATACCATAACTTTGATACCTTGAACGCCTGCACGCATTGTTCTTTGCATTGCTTGTTTCATAGCACGTCTGAATGCAATACGTTTTTCAAGTTGAAGTGCAATGTTTTCAGCAACCAATTGTGCATCAACATCAATTCTTGCAACTTCTACGACATCTATTGACACGTTTTTGTTGTTAATAAGGTTTTGGACGGCAACTCTTAAGTCGTCAATACCTTGACCGCCTCTACCCAC
>CALUYX010000037.1 GCA_944325115.1 Candidatus Gastranaerophilales bacterium | reverse complement strand
TCAAGATTATCAAAGTTAATAACCGTATTTATTGTATCTGCGCATTTTTTAGCACTTTCAACAATAACTTTTTTTCTTTCTTCAACATTAACTATTACATTTGCTTTTCTTAAATCATCAATATAAGTTTTTGCATTTGTAATTTTTACAACCTTATTTGCACTGAATCTGTGTCCCAGGGTTGTGTTTGTCGATGTTTTATCAAGAACCTTGAGAGGTAAAATATCGTTATTGTAAAGTGCTACAACATTTTCAATAGGGCGGGAGAACTTTTGTTCGTGGCTGCCCCAGCGCATAAAGTGCGCGCCTTGCATTTTAAAGATTATATCTTCAATATTTTCGCTTAGAACTTCTTTTGTGCTTTTGCCTTTTATTTCAACTTTTGCCCAAATATAGTTGTCTTTAATATAAAGGTCAGACTCTTGAGCACCGTTTTTCTTTGCAAAACCAAGCGCTGCGGGGGTGAAGTTTTTGTTTTCATCAAGCGCTATATTTAAAATAGGACCTTTTACTTCTTTTACAATGTCTTTTTGTTTATCGGTAAGGTCAAAAACCATAACGGCAAGGCGTCTTGGTGTCGCTTGAACATCAAGGGTTTTGTATTCAATGCCGTATTGATTGAAAAGCTTTTCAAATGCGTCTTTTAACTGTTTTTGCGCATCGGGTATGAACTTATAAGGAAGTTCTTGTACTAATATTTCTAATAAAAAATCACTCATAGCCTTTATTTTATTACAAAAAGAGTTTTAAAAGCAAGAGAGAATACAAGTTTAAAAAATATTAAGTTTTGTTTATGATATGTATAAATGTTGAAATAATAATGATTATGTGTCATTTTATTATTGGAAGAGGATAGTGTTTTGATGTCACAAAATAGTGTCGCAACATTAAATATAAATGGCAATCAGGCAAATTATGCCAGAAAAATAAGTGCGCGTATGTCATCACCTATGGTGCGAAAAAAAGCCCTTGTTGATATTTTGGCAATAAAATGTGTTGCTGATTATTTTGTAAATTTTGGCTATAGAGTAAATACGCTAAGAAGTTTGCACGCTATTCCCGAGATTTTTGAAGAGTTTAAGATTAGTGATATCTATATCAACAATTATCGCATTGATGTAATTTCTCAATTCAGAGATGACAAGATTAAAATCCCCTCTACTCACAAGGAATATTCTTGTGCTCCGGATTTTTATGTTGTTGTTCGTATGAGTGACAGACTTAAAGACGCCGAGATTTTGGGTTATTTTAAGGCGTCAGAGGTTGCTTTTCTAAAGGATGATTCAGGCTTTACTCAGGTTGATGAGATATATTTAAAAAGCATGGCAACTCTTCATCAGGAACTAAAAAAACCTGTGCGCCCCCGACAGATTTTGGGAAAACATCAGGATTGCGTTTCTCTGTTTTTGAGATTTGTTGACGGTGAGCTTACTTTAAACAGCAAAAAACTGCTTATACAACATTTAATGACTTGTCCTGCTTGCACAAAGAAGTTATCTGATGTACTTGAGTTTAATAGAGCGATACGAGGAATAGATAACATTTCGGCATTAGCCCAAAGTTGCCAAAGAGCAACTTTGAGTATAGGTGAAAAAACGGTTTCATCTTCTTATGATGAAGATTTGTCTGAAACTAAGCAAACGTACGACGAAACAGACATTATAAACAGGTATGCGGCGCAAGATGAAAGATACAGAAGTATTATTGACGGTATTTTTGATAAAGTTACAAAAATCGAGCCTTCGGGTCTTGCTTCTATAATAGGCGACAGAAAGAAAAAAATCATCCTTACGGCTGCGTGTGTTTTACTTTTTCTTTTTGTTTCAATAGGTATAGCGATGAAAAATTCCAACTCTGATATTTCATCAATTTCCGATGCTGATACATATACGCAAGAGGCAAATTTTGATAATTCTTCTCAAGGCGATGTTGCTCCGGAACAAAACTTGCCGGAAGAGGTTTATGGCATATCGAGCGGCAGCGATTATTCAATAGCAAGTCAGACAACAGGCGAGCCTTTGATTGCTACAATTAATAAGGTATCTTGGGAAGTGCCTGAAAATCTTGCAAATAAGGCAAATTACACAAGATTTTTACAGCTTGTAGGTAAAAATGTAAAATTAAACTTGCAAAATGACCTGTTGCTGTCGAGTGATTTTGCAAAAAATAATGTTATAAAACTGAGTATAAGAATAGCAAGCAACGGTGATGTTATCGGGATGAAGATATTGCAAAGCTCAGGTTCTGAACCCATAGATAATATAATTAAAAAAAGTGTTTCAGAAACCCTGTCTTATATGAAACCTCCATCACACGGTATAATGGCAAGACCTGTTGATGTTACTTTGGTTATTAGCCTCTAAAAAGGTTATGTTTTAAAATTTCTTCTCTCAAGCCTTTATAGTTATCTATATCGTAGTTTTTGACAAAATCAAGCGCACATTCTCTTGCTTTTTCAAGGATTTCTACATCTCCTACTATATCAGCCAGTCCAAAATCAGGTATACCGCTTTGTCTTGTGCCGAGAAATTCCCCCGGACCTCTTAATTCAAGGTCTTTTTGGGCAACCACAAAACCGTTATTTGTCTGTGTCATTATTTTTAGTCTGTTTCTTACCTGTTTTGATGCTGATGTGCTTACAAGTATGCAGTATGATTGCTTGTCGGAACGCCCTACCCGTCCTCTTAGCTGGTGCAGTTGTGAAAGCCCGAAGCGCTCTGCGTTTTCTATTATCATAACCGTTGAGTTAGGCACATCAACGCCTACTTCAACAACAGTTGTAGAAACAAGTATGTCATATTTTTTATCTTTAAAATCAAGCATTACCTGCTCTTTTTCTTTGGCGTTTAATTTTCCGTGTAAAAGTCCTATTTTATAGTCCTTAAATTCACCTGCTTGAAGCTTTTGAGCCTCTTGAGTAGCATTTTTAGCACTTATTGTTTCGCTTTCATCTATAAGAGGGTATACAATATACGCTTGATGTCCAAGATTAATCTGCTCTTTAATAAGACTGTAGGCTTCTTTTCTGCCTTGAGCACCAACAAGGGTTGTAATTACAGGCAATCTGCCTTTTGGAAGTTCATCAATTGTTGTGATGTCTAAATCCCCATGCATAGTAAGGGCAAGGGTTCTGGGGATTGGGGTAGCAGTCATTGTGAGCATTTGAGGAAATTCACCCTTGGTTAAAAGTTTTGAGCGCTGTTTTACGCCAAAGCGGTGCTGCTCATCTATTACAACCGCTCCAAGGTTTGAAAACTCAACTTCATCTTGAATAAGGGCGTGAGTACCTACCGCAATATGCATTTGTCCGTTCTTTAAAGACGTCAGCATATCGTTTCTTACTTTTGTGCCATGTTTACCTAAAAATAGCCCTACGCTTAGATTTAGCGGGGTTAGCCACTGGATAAAGTTTTTGTAGTGTTGGCTTGCAAGGATTTCCGTAGGTGCCATAATTGCCCCCTGATAGCCGTTTTCTATGGCACATAGGAGCATAATGCAGGCAACAACAGTTTTTCCGCTGCCAACATCCCCTTGTAGAAGCCTTTGCATGGGCTCTTTTGAATTTAGGTCATTTATTATTTCATCAACCGCATTTTTCTGCGCGTTTGTAAGTTCAAAAGGCAGACTTTCGATGAATTTTCTTACAAGCCCGTCTTGCTTTATTTTCAGTTGAATTGAGGTATTTTTTCTGTTTGCCTCTCTAACAAGAGCCAAATTCATCTGCAGGGTAAATAACTCTTCAAAAACAAGCCTGTATCTGGCCTCCTCCACCTCTTGTCTTGTCTTTGGCAGGTGAATTTTTCTTACCGCTTCACTTTTGTCAATAAGTGAGTATTTTTCTTTAATAAATTGTGGCAGAGGGTCGATGATTTTTGGACAGTATTTCTCAACTGCGCTTTTAATGGCACCGGATAGGGTTTTTGAGCTGAGGTTCTCTGTGAGCGGATAAATGGGTACAACCTTGCCCGAGCTTATAAGCTCATCATCTTCATAGCAAAAATCACAAGTCATAACCTGAACTTCGGGTTTATCTATAGTGATTTTATTTGTGTAAGAATCTTTTTTTACCGTTCCAAAAACTATAACACTTGAACCTTGAGGGTATTGAGCCTTGTACCTTTCAAGTATTTTTCTGTTTTTTAATTTGTAAAAGAAGCTAAGAGTAATCTCGCCTGTGCCATCTGATATAGTTAAATTAAGTACCGTGAGCCTTTTAAGGGTTAAATAGGCACTGACTTTTTTAATGGTTGCAAAGACAGTCACTTGTTCGCCTATTGAAAGATTGGATATTTTTACTCTTCCTTGATAATCTACATAGCGCTTAGGGTAGTATTCAAGGAGGTCTTTTACCGTGTAAATGTTTAACTTGTTAAACAATAGCGCTGTTTTTGGACCTACTCCTTTTACAAATTGAACTTCAATTTGAGATATATCATCACTGTAGGGTTTTTTGGTTTCCGGTGTATCTTCTTTTTTCTTGATTCGAGGTTGGGGCTTAATTAATTTTTTAAAGTAGGCAAAAGTATCTATAAGAAGCTCTATGCTGTGTGCTCTTGAGGGTTGTGAGTCAATGTGATACTGTTCAAAATGCGTGATGAGTTTTTCTACCCTGTGACGCTCGGTTTTATTGATTTTTTTTAAAATGGTATAAAGAGTATTCAAGACAAATTTTGAAAAAGTAGTCTTTTTGCCCACTGTGTCAATGTATTTGTTTTCTATTTCTATCTTACAGGAGGCAACAATTTTTTTATGTATTTCATCAAAGCTAAGATACTTTTCCATACATTAAATTATACATTAAGGAGGCGCAAAACCTCATAAATGTTAATTTTCTTTGCCTTACCTCTAATTGTAACTTCGCGTATTTTTATTACATCAACGTGCTTTTGAACTCTTTCAAAGGTTTCCTGACTTATTAAAAATTTTGTCCTGTAGACTTTGTTATAGTTTTCTATTCTTGATGCAGTGTTTACCGTGTCACCAATTACCGTGTATTCAAGACGCTCTTCAGAGCCAATGTTACCTACAAAGGCTTCTCCTGTTGAGATACCGATGCCTATTTCAATTTTTGGTTTACCTTCTTCAAGCCATTTTTCCTGCAGCAGTTTTACTTTTTTTAGCATACTGTCAGCGCATTTAATGGCGTCAAGTGCGTGGTGTTCGTTTTTGATGGGTTCACCAAATACCGCAAGTACCGCATCGCCCATAAACTTGTTTAATATACCGTTATGATTTTCAATAATTGGGACAATTGCCGTAAAGTACTCGTTTAAAATTTTGGTTACCTCTTCAGCACTTAATCTTTCACTTATTGAAGTAAATCCCCTGATATCTGCAAAAAGCACTGTAACATTTGCTCTTTTTCCGCCAAGTTTGACTGAGTCAATGTTATCCACGACATTTTTCATAACGTCTTTTGAGAGGTATTTACCCATGGCGGATTGGATTTTTTCTTTTTTTCTGCCCTCAATTAAATATCTGTAAGAATATGCGCAGCCTATTGCAAAAAGTATAAATACCTCAGGCATAACAAGGTTTATGGCTACTTTATTTGTAAACATGAAAAACGAGAAAATAAGGTACATAAACATCAGGCATGCGCAGGATAAAATTGCAACAGGAATGGGTAGAGTGCAGACAATTGCAAACACAATGATAAATACAAGTATTACATTTAAAAGGTTGTAAAGTTCGCTTGTCGGTCTGTAAAATTCGTTGTTGATTATGTTGTCTAAATTTGTTGCCTGAATATCAACGCCCGAGAATGCGTCAGATATCGGTGTTCTTTTAACGTCTTGCAGTGCTTGAGCCTGTGCGTTTGCTCCGACAAAAACTATTTTGTCTTTGAAAATATCAGGGTCAAGTATTGGTTTTTCGCCTCTTTTAATTGCCTCAAGAGAATTTATGACATCTGAGGCGGATATTTTTTGGTGAGAATACAAACCGTCATCTGTTTTGTAAAAATAAATATTTGAATATGCTATGCCAAATTTGTTTGTAATGGGCATTTTAAGCGAGTATTCATTGTTTTTTGCAAGCAGGAATTTATCGGTTAATACAAAGTGGTTAATTCCTGTGTGCTTTGAATACATTAAAAGCCCCAGTGACGGGTATAGTTTGCCTTTGTAGTTTATTATTTGGTCGACTTTTCTTATGTATCCGTCATTATCAAGGTTTGTATTTACCGCACCGAGAGATTTTATGTTTCTTAAATAGTCTTTTTGAAAGGCGCTAAAGCTCTTGTAGCTGCTTTCTTGTTTGTATTTTTTACTTCTTTTGTCTTCAATTATCAGGTGATTTTTCTTAAAAAGCTCATCCTCGTACCATTTTAAGGTTTCTTTTGAAATATTTTTTTCAAACGGTGTGTTTGTAAAACCCACCCCTGCGCTTAGGTTTTCAAAGTTTTTTATGCGGTTAAAAAACTGTTTGTCAATTTCGGGGTGTTCCATGTCAGGTGCTACAATGATTGCATCATAGCCTATTTGCTTTGCTTGAGTGTGTTCACTTATGTATTCAAAAATTTGTTCGTAACGAGAGCGCTTCCAAGGCCAGCGTCCAAGCTCGTGGAGGGATTTGTCGTCAATCACCACAAGCACAATGTCATCTGAGGCTTTTGCGCTTTGGGTAGTCATTTTGACAAGGAAATTATAAGATTTCAGTTCAAAAATTGACACGCCGATTGTATATACAATAAAAAATATAAGAATCGAGGCAAATGTCAGTAAAAATAAAGATTTTTTCTGCGAAATATTCATTGTTTTATTCTACTTTATATGGGTTAAAAATAAAATACATAATTAATATGGGATTAATAAATAATTTATGGAAAATAATTATTACTCTGGTATAATGTCTGGTAAAGAGGGAGAGAATATGAAAGATTTTTTTAAAAAAGCGTCAGTATTTCTTTTAATGTTCGGACTTTTTTATGTAAGTGCGTTTTTAAATCCTGTATTGGCGCAAACACCCCAGTCGCTGTACGACAGAGCCTGGAAACTTGTAAATGCCAAGTTTGTTGACCAGACAAATAATGAACAGGATTGGTCAAGATGGCGCCATAAGTATGATAATGTAATTAAAGACGACGAAGATGCCTACATTGCAATAGAAACAATGGTTTCAAGTTTAAACGATGTTTATACAAAATTCTTAAATCCAAAAGATTTTAAAGAAGAAAATGAGTCAATCCAAGGTTCTCTGCAGGGTATAGGTGTTCAAATAGGTGTAAGAGAAGGTAAATTACTTGTTATTGCCCCAATTGAAGATACCCCCGGTGAGCGTGCGGGTCTGAAGGCTGAAGATGAGATTCTTGAAATCAACGGAAAAAGCACAAAAGGTATAACCGTTGATGCTGCAGCAGAGCAGATAAGAGGTCCTGAAGGCACTCAAGTTACACTTCTTGTAAAAAGAGGTAAAGAGCCTGCTAAGACTTATAAAATTACAAGGGAAAAAATAGAGATTAAATCAGTTTCAACTAAAGCGCCCGAGTTTGTTAAGATACCTGATAATTTGGGATACATAAGACTCAGTTCTTTTATAAGCAGAAATGCTGCTGCCGAGTTTGAGCAAGCGCTTGTTGAGAACTGCAATAAGGATGGACTAATAATCGACCTTCGCTCCAACCCCGGAGGACTTTTGACAAACGCTATTTATATCGCTGATATGTTGCTTGATTCAAAAGTAATTGTTTCAACGGTTGACCGTGACGGATACAAAGATACAACAAGGGCTACACAAAGAATTTACACTGACCAGCCCATTGTTGTGATTATCAACGGCGGTTCAGCTTCAGCCAGCGAGATTTTAAGCGGTGCGCTCAAGGATAATTCAAGAGCGACAATAGTAGGTAAAAAATCTTTCGGCAAGGGTCTTGTGCAAGAAATAAACAAGCTCCCCGGAGGCTCCGCAATGCACATTACTATCCAAAAATACCTAACTCCAAGCGGCACGGATATTAACAAAAAGGGTATAGAACCTGATTATGAGGTTGATTTAACCGAAGAAGACATTAAAAAAGAACGTGACCCTCAGTTGAGTAAGGCAATAGAAATCCTAAACAGCTCAACTGTTGCAAAGAAAGCTGAAAACGAACAAAAAGTAAACGTTATCGTTAAATAGTTTAAAACCCGCTTTAAGCGGGTTTTTTAATTATTAAGACTGTGTATCGGTGCGGGGATTCTTCCGCTTCGATTTACAAAGATTGAAGAATCCAGTTTGCTTACAGGCATAATAGGCGCTTCGCCTAAAAGCCCGCCAAATTTTACCCACTCACCCTCTTTTTTATTTGGCACGGGAATAACACGAACGGCAGTGGTTTTCTTATTTATCATACCTATTGCCATTTCATCTGCTATCATACCTGCTATAGTGCTTGCAGGGGTATCGCCGGGGATTGCTATCATATCAAGTCCAACCGAGCAGACACTTGTCATAGCTTCAAGTTTATCTATTGTAAGGACACCTTGTCTTGCAGCTTCTATCATACCTGCATCTTCAGATACGGGAATAAAAGCACCGGATAAGCCTCCGACATAGCTTGAAGCCATAATGCCGCCTTTTTTAACGGCATCATTTAACATTGCAAGCGCTGCCGTTGTACCATGAGCCCCCGCTTGTTCAAGCCCCATGGCTTGAAAAATCCCTGCAACAGAATCGCCTTGAGCGGGTGTTGGTGCAAGTGATAAATCTATAACGCCAAATGGGATATTAAGTCTTGAGGCAAGTTCTCTACCTATCAATTCTCCTGTTGTTGTAATTTTAAACGCTGTTTTTTTAATCATATTGGCTACATCGCCCAAGGGTGCGTCTTTTGGCATATTTTCTATTGCCCACCTTACAACCCCCGGGCCGCTAACACCTATATTAAGCGCGCACTCAGGCTCGTTTATACCGCAGTAAGCACCTGCCATAAAGGGGTTATCTGATACGGAGTTGCAAAAACATACAAACTTTGCCGCGCCAAGACCGTCAGAGTCTGCAGTTAATTCAGCGGTTTTTTTAATTATATTTGCAACTTTTAGCACACCTTTCATATTAATGCCTGCTTTTGATGTTGCAAGATTAACACTTGAGCAGAGTTTATTTGTGCTCTTTAATGCCTCGGGTATGGATTCTAAAAATATCTCATCCCCTTTTGTACAGCCTTTTTCAACCAAAGCTGAGTATCCGCCTATAAAATCTACCCCTACTTCATCTGCCGCAGTGTCGAGAACTTTTGCAAGATATACGTAATCAGGGTTTTTTGCGGCTTCACCTATAATAGAAATAGGCGTAATTGCAATTCTTTTATTTATAATTGGTATAGAAAACTCGTTTTCAAGGTCGTCAGCGTATTTTTTGAGGTTTTTTGCATACTTTGTAATTTTGTTGTAAATCTTGTCCCCTGTTACTTTTATATCTTCGCTTATGCAGTCGCGAAGAGAAAGCGCAAGGGTTGTAGTTCTTATATCAAGGTGGTGAACCTTAATCATTTCAATTGTTTCTATAATATCTTTTTCGTTAAAATCAGCCATCTTTTTACCTGTTTTTATATTGTATGCATTTTGTCAAAAATTTCTTTTCTCTGTACCCAGACTTCCATACCAAGTTCTTCACCTGATTTAATGAGCTCTTCTTTTATTGTTTTAAAAGAGTTTTCAGATTTTGAAATGTCGCATAACATCATCATTACAAAGTGGTCTTGCATAATTGTTTGTTTAATGTCTTCAATGTTCACGCCAAGCTTTGCAAGGCTTTGAGAAATTCCTGCAACGATTCCCACTTTATCTAAACCTGATATGGTTATTAGTATTTTATCTTTGCTCATTTTACATCTTCCTTAATAACAATAAGATTATTCATAATTTTCATTGCAACGGTGGGCAACACAACATGTTCTAAACCGTCAGATATACTTATTACGCTACCCGCTTTTAGTATTGTTTCTTCTCCTTTGTACAAAAAAGAGTAATCGGTATCTCTGTCCGAGCGAATAGTGATTTTTTCCATTTTCTAACCTTTCTTTACTTTTGTGGATTGACTATATTAACACCGCTTGAAGTTCCAAGACGTGTTGCGCCTGCTTCAATAAGCTCTTTTGCTTGAAACCTTGTTGTAATTCCGCCGCTTGCTTTAACGCCCATACCTCTGCGCTCTACTGTTTGAGCCATAAGCCTTACAAAGTCAGGTCTTGCACCAAGACCGTTTTTGACAAATCCTGTTGAGGTTTTTACAAAATCAGCACCTGCGCTAATGCAAGTAAGGCAAGCTTTTTTAATTTCATCTCCCGTGAGCAGGTCTGTTTCCAATATGACTTTTAAATTGTTATTTTGGCAGATATTTTTAGTAGCTCTTATGTCATCAGTTACTCTTTTGTAGTCGCCTTCTTTAAGAGCACCAAGATTTATAACCGTATCTATTTCATCAGCTCCTTCGGATAGTGCCTGATGAGTCTGCACAAGTGTTGTATCTATTGCGTTTGCTCCAAGTGGAAAATTAACAACGGTGACGATTTTTAAATCTGTTCCTTTTGAAATGTTTTTAGCGTGTTTTACATAAACAGGATTGACGCAAACGCCGAAAAAGCCATACCTGAGTGCTTCTTCGACAAGTTTTGTTATTTGTTGCTCCGTTGCGGTTGGTTTTAATAATGTATGTTCGATATATTTTGCCAATTCCATAAGAAAATTATAGCAAAACAAGGTTTTTTGCGCCAGAGTCAGGGTTGAAATTTAAACAGCTTGTGAGATTTTCAATTGTCATTTTCAAAATTCTCTCTACCGCCTCTTTTGTGTTGTAGGCGATATGAGGCGTTATTGTTACGTTTGGAAGTTTTAGAAGTTTTTGGTTCAGGTAATATTTTTCAAGGCAAATTTCTTTTAAATTTTCTAAGCCCTGACATTTTTTATTTTCTGAGCATAATATTTCTTCACATTCTATAACATCAAGCGCAACGTAGGAGATTTTTTCTTCAAGAAGGGCTTCATATAATGCCTCGGTATCAATTATCTCACCTCGTGCAGCGTTTACGATAATTGCACCTTGTCTCATTTTTGCAATATTTTCTTTGTTTATAAGATGGTGATTGTCTTTTGTAAGAGGCGAATTTATAGAAATTACATCAGAGCTTGCAAGAAGATTATCAAGAGTTGTGTATGTATAGTAATTATCATTGTTGTATGGGTCATAGGCAAGAGTTTTCATTTTAAAACCTTGAGCTATATCAAGTACGTTTTTACCTATTGAGCCTGCCCCTATTACACCAAGAGTTTTTGAATACAATTCAACGCCTGTGTATCTGTCCATATTGATTTTATCTTCTTTTACATCGTCAATTGCCTGACCTATTTTTCTTATAGTGTAAAGAAGGACTCCAAAAGTAAACTCGGCAACAGTGTAGTCACCATAATGCGGGGTATTAAAAACATAGATATTGTTCTTTTTACAGTAATCAAGGCAAATGTGGCTAAAACCCACGCTTCGAGTCAGGATAAATTTGAGTTTGGGAAATTTTATAAGCACATTTTCATTTAAGTCAGAACTTATAAAGACGCTTATAACTTCTGCGTCTTTTATTTCTTCACTCAAGGTAAGGTGTGAATTTAGCGACTCTTTTAAAAAAGTGTAAGAGAAGTCAGTTGGGATATTGTTACAAAGATACTTTTCTTCATATGGTTGAATATCAAAAAATACAGTTTTCATAACTGTATTTTATTTAGTTTCCTGATACTCCAAATTACCCGACGGGATAGGCTTGTCGGCTAGGATTTTTTCTCTTACGAGAGATGGTTTTTTTATCTTTAGTGACTCAAGGAATTTATTCATTTTGTTGTAATCAAATTCATCTTCCCATCTTGCAACAACAGTTGTAGCTACACAGTTGCCTACAAGGTTTACCGTTGTTCTTCCCATATCAAGTATTTGGTCAATTCCAAGCAAAATTGCAACACCCTCAACAGGAAGTCCGAATGTATGCAGCGTACCTGTTAAAACTACAAGAGAAACCCTCGGCACGCCTGCTATACCTTTTGATGTAAGCATTAGGGTAAACATTATAAGCAGCTGTTGGTTAAAGCTTAAATCTATGCCTGCAACTTGTGCGCAAAAAAGTGTTGTAAGAGTAAGATAAAGCGTTGACCCGTCAAGGTTAAAAGTGTATCCTGTAGGCATTACAAAGCTTACGATGTTTTTTGGAACTCCGAATTTTTCCATTGCATTCATTGCTTTAGGTAATGCAGCTTCTGAGCTTGCAGTTGAAAAAGCAAGTAATGCAGGGTCTTTTATGGCTTTTATTATGCCGCTAAAGGGTATTCTTATTATCTTGCAGACAATAACCAAAGTTAAAATTACAAAAACTATAAGAGATAAATAAGTAACCCCTATTAATTTTGCATAATTAACAAGTATGCCTATACCGTTTTTACCTATTGTAGCTGAAATTGCTCCAAAAATACCCATTGGCGCAAAGTACATAACATATTCCGTAAATTTAAACATAATATCACATGTGCTTTGCATAAAATCAAGCACCGGACGGGCTTTTTGACCAACCGCACAAATTGCAAGAGAAAAGAAAATTGCAAAAACAACAATCTGCAAAAGACTGCCGTCTGCAAGCGCTTTAAAAATACTTGTGGGCACAAGGTCTAAGAGCATATGAGAAAATGAATGGTCGACTTTTATGGTCTGCATCTCATTTACCGCACCCAGAGAAATTGTGCTTAAATCTATGTTAAATCCCGCACCCGGTTTTAGGACATTTGCCATAACAAGACCTATAATGAGTGCCAGAGTTGTTGCAATTTCAAAG
Organism: Candidatus Gastranaerophilales bacterium; assembly: GCA_944325115.1. Taxonomy (GTDB): domain Bacteria; phylum Cyanobacteriota; class Vampirovibrionia; order Gastranaerophilales; family Gastranaerophilaceae; genus Galligastranaerophilus. The sequence goes on along the minus strand of CALUYX010000037.1, from coordinate 2,367 downwards.
TAGATTATCGTTTTCAGACCTATTTTGCCAAGGTTTTTAACATCCCCGTGACCTGCAATACCTACAACAAGCGTTGCAAAGATAAGCGGAGCGATAATCATTTTAACCATTTTTAAGAAAACATCTGCCAAAGGCTGCATTTTTGACGCCCAATCCGGTGCAATCCAACCAAAAAGGATGCCCGCGAAAAGCGCCGAAAATATAAAGGTTGTGAGCCTTGAATTTTTCAAATATTCTCTCCGAACTTTTGTTAAAAATTGCCTGATTACAATTGTAATACAAAAATTTTAAATTTTGTGCTCTTTATATATTCTTTATTTTATCCAAGAGTTCATTGTAGACATCAATTGTTGTTTTGCAGATTTTTAGCTCTCTTCTCACAAGCGAGTGTATAGTTTCTGAAAAACAGCGAAAAAGCGCCATATCAAGTCCTTTTTCTCCGGGGTTATCGGTTAGGATTTTTTTAATTTCATCCGAGTAATTTTTATCCCTTGTATAGCTTTCTATTTTGTCGGCAAGAAAAATTATTTTTTCAAAAAGACTCATACCCACTTTGCCTATAGTATGACAGCGAATGGCATCAAGAATTTCTTTATCCTCTACACCATAAATTGTCTTTGCAAAATGAGCACCGACAGGAGCGTGAAGGGTTTTGTAGTTTTGAAGTTCACCTTCATCAACGTCTTTTAGTTCTTCTTTTATAATTTTTAAAAGCTCATCATTTGGCTTGCACTTGGCACAATCGTGTAAAAGTCCTGCAAGGAAAGCTTTTTGCTCATCTAAGCCATACATTTTAGCAAGTTCTATGGCACAGTGAGCACATCCTAGGGTGTGTTTAAATCTCTCTTCGCTCAGGCACTCCTTGAGCCTGTTTTCTATATAATCCATGTTCATAAATATACTCCCATACTTTTGGCTCTATTAAACCGTCTGCGCTTTGGTTGTTGTAGAGCTTCTCTCTAATCATATTTGATGATACATCAATAAAATCTATATCTGCAATTTTAAAATTCCAGCCGCGCTCTTTTAAATGCTTAAGCGGTTTATCTAAATCACTCTCGCAGTGTCTTTTTGTGATTATAAAATTAACATTTTCCTTTAAAATTTGCGGATTTTTCCAGCTTTCAATTTTAAAGAAAGAATCATAACCCATGATGAAATTTATCTTGTCAGTTTTATCTCTTTTTTTAAGCTCCAAAATTGTATTGTAACTGTAGCTTGGTATGGGCATAAAAAATTCAATATCACTAACATTATTTTTGCCAGCAGCAAGTTGTGCCATTTTTAATCTGTCATAGGGTGTAGCGTCGGGGACTTTATGCGGCGGGGCGTATGCCACAACAAAAATGACACTTTCAAAATTAAACTGCTCACGCACTTTGCGGGCAATTTCAAGGTGTCCTTTGTGTATGGGGTTAAATGTTCCAAAAAAATAGCATTTCATAATCTTTTTAATTATATTACAATATTTCCTGTTATGTATAATTTTGATTCTTTAAGTTTGAAAAATTTCATAAGGCTGAATTATGATTTTTTGCTTAACTCTTCGGTGCAGAAAGTTCAGCAGCCCTCAAGGCGTGAGATTATACTGAACTTGCGCTCTTGCGGCGAGAGTCGAAAATTGTATATTAATATAAACCCAAAGTATCCTCATATTTGCTTTTTAAATGAAAAAACTTATCAAATGCGCGCTCTTGAGATACCAAAGAATCCGCCAATGTTTTGCATGCAGTTAAGAAAATACATTGACGGTGCAAGAATAAAAAAAATTACAATCCCTGAATATGAAAGGATATTGGAATTTCACTTTGAGGTTTATGATGAAATAGGTCAGCTTGCAAATATTGTCCTTGCAATTGAGATTATGGGCAAACATTCAAATATTATCCTTTATGATTTTCGCTCGAAAAATATCCTGGGGAGCGCACATAACATCTCTGCTCAAAAAAGTTCAATCAGAGAAATCAGAGGCGGCATACCCTATATTTACCCGCCAAAACAGTATAAAACAGATATTCTAAAAACAAGCTACGGGGCTTTTTTTGAAGTTATAAAAAACGCTGATGATATTAAAAAAACTCTCTGCGAGCACTATTATCTTCTCTCTTACCCCTTATGCGAGATTATTTTAGAAAAAAATAAAGACCCTGAAATTCTTTTTAAAAACCTGCAAGAAACAATAAGCCTTAATGACACAAGCGCACTGCTTGAGTTGTGGGGCGGGGATGAGTTTAATTGTGCTATTGATAATTACTTTGCAAAAATTATGTTTGATGAAATTTTTGCACAGAAAAAGTCATATCTTCAAAAGGTATTAAAAACAGAGTTAAAAAAACTCTCTAACATTTTAAAAAATCCCCCCGATGA
>CALUYX010000036.1 GCA_944325115.1 Candidatus Gastranaerophilales bacterium | reverse complement strand
AAAATTTTTAATATAGCCATGGTTTTATATTACCACAATATGTTAATTTTGAAAAAGTATTATATAATATTATGGTAAGCAAAATGTTTGGAGATTTTATGAAAAAGTTTTTTACACTGCTTGTGTTAATGTTATTTGTGTTCTCTTTGCCTGTGGGCGCAAGGACAAAATATGATAAATACGGTCATATTATTAGCTCTAAGAAAAAAAACACTGTCAAGAAAACTTCACAAACTCAGATTAGTGCTGCAGCTAAAGAAAAAGTTAAGGTAAAAGATGTTGAAGACGGCAGAGGCAGAAGCCTTGGAAAGGCTGTAAGAGAAGGTGATACCAACAATTTTACACTATATAATCAACGTGGCAGAAAACTCGGAAACTATGTAGAGGATAAAAACGGCAACGGTAAATATTACGATTTAAGAGGTAGAGAAATAAGGGTTAACAGACGTACTCAAGACATTGAGTAAGTGTAGATATAATCATCCATTACAAAACCGCCTCCTATGTCGCAAACTGCGGAGTCGGTTTTTTTAAGACCTATTTTTTCATAAAAAGCGATTGAGTCTGTGTTATTTTTGTTTACGGTAAGAACTATTTTGTTTAGTCCTGCTTCTTGGCATTTTCTGCAAACAAAGTTAAACGCCTTTTTGCCTATGCCTTTTGAGCGAAATTCTTGTTTGATATAGAGTTTTGATAAAAATAAACTGTCTGTTTTCTCCAAAAGTCCTATGTAGCCTATGCTTTCTGAGTCTTCTTCTATGAAATAATACTCATAGCCTTCTTTTATTTGCTCTTTTATAGCATTTTCCGATTGAAATTTTTCCAACATATAATCTACTTGGGATTCGCCCAATATATCCAAATAGTGCTCTCGCCATATGTCGTTGCCCAGTTGAGCAAGTTCTTTTATATCGTCTTCTTGGACTTTTGAAAAACCTATAAATTCGCTCATGGGTCTAATATAGCATATTTTTTTAAATTATGCCGTATTTTTTTCCCATTTTTTCTATTATTTCAATTGCTCTGTCAAGCTGTTTTTTTGTTAAATCTTTCATAACGCACAATCTCAAGCGGCATTCTTTCCTTCTTACCGCAGGGTACGTTACTATATTTGTATAGACGCCGCTAAGTCGTAAGTCTTGGTACATTTTGAACAGAATTTGCTCATCGCCTATTATAATTGGTATTATTCCCGATTGTGTTTCGCCTGTGTTAAAGCCGAGGGAGTTGAGCTTTTCTTTGAGATAGTTAATGTTTTCCCAGAGCTCTTTTCTGCCTGCTCTGTCATGTTCAAGCAGTTTGAAAACTTCGTTTAAACCTGCAACAGTTGGCGCCGGAAGCGCTGTTGAGAAGAAATAACTTCTTGCGTAGTGTCTTAAATATTGTGCTATTTTTCTTGTCGTTGCACAATAGCCGCCTACCGCGCCTGCGGTTTTACTTAGCATACCGACATTTAAGTCTATTTTATTTTCTACCCCATAAACTTGAGCACTGCCTCTGCCTGTGGCACCCACTATACCAAGTCCGTGAGCATCATCTACCATTACTTTTGCGCCCCATTTTTGTGCAAGTTCACATATTTTATCAAGTCTTGCAATGTCACCGTACATGGAAAATACGCCGTCTGTTATGATTAACTTTGCATTTGGCAGTTTATCGCATTTTTGCAGAATATGCTCAAGTGCTTTCATGTCGTTGTGCGGATAAACTTTAACGTCTGCGCCTGAGAGTTTTGACCCGTCAAAAATTGATGCATGGTTAGCGCTGTCGTTAATTATAATATCGTTTTTTGAGCATAACGCTGATATTACACCGATATTTGTACCGTAACCGCTTGGAAAGAGTACTGCATCTTCGGTTTTGTAAAAGTTGGCAATTCTTTTTTCAAGCTCTTTATGAATATCGCTAATGCCCGCATAAACTGATACTGCGCCCATTCCATAGCCGTATTTTTCTATAGCTTTTATTGCGGCATTGCATACTTTATCATTTGTAGTGAGGTTAAGATATGAATTTGAACCCAGCATTATTACTTCATGCTCGCAACCGCTTCTTTCTTTGATTTTTACACTGGGAGAAGTTTTTTCAAGTATTTGCACCCCAAGTCCTTCACTGCCTGTCATCTGCGTGCCTGATAACACGCTGTCAAGACCGTCTGTCTTTTTAAAAAGGTCTTCTCCTTCTTGTGTATAAAGAAAATCTTCAAATTTCATCATCAATCCTCCTCTATATCGGATAAGTTTAAAATTGTTATCCAAACTGTTCAATTGCTCTTTAAGCTAGTTGAGGAGGGTGATTTATTATGATGCTAATGATTTTTCAAGTGCGTTTACATACTTTGTATTAAAATCTTTATTATTTGCGCGTTCATAAAGTATGCTAAGTGCTTTTTCATCGCTAAATGGGGCTTTGTATGGTCTTTGCTCTTTTAATGCGCTGTATATATCAGCAATTTGCAATATTTGAACCATGGGTGGGTTGTTTTTAGAGTATGTATGATGATTTTTTACCAATTCCAGTATTGGTGCTTCTGCGCCTGTGCTTCTAAGTACTTCATAGCCAAGATGAGCGTGTTTGTCTACAACTTTTCTTTCGTAGTCATCAAGTCTGCCGTTTTTGTTTAATATTGAATCAGGTATATAGCCTTTTCCTACATCATGCAAAAGAGCCGCCTTATGCATTGTTGCTAAATTTTGTTTTGAGAAGTTTTCTTTGCTGTACTTCATTATGTCCGTTGCTGCTTTTGCAGTCGGTAAAAAATGGGGATATGCTTCTGTGGATACATTTTGCGGGTAGATTTTTACTTCATCAAGCACATCTTTTAATATTGCTTTGATATTAGGATTTTGTTCCGCAACGGCTTTTAAAATCTGCTCATTTGAGTATTTTCCTATATATTCTTTAGGAAAAAGTTTAATTAGAAAATCATCATTAAGAGCATATACCGGATTTTGTACCGCAGGATTAATTTTTGCACTTGTTCTTACAAATGCGTCATTACCGCTTATGTATCTGGTATTCAGCCTTGGATTTAATGCAATTGTTTTTAAAGGAACGGTATTGTTCCCTGTACTAATTCTTTCTACATTCACTTCTATAAACCACACACTATTTGTATGTATTAATAAAAAAAAAATAAGTGTCAAAATTGCCACTATTTTAATATTTCTTAATATAACTTTATTGTTAAGTTTTGTTAACCATTATGTTTTCTTATGGTTATTGTGTTTTGGCGAAGTGTATATAAATCTTTCATATATGTATATCAATTTTATTTACAAAGTATTTTTTTATTAATGTATCACACGAGAGATATAAAGAGAGGTTACCTATGTCCACAGGTATCAGTGGGGATACTTATACTATTTACCAAAATGGTCAGTATATTACAAAAACAAACCCGAGCACAACATCCGCTACGTCTTCAACAAGCTCAAGCGTATTTAGTAATGTTGATTATTCCGCGGGATATGACCAAGTATGCTCCAATTACTTAAATTCTGTTTCATCGGCATCAACAACAGATGCCACTCAGCAGACTACAGGAACTCAAGCGGTAAGCGCGAGCGGTAACACTTGTACCGATGGCAGCGATGACGGTAAAATCGGATTTTTTGAGGGCGTAGGTTCATTTTTTAACGGTATCAAAAATGCAGTTGTAAATACTGTAGTAGGTATAGTTACTGACCCTGGCAAACTTCTTATGACAGCAGGAGCGGTAGCTCTTGGTATAGCATTTCCTCCGGCAGGCGTAGCAATGGCTGTTGCAGGTGGTGTAGCGGCTACTGTTCAAATAGGAACAGGTGTTGTTAGTGCAGCTACCGCAAAAACAGATGCTGAAGCAAAAGACGCCTTAGAAAGTGTCGGTGCGGGCACATTGCAGTTAGGTATGTCTGCTCTTGGCGCAAAAGCAGGACTTAAGGCAATGAGCAATACGACAGGTTCGGCACTTTCTATGCTTGACGATACTGCTACAATAAGTCAAAGAGCGAGTGCTTTTCTAAAAGATACGGTTACAGGCGGCAGAGGTGCAAATTTTGAGGGAGGTATAATAAACTCCATTAAAAACGCATGGTCTAATCCTTCCTCTGGTACCGGATATTTGGGAACACAAGGTATATCGAACATGGTAAGTAATATCAGAACAAACGGCTTCTTTGGAGGTATTAGAAAGTCTCTTGGCGATGCAAAAAATTTCGTGTCTTCTTCATTGAAAAATGCAAAAACTCAAAGACAAGCAAATAAAGCTGCCAAGAAGTATGAGAAATGTAATGAAAAAATGGATAAAATAGACAAGGATATTCAGAAGATTAATAAAAAAGGTGCTGAAAATTTAACAGAAGCAGACAAAGCACAGATTAAAAGTTTAGAGCAACAAAAGGCTGATTTAACAAAACAACAAGCAAAAATAACTGAAAAACAGGTGAATTCAAAAGAAGTTAAAACTGCAAAACAAAACTACGACAAGGCAAAAAAAGCTGTCGATGATATTGAAAAATTAGAAGGACGTCCGGCATCTAAAGAAGTTGCCAAGCGTAATCTTGAAAATACTGAGAAAATTTATAATGAACTAAAAAGTAATTCAGAAGAATTTTTTGAAAAAGCAAAAACTAATTATTCTAATTCACAAACAAAAATTGAAGAAGCCAAAGGCGATGTCAAGGCTCAGCAAGAAAAATATGCAGATGCTTGTAAGTCAGGTAATTCTGCTGAAATAAAAACAGCAAGCGAAAATTTATCCAAAGCAAAAGCTGACTTAAAACAAGCTAAGTATGACTCTCTGAGTACAAGCGTACTAAGACAAGGCTTAAATGCGGCAAGGAAAAAAGCTAGCGATGCCGGTTATAGTGAAAATGCATATAACGCTCTAAAATGGGCGACAATAACACCTGTAGGTGTTCAAATAGACGACTAAAGCACATAAAAATAAAGTGAAACACACTCGCAAATGTGGGTGTGTTTTTTAATATATCTTAACATTTTATCAATAATATATAAAAAATATTTTTTATATATATACATATTAGATAAAATAGAGGATTGATATGAGCAATAGTATCACGCTTGACAAAGTTGGCGCATATAGTGCGACAAGTACTTCTGCAAAAACTGAAAAATCTGATGATTCATCAAACAAGACAGGTTCGGTGTTTTCAAACACTGATTATTCAAAGCAGTATGAATCCATTATGAATGATTTTAATTCTGCTAAAGGCGAAAGTTCAACTTTAAATCAAACAGGTGATGCTACTCAGGTGACATCAAATACCGGAACTAAAGCTACAAAAGAGCAAATTACTCAATTAAGACAAGCATATAATCAAGTCCAAGACCAACAAGGCTGGGTTGGTAAAGCTTGGGATGGTATTAAAAATTTCTTTGGACACGATAATGGTTCAAATGCGGTTAATGAAACGATTGATAAAGCTGCGGCAGGCGAGATTACATATGAAGAAGCAGTTGAAAAACTGAATACTTATGCCTCAAAGCAATCGTCAATTACCGATACATTTTCAAATATAGCTTCAGGTCTTGCGGTAGCCGCAGGTGTTCTTGCCGCTCCGTTTTCTTTTGGCACAAGTTTAGCAATTGGCGCAGGTGTCGGTGCTGCAATAAAGGTAGGTGTTAAGGCAACTGACGCTGCTACTAATAATGTACAAGGCGATTATGGTGTAACAGATGTTCTTAAAGATGCTGTTACCGGTGGTGTCAATGGTCTTGTTACGGCTGCAACTGCAGGTATTGGTAGCGCCGGAACCGTTGTAAAAGAAGGCGGCAAAGTAATGATAGGGCAAACAATTAAACAAGGTGTTCTTGCAGGTGCTAAGGCGGGTGCAATCGACGGAGCTGTTATGAATGCTACTAATTATACGGCTGACGCTGTCTTTGATGGCAAGGAATTTAGCTTTGGCGGCCTTGTGTCTAGCGGTGTTAGCGGCGCTGTAACGGGTGCTGCCGTGGGTGGTATTGCAGGCGGTGTAACATCCGGATTTAGCGCGGTCAAGTCTGCAAGAGCAAATGTTCCCTCTGCGGCAGGTGAGTCAACAACTGCTGCGGCAGCAACTGCGGATGATGAACTTTTGGGTGAACTTGTTGATGAAACGGGCGTGGCATCAACAGTTGTAAAAGAATCAACAGAGGAAGCAAGTGAAAAAGTTGTCAAGGAAGCTGCTGAAGAAACTGTGGAAAAAGTTTCAAAAGACTCTGTTGAAGAAACTGTTGAAGAAACAGGTAAGAAAACTTTTGGTCAAATGGTGAGCGGTGCAAAAGATAATTTCGTAGGCTTGTTTAAGAAAGGTGTAGCACTTAGAGATATGTCGCCATCTGACATAAGAAAAGCCTTAACGGGCAAGGTAAATGCAAGTTTTGATGAACTTAAAAATGCTTATAATCAAGCCAAGGGTACGGATTTATATAAAACAAATACTGCATTTAGAAATTTCCTTGAAGACGCATTTGTAACTTGTAATAATGAACAACAATAGACCTTATATATTAAGAAATGTAACTCTGTAAAGCCAACTATATTAAGAAAAATACAAAATATATACAACTTATATCAATTATTTTAGACAGTTTGTTTTTATTAATATATAACAACTATTAGGAGAGATAATGTCAGGCGTTTCTGCGTTTAGCGCATATTTTAATGAAGATAACTATACAAAAGTCAATTCTAACAAAACATCAACTACAGCTTATGATGTTTCAGGCGGTTATGAGAAACTTGGCGGAAGTATTTTTGGCGATGTAGATTATTCTTCAGCGTATGACAGTATCTTTGACGAGTTCCATAAAACTGTTGATGAAGCAGAACAAGAAGCGATAGCAAACGGTGAAAAAGCCCCTGATAGAGACCAAGAAACACGAGATGGTTTCAATGCTTCAAAAGTTGCAAAAGAACTTGAAGATGCTGCAAATTATGATAAAGACGGCTGGAAACTAAATACAAAAGTTTTTGATAAATACATTTTTGGCTATGATGATTCCTACGAAGCCTTAAACGGTGCGGAACTTGCCAAAGTTAACGAAGAATATATGGCAAATACGGGTAAAACTCTTGAAGATATGATTTGGGACGAATATCATAGCGGTTACTATGCTGATTATCAAGTGGCAAAATTAAGAAACTCGCTTGAGGTATTCCAAGAGCATGATGAAGATGGCAATGTTGTAAGTAACAGGTACATTTCAGATATTGAAAACGATGAAGAATTGAGCGATGAGTTTATGGACCATATGGTTGGTAAGTTTAACCTTGCAACTATAGAGGATGACGGTACTAACTTTACTACTCTTTGGGAAGTAATGAGCTTAAAGCCCGAAGCGTTAAAACAAGTTATAGATTATTATAATGATAACGTCGGAGAAGGCGAAAAAACTTTTGAACAAATATTAAAGAGCGAAGTTAATAAAGACGGTGTTCAAAGCGAACAAAAACAAAACATTAAGGATGTATATAAAGAAGCTACCGGTAAAAAACTCTGGTAATTCAAGAAATAAACATAATATTAAAAAACCTCCCAAAAAGGAGGTTTTTTATTGTGAAAATTTTACGATTTATTGTAAAGAAATGTAAACCCGAAAAACATTGCAGGACAAGCATTTATATAATTAGTATATATTTAATGTCAATTTTTTAACATAAATTTTTTTTATTAATATATAAAACACAACTATCTAGGAGAGAATATGTCTTATAGTATTTCATCATTTAGTAATTATTGGAATGAAGACAATTACCCAAATATTGCAAGCGGTGACTATTCAAGCAATACTGCTCAAAATACAGGGTTTATTACTGACCCTTATATGTCTATAGATAGCAGTATTTTCTCTTCTGCAGATGACTACTCGTCAGATTATGATGCTATTTTTGATGCTTTTCATAAGGAGATGGATGAAATAGCAGCAGAAAGAGAGGCGCAAGAAGCTCAAAAAACTGATGAAACAGATGAAACAGATAAAACAGATAAAACCGAAGGAACAGATAGTACGGATAAAACAGAAGGTACCACTGGTACTTCAAGTACAGATAAAACCGATAGTGATGAAGAAGTAGACGGAGATGAATCCGAAAGTGATACAGAGGGCTCTAAGGCTGGCGACGATGACTCTGATTCACTGGTAGCTGAACATCAAGAAAAAGTAAGAGATGGATTTGACGCCGAAGCCATTGCTCGTTCTTTAAATACTGCTGCCAACCCCGGTATTTTTGGCTGGGGAACAGATGAAAAAGTCTTTTCAAAATATTTTGACGGAAAAGATGGCTACGCTGCACTAAACGGTGCTGAGTTGGCGCAAGTTGCGGAAGCATATGAGTCAAAATACGGCAAGAGTCTTGAACAACTAATTAGAGATGAGTTTTCTTGGTCACAAGAGGATATGTATATAGGCAAAATAAAAAATGCTACAGAAACGATAGATATATGTGATGATGACGGCAATGTCGTAGCCACCAAGTATCTTTGCGATGCTGCTAATGATGAAGAATTGAGCGAAGATTTCTTGAAACATATGGCTGAGAAATTCTACGATAGCACTGTTGCACAATGGGGTACAGATGAAGAGCAAGCTTGGCAAGTGCTCGGATTGGAACCTGATGTATTAAAACAAGTTATTGAGTATTATAACAACAGCTCTCTTGCTGACGGCAAAGACTTCAAAAAAGCCTTGAATGATGATTTTGGAGATATCAATGCAAGTCTTGCATACAGCAACGCCATGTCGGGCGCTTCAAACAAGACCACCGGCAAAACATCTTCAAGTACTGCAAAAACCACATCTGCAAGTAGCAGTTCAAGTACAACATCTGATGCAGCAACTCAAACTGCACCAAAATCGACATATAACAGCGGTGGTACAACAGCTACGGGCGGTATAGAATACGGAGCAAGAAAACAAGCATAGCAGCCGTTTAAAAATAACTTGCAAAACAAGCGACAAAAAAAGTCGCTTGTTTTTTTAGTTTTATATTAACCATTTTGATTGTATAATACTTTATAAAGGAGTATTACTATGATTGAAATGAGAGTTATGGGCATTGCCCTTGATACAAGAAGCGGTTCACCCATTGTTGTGCTGAATGATATGGAAAACAGGCGTGCGCTGCCGATATGGATAGGTTCGGCAGAGGCAAGTTCGATAATAAGAAAAATTGAAAACATACCCTCAACAAGACCCATGACGCATGACTTGTTTTTAAATTTTTGCGAACAGTGCGGTTATGTTATTACAAAAATAGAAATTAACGATGTTGATGAGCAAACATACTTTTCAACGATATTTTTATACAATGAAGAGCTGAATAGAGAGGCTCAGGTTGATGCAAGACCATCAGATGCGATTGCTGTTGCAATAAGAGCAGATGTACCTATTTATGTCACTGAAAATGTTCTTGCAACAGGAGTTGTATCAACAGATACTCAAAAGGATGAAGAAGAAGCTGCAGAGTTTAAGAATTTTATAAAAGATATAAAACCTTCTGATTTTGAAAAAATGATGAAGAAAAACTTTGAATCGGATCAATAATCATATTTGAGGAAATTTTGTATTTCTTTAAACAGGAACACAATGATGCTCAAAGTTTCACAAATTGTCGGGTTATTTTCCCTAAAAGTGAACTTGTTTCTGTTGTGATGTTTTTGCAGAGATTCAAGCCCGATAAAATTTTCGGTTGCAAATTCAAAATATTTCATAGTAATATGTTAATGATGAGTATAGAAAAGGCAAAGAAATGGGAAAAGTAACAAAAGAGATGGGAATAATCGAGATAGTTCAGAATCACCCTGAAAGTCTTGAAGTTTTTGCTAAATATGGTCTTGGCTGCATAGGTTGTGCTGCAGCTAGATTTGAAAACCTTGAAGCTGGCGCTAAGGTTCATGGTGTTGACCCTGAACAAATGGTTGCAGAAATTAATGAACTAATTGAAAAAAATAGCTAGACAAGTTTTTATTTTTATATTAGAATTGAAACGCAAATTTTGCCCTGGTGGTGGAATCGGTAGACACGTTGGACTTAAAATCCAATGGGGCTAATAACCTCGTGCCAGTTCAAGTCTGGCCCAGGGCACCATAAAACCCGCTTTTAAGGCGGGTTTTTTAATTATTTAAATTGTATAGCCCATAAGTTAACTATACTATCTCGTTTTTAACAAGTTCGTCTTTGATTTTGTCTAATCCCGATTTAATAATTCTTGAAATCCTTGAGGGAGAAATAGAAAATTCATCGGATAATTCGTGTAATTTTTTTTCTTGGAAGAATTTTGACTCTATTAATTCTCTTTCTCTTCTTGGAAGTGTCGATATAGCTTTTTTTATTGCTTGTGACATTTGTTCAAACTCGCAAGATTCTTCCGGATTTTTTCTTGCGTCTTTTACTTCAAATGGCTTATCGTTATCATACATTTCATCCGTTGATAATATTGTTTTGTAGATTGCTTCTCTTATTTCTCTTGCTTGAGTTTCGCTTTCTTTAGAGTTTTGTCTTACGCCATGCCAACGGTATCTTCTTCTTAATTCGTTTCTTATTGCCCATTTTACGGCTGTAGAAAGGTAAGACTCGTTATACTCGTCCTCTTTTTTGCCGGAGCATAATATGTCTACTGTTTGAATGCCTATGTTAACAAGCTCGTCAAACTCTATAAGATGTTGCGAAGATATACTCTTATATTCAACCTTGGCTATTTTGTTGATTAAGTCAAGGTAACCCCGAAGCCTTGCATTCTTTTCAATTTTACTTTTTAAGTTTTCCATCTTACCTTACCAGAGTAATTATAATAACAAAAAAAACCAACTTGTCACTACTAATTGATAAAAAATTTACCAATATTTTTTATAAGCCCCTGTATATACAGATATATACCACAATATCGAAATTTAACATTTGTAACATTTAAAGTTGACATTGCTTAGTGTTTTTTATATCCTTAGAATGTACCCAAGACAGTCGGTGCATTTTTGCTTAATATCCGACCCAGGTAACAAAGAGTTAAATTTAATATTACTTGTTTGTTATTGTTTTGCGTGTACAAATATGTTCGCAAAACTTTTTAGTTTATATGCGAAAAACCCTTAGAAAGGAGCGCATTAAAAATGGCAACAAAGGCTTTTAAAAACGAGAAAATCGAATATTTTAAAAAGCAGTTTGAACAGGCTAAAGTTGCAATCGTTACTAACTATCGCGGTTTGAGCGTAGAAGAGATAACAGAACTTCGCCGTGAATTGCAAAAACAAAATGCTGATTTTACCGTTACAAAAAACACTTTGTGTAAAATTGCTTCCAAGGGTACAAATTTTGAAGCTGTAGAATCTTTAATGCAAGGTCCTAGCGCTATTGCTTTTGGTTTCGGTGATGAAGTAAGCGCAGCAAAAGTTGTTGCTAAATTCATCAAAGATAACAAAAAAGGCGAAATAGTAGGCGGTGTCCTTGAAGGTAAAGTGTTAAGCGCACAAGATGCTCAACAGCTTGCAAAAATGCCCTCAAGAGAAGAACTTTATGCAAAAATGCTTGGTTCTATCAATTCGCCCGCTTCAGGCATTGTTTACAGTGTCAATGGCGTTATGAGCGCGTTGGTTAGAGCAATTGATGCTGTTGCAAAACAAAAAGCATCATAAGATTACAGAAATAAATAATTGAAAGGATAAAAAAATGAGCAACGTAGAAACAATTTTAGAATCAATTGAAAAATTAACTCTTATCGAAGCAGCTGAACTTGTTAAAGCTATGGAAGAAAAATTTGGCGTATCTGCAGCAGCTCCTGTAGCAGTTGCAGCAGCAGCTCCCGCAGCAGGCGCAGCAGAAGCAGGTGCTGAAGAAGCTTCTGAAGTAACTGTTGTATTAGCATCAGCCGGCGCTAACAAAATCCCCGTACTTAAAATCGTTCGTGAAATCACAGGTCTTGGCTTAAAAGAAGCTAAAGATTTAGTTGATGGCGCACCTAAACCAATCAAAGAAAACGTTAAAAAAGAAGAAGCTGCTGAAATGAAGAAAAAACTTGAAGAAGCAGGCGCTACTGTTGAATTAAAATAGTAGTTCTTTTTAAGATATTACAAAGACGGATGTTAATTCATCCGTCTTTTTTTATTTTTCTATAGCTTATGCATCAATTGTCCAGTTTGCAACTTCCCCGTCTTTTACTATAAGGTTGTTACCAATTGTTTTCACGCAGTAAGCTTTTTTATCTCCTTCAAATTTAACTATGGGTTCTTCATATCTTAAATCTAATATATGCTCTCCAGGATGTTTCTCCAGTATTTTTGCAAGCTTTATGGCTTTATCGTAGTTACTTCCTATCCAACCGATTTTTTCGCATTTGTAGTCGTAGTTGTCGCTACCCGTGCGGCTTACAAGACATACTTCGTCCTTGTTTGTAATTCCGAATTTCTTGCCTATGTTGTAGCGCCAGATATCCATTTCCATTGGCGTATAGTTTTCTTTGCTGCCTTTGTTGAATATAATTTTTCCGCCAGTAAATGTTTGCGGTTGCGTTATTTTTCCGATTTGCATTGTTTGTTTCCTTTCTTGTGTTTCTATAATAGCGCTAAATTATTTTTTTTGCGCTCTTTTGCTTGCTAGCTTATTTTCTTTGTGTGAGAATAATACTATGGCTGAAAAAACAGAAAAAAAGAAAATAAAAGTAGCATTCCCGCATATGGGAACAATTTATATTGCATGGGCTGCAGCGCTCAAAAAAATGGGTATTGAGCCATATGTGCCACCATATACAAGTAAAAGAACTTTGTCACTCGGTACAAAAAACTCTCCCGAGGCAATTTGCCTGCCTTATAAACTTATTTTGGGAAACTTTATAGAAGCTATTGAGGGCGGGGCGGATTATGTTGCTATGATTACATCCCCAGGTATCTGCAGACTCGGTGAGTATGGTAAAAGCATTAAAAATGTACTCGAAGATATGGGCTATCATGCTAACTATATAGAACTTTCATTGTATGACGGTTTTAAGGGCATGTATGATTTTCTTGTTAATTTAACAGGCTCAAAAAACATTATCCAAATTATTCGCGCTATAAACATTGCCGTAAGAAAAGTTTTTGCAATGGATGAGTTGCAGAATTTCCTTTCCTATCACAGAGCGAGAGAGATAAACTATGGCGATAGTGAAAAAGCTCATAAGCGTGCACTTAAGTACATTATGGAAGCAAACACTTCTAAAGAGCTTAAAAAGGCATTAAAAAAAGGCTTGAGAGAAATTTCTAATGTTAAAATTGACCCGAATCGCGAAGTTTTGCATGTAGATTTAACAGGCGAGATATTTCTTGTTTTAGATAGTTTTTCAAATCAAAATATTGAACGCGAGCTCGGTAAGCTTGGAGTTCAAGTCAGAAGAAGCCTTACTATAAGCGGATTCTTAAGAGATGCAATAATTCCAAAAATGTGTAAACGCGGTGAAACTCACTTGGAAAGAGCATATCGTATGGCTAAACCATACCTAATGCGCGATATTGGCGGTGATGCTCTTGAATGTATTAGTGATGTTATGTATGCTCAGGAAAAAGGTACAGACGGTTTAATCCACGTATCTCCTTTTACTTGCATGCCTGAAATTATGTCACAAAATATTTTCCCTAAAATGAGGGAAGATGTTAACCTCCCGATTTTAAGTCTTATTATGGATGAGCAAACAGGAAAAGCAGGTTACATTACTCGACTTGAGGCATTCGTTGATTTAATGCGCAGAAAAAAACGCCGTCAAACTATGCAAGAAAATTCCAAAAGCGAAGCTGTGTTAAACTAGAGCTGTCCTACAGGCTATTTTTTGTAAGTTTGCATATGCTATAATTATTTTATGCAAGAATCCGTATTAGAAATAAAAAACTATACGCTCGGACTTAGTGTGGATGATAAAATCTACAATGTCCTAAGCGATATAAACTTTTCTTTCTACAAAGGAAAAATACACGCTATAGTCGGTGAATCAGGTTGCGGTAAGTCAATGACCGTAATGAGCATCCTTAAGCTTTTGCCTAAAAACTCAAAAGTACTTAGCGGAAAAATAATCTTTGAAGGAAGGGATATACTGGCTCTTGATGAACAAGATATGAGAAAAATAAGAGGCAGAAAAATTGCCCTTATTCCTCAAGACCCCATGACAAGCCTTAATCCTTTGTATACTATAGAAAATCAACTTGTTGAAACTATAATGCTTCATAATGATGTCGATAAAAAAGAGGCTTTAAATATTGCAATTAAAGCTCTTGAAGATGTTGAATTTAAGGAGGCTGAAAAAAGGATAAAATCATACCCTCATGAGCTCTCGGGCGGTATGAAACAAAGGGTGATTATAGCTATGGCGCTTGCAACTAACGCTGATATTTTAATAGCCGATGAGCCAACGACTGCGCTTGATGTAACAATTCAGGCTCAAATTTTAAAGTTGCTTGAAAAAATTAAAGAACAAGGCAGAACAATTATACTAATTACTCACGACTTAGGCGTTGTTGCAAAATACAGTGACGACATTTCGATAATGTATCTTGGCAGAGTTGTTGAGCGCGCTTATACGGCTGAACTTTTTAAACATCCTTGTCATCCTTATACAAAAGCTTTAATTGAAGCCTTGCCTACTAAAAAAGGGAAGAAGCTAAAAAACATTAAAGGTCAACCATCTCCGCTAAACTCCCCTGTTGCGGGTTGTCCTTTTCACCCTCGTTGCGAAAGGGCTGATGACAGCTGTAGAGTTGAGCCTCCTGTTTTAAAAAGTGTAAATAATTCTGCTGTTGCTTGTTACCACCCGCTATAGTTGATTATTTTTTTTGTTTATAATACACTTTTTTCAGATAAGGTTTAATTTAAAATTCGTATGGTAGTTATACCAGCCCACGCCAATAGGGGTAGAAGTTTAAACCTTGAGTGTATAAGAAATTGAAAGGATTAAAACTATGGCAGTAGCAACATTAGTCGAATTACTCGATGCAGGTGTACACTTTGGTCACCAAACACAAAAATGGAACCCAAAAATGAAACCGTTTATTTTTGGTGCAAAAAACGGTATCTATATTCTTGATTTAAGAAAAACTTCTGATAAATTGGATGAAGCATATGCAGCTGTTAGAGAAATGGCAGCAAGAGGCAGAAACATCCTTTTTGTCGGTACAAAAAAACAAGCTATGGACGTTATTGCTCAAGAAGCAACTCGTGCAGGTGCATACTATGTTAACCGCAGATGGTTAGGCGGTATGATGACTAACTTTGAAACAAT
>CALUYX010000035.1 GCA_944325115.1 Candidatus Gastranaerophilales bacterium | reverse complement strand
GGCAATTCTGGGCGATACAAAGGAACAAATAGCTCCCTGTCAGAAAATATATAAAGATGAAGAAAAACAAGCACGCATTACAAAAAAAGAAAGGGAAGGAAAGCCCTTATCGGAACAAAAAATCAAAGAATTATATGAACAAAAATATACTCAACTAACAGCAAACGATAAAATTACCCTATGTAATTTGGTAGAAATATACCAAAATGCAGGAATTGATATGTCTAAATTAACACAGATGGTACAATCCGGTGTTATAGATTTTGATGCGGCAAAATCATATCTAAAAGAAGAAATAGCAAAAAAAGCAGGAATAGATACTGATTTAAGTAATATAAATCATGGCAAATTTAACATTAATGAAAAATATTTACATTTAATTTTGACAAAAAGCGAGGAGTATGACGAATCTGAACACAGCGTTAGGTTGAGTAATTTGCACGATACCACAGGTTTTATGGTAGGGCTTTTAATTACTTTAAATCGCAAGAATGGAAAGCCTTCTGTTGATACCACTACAACGGGAATATCCCCTGAGATTGACCCAAAAACAGGTTTGTACAAAAAATTAACATTGGATGCTTCTGATAAAGAACAACAATATCTTGTCATTAGAGAAAGTGTGCTGCAAGATTTTTCTAAATATATTGAAGATGAATCTAATATTTACGGACAAACAAACGCAAGAACAGCAAAGGCGTTTGCTGATAACGGATTGAGTTATAAAAACTGGTTAAAACCTGAAATTAAGAATTCAAAGGTTAATGTCAACGGTCAAGAAATGACAATTAAAATATGGGATAGAAATCCGCAAGAAGATTTATTTGTTGGCGCAAAAACAAGTTGTTGTACTTCGCCTGACCGTGCAAACGGTGCTGCTACACCTGTTTATTTGTTGAACACTTCTTACAATGTTGTTGAATTGTATAATGAAGCAGGTGATGTTGTTGGAATGTCAAGGGTATTTATGTCAAATGTTGATGGCAAACCATCTTTGATTATGGATAACATAGAATTTAACAGCAATTACAAAGAAAATAAGATTACAACAGAAGCTAACACTCAACTAAGAGACGGATTTTTTGCATATATGAATGAGTATGTTCAACAAGTAACAGGAGACCCAAATTCAAAAGTTTATTTCTACACCGGTGATACGCATATAAAACAAAAAGATGACTTGACAATCAGCTCTATAAAACCGGACTTTATAGGTGATTTGTCCCAAGAAACGGTTTATGTAAATGCGGCAGAATCTTCTTGGACGGATCCGACAAAGCTTTCTGAATATGAGCCTATTGACTTTTTTGATGTGCCCAAAAACATAACTGTCGCTATTGAGCTTACAAAAAATGAGGGAATGTCAACAAAACAAGTTTCTTATACACCTGACTCAGACGGAAGAGTTGCGACAAAAAGCTATGCATATAAAGGTAAGGATGTAAGCGGAAAAGATATAGAATGTTCTCAAGAAATTAAGTACAACTATGGCAAAGACGGTAAAATAACCGGAGCAAATGTTGTTTTGAAAATAAACGGAGAGGATTTTGAAACATACAATGTTGCCGGTAACAAAGCAATTTGTGAGCTTAGCCCGACTCAAATACATCAAATTCAGCAAGTTCGAAAAAATTACGCAAAGGAAATAAATAAAAAGCTTGATAATGATTTTTCAAGTGCGTATGAGCAATTTATAGGATTGTTTGATGGTGTAGCAAAGGATGTTAACTTAATCAAGAAGAATGATGGAAACATATATGAAACAGAAGGCAATATAATGTATGGTCGACCCAAAACAGTTAGTTCTTTGGGAGATAAAATTGTAAACAAAATCAAAAAGGGTAATAGTATACCTGACATTAATGCTGCAACAAAAGTTGTTGAAGACGGTATCGGTACAAGATTAATTGTAGATAAAGTCGATGAAGAGAGCATGCAG
Organism: Candidatus Gastranaerophilales bacterium; assembly: GCA_944325115.1. Lineage (GTDB taxonomy): Bacteria > Cyanobacteriota > Vampirovibrionia > Gastranaerophilales > Gastranaerophilaceae > Galligastranaerophilus. The sequence continues at coordinate 14,179 of CALUYX010000035.1, read as the reverse complement.
GTGATAACTGACAGATTATGTGAAGAAATCGTAGCCGGACATATTAAAATAACAGAAATTAATAATTATAGAGGTGACGGACTTCCTCCATATTTTTCTGAAGAGCAAATAAATGAAATTAAAAACGCAATTATTGAAAGACGAAATTTAGATAAACAAGAAGGCAAATACGATGAAAATCAAAAAGATTTTCGGGTTATATCGGGTGCTCATAAAAAGGCTGTAAAAGCCTCAGGTTATACGGCTTTGCAAATGAATGTCGTATATGACAATGGAGCACTTGGAGAAATTCAAATAAGAGGCAGAGAAATGGATCAGCTTGCTGAAGTTGAGCACATTCCATATGATGCAAAACAAGGTAAGAAACTAAAACCAAAATATGATAGTGCTGTTCAAAAAATCATGGCACTAGGTGATGAAGATTATGCAAAATATCAAAAATATTGGCAAGAGATGTATGAATATGCAGTAAAAAAAGAAAGAGGTATTCCTTGTGCCAAACCTGTACTTCCAAGCGGAATACCGGAAGAAATATCTTATGAGGGGCTAAAAAAAATTAAATAATTTATCAAATGTGCTATTATTGATTTTGTAGGAGAATTTAATGAACAGAATTCAAAGTAATAGATTTGTTTATGACAATATGATACAGTCCGGATATAAAGGTGAGGGTAAAAAAACCGTGGAAGATATTATTCAAGATGGAATAAATAAATTAGCTCAACGTGCCGAAAGAGAAGTTGTTGAATATGGTGATTTTGCTCCGGTTGTGGAAAAATTTGCCAATTATAATGTTAAAGACTTAAAAATCGGTGTGCCGTCAATCAAGATTGTATATGCTGATTACAAAGGCGATAAAAGTCTTAAAAGGTTAGAGTTGGATGTGCCAAGTGAATCGGGAAAAAGTAACGCCAATATTGTTATGGAGCTCGCTAGCAAGGAAGATATTTTAAAAATCCTTTCAGACAAAGGACTGGTTGAAAGGATAAAGAAGAATATTCAAGATGCTTCAGAAGCTTTTGAAGATAGAGAATTTGCATAATTTGGTTCGTTGTTAAAAGTGCAGGCGGGATAAAATACATGGCGCCGACTTGCTGCGCTTGGTGCTGCCGCCTGTGTTTTGTTATCGGTCTGTAAATATCCTTTGCGTCCCGTGTGGTTGATTCCTTAAGACGCGGCAAATTTATTTCCATGCTTTAATATGTGCTCCTGCAAAAGCACCATTCATTTCATCTAATTCGTCTTCTGTTATTAAATTCTTATCAAAAGATAACCCGTCGATAATTTCTTTTGTATAAATATGCACAGGCTCAATTGAAATATCTCTAAACCCTGCCTGCTCTAAAATCTTTTCGTATTCAGCTATTGGCAAAGCTCCTGAAATACATCCTGCCCATAATTGAGCTTGTTTTTTTATGTATTCTGAAACTGGCTTTAGTGATACAACATCTGCTATTGCAACTCTACCGCCTTCTTTTAGTACCCTATAAGCTTCCTTGTATACTTTTTGCTTATTATCTGATAGATTGATTACACAATTTGAAATTATAGCGTCCAGAGTCTCATCTTCAAGCGGGATATCTTCAATGTATCCTTTTATGAATTCTACATTTTTAACGCCCATTTTTTCTTTATTTTTATTTGCAAGCTCAAGCATTTCATCTGTCATATCAAGCCCATAGATTTTTCCAGACTCACCTACATATTTAGACGCCATTAAAACATCGATGCCACCACCTGAACCTAAATCTAAAATTGTTTCACCTTCTTTAATTTGAGCAAAAACAAGAGGGTTTGCGCATCCTAAAGACGCTTCAATTGCTTCTTTTGGAATGTCATCAAGGTTTTGTCCCGCATAATTTCTTTGCGCTCGTGAAATTTCCTGACAACAAGAACAAGTGTTGCGTTTATCTTCTTGAAATTTTTTGGCAATATTACCGTAAAAATCTTTAACTTCTTTTTTTATGTCAAAATCCATATTTTAGCCTCCTTAAAAATTGACAAATAATATTATATATGCCATAGTTGGAATATATAATATTATAATATTCCACATTTGGAATATTGTCAATACTTAGAAGGGGAATTTTTATGAATAATAATCTATACGAAAAAAAAGCCCAAATATTCAAAGCTCTGTCAAACCCTGTAAGGCTTGAAATAATGGATTTATTAGCTAATGGTGAAAAATGTGTCTGCGAAATTGTTGAAAATTTAAATTATGAGCAGCCACATATATCTAAAAGTCTGATTAAATTGAAAGAAGCAGGTCTGATAAAAGATAGAAAAGATGGTTTAAATGTATATTATTCTCTTAAAATTTGTTGCATGGGAGAATTTTTTAATTGTTTAAATAAGATTTTTGAACAAGGAAATAATTGAACAATTGAAAAAATGCCCATGCTGTCGTATGATACAGATACAGTGGATTTAGAGTGTTAGCACCTCTCCATCTTCGGGTATTAAAAAGTTTTGTATAGATTCTTTTTCTTTAAATTCTTTTAAATCTTTTCTTGTTATTGTTAAGTGACTCACTGTGTCCATATGGCTTGCAATTATTGTGGATTTTGGCGAGTTTTTTATAACTTGTTTTATATCATCAATATTCATAATTAATCTTTCGCCGTTTAGAACTGTTGCAGCGCAAGCATTTACAATTATTATTTCCGGCTTATGTTCTCTGATTGCTTCGTCAACTTCATTGCACCAGATGGTGTCTCCTGCTATATACAGAGTTTTTTCGTTTTTAGATTTAAAAACGACACCCATAGCGTCATAAGGCATACCGATTGACTCACATAAAGGCTTCAAGATTTCTCTTCTGCCGTGTTGTGTTGAAGTTTTATATAATGAAACTTTTTCATAGGTAGTTCCGTTTGTTGATAAAATTTCGACATTTTTAAAGCCTTCTTTTAACATATAGTTTTTGTCAAATTCGGATTGCACAAATATTTTTATGTCTTTTTTGAGAGCATTTTTTGCATAATCATCCCAATGATCAGGGTGAATATGTGTAATAATAACCGCGTCAACATCTGTAATTTTTTCTATCTCAAGGGGCAGTTCAACTCTTGGCTGACGGATGTGCGAATTAACTGCGCTTTCAAAACCTTCCATACAATCTTTTGGCATAAGCCAAGGGTCAATTAAAAACTTTGTTTCGTTGTATTCTACTAAAACGGTTGCATTTCTTATTTGTGTAATTTTCATATTTTACCCCCTATACCTACATTTTATTATTTATTTTCTTTTTGACAAGTATGAACTATTTAGTATAATACTTACTAAAAAGTAAACTAGAGGTTTTATGTCAAAAAGAAAAAAAGATGTATATCAGTGTCCTCTTGAAGTAACTATGGAGATTATCGGAGGAAAATACAAAGGGGTCATAATCGGTCATTTAATGGGAAAAACGCTTAGGTATAGCGAATTGCAAAGATTAATTCCTCATTCTACTCCAAAAATGCTTATTCAGCAGCTAAAGGAGTTAGAGTCTGATGGCATAATAAAAAGAAAACTTTATCCTGTTGTTCCGCCAAAAACAGAGTATTCTCTTACAAAGAGGGGCGAGCTTTTAATTCCTGCGATTATAGAATTAAATAAATGGGGAATGAATTATCTGAAAGAAGAAGGCATCCCCTGTGCATATAAAGGTGATTTTGAGTCAGATAGCGCTTAGATGTATTTTATTATTTTGGCAGGATTTCCCGCAACAATAGCGTTATCAGGCACATCTTTTGTCACAACAGAACCTGCACCAACAACCGAATTTTCGCCAATTGTCACTCCGCGCAAAATTGTTGCTCCTGCGCCTATCCAGCAGTTTTTCTTAATGTGAATCGGCTTGCAAGTAATTACTGCCCTTTCGTCTAAATCATGGTTATTAGAAATTAGCTGAACATTTGCCGCAAGCATAGTATTGTCTTCAATGGTTATACCGCCTGATGCCATCATAAGAGAACCGTTCATAACCACCACATTGTTGCCGATTTTTACTTTATCTAAATGTACGCCACAAAGAGGTGTCCTAACATCAGTATTGCTGCCTCTGTTTGGCATAAGTTTGTCTAAAATTTCTGTATATTCTTTTGTGTATGGCATTGTGTGATTTAAACGAAAAATGTCTTGAACTTCTTGTTTTAATTTTTCTGCATCTTCTGCGCTTAATTTGCTCATATCTATTCTAAGTTCTTCCATTTTTCCTCCAAAAGTATGCCAACTTATACTCTATATAAATACTAAAAAGCACCCTCTCGGGTGCTTAATTATTTTAATGGCGGGGACGACGGGTATCGAACCCGCGACCTCATGCGTGACAGGCATGCACTCTAACCAGCTGAGCTACGCCCCCATCCATTATTCAATTTTCAATTTCGACAGAGGCTCAGCTGGTTAACTTTGCGGACAAGCCGCTTTGCCTCGTTAACCTCGGCAAGTGAGCTACGCCCCCATCCATTATTCAATTTTCAATTATTCAGCAGCGTAAACGCTAACTTGTTTTCTTGTTCTTCTGTATGGTTCAAACTTAACTACACCATCAATCATAGCAAACAATGTATCGTCAGAACCTCTGCCAACATTCACACCAGGGTGAATTTTTGTGCCGCGTTGTCTAACAAGGATGTTTCCTGCAAGCACATTTTCATTGGCATATTTTTTAACGCCTAATCTCTTACTTTCGCTGTCGCGACCGTTCTTAGATGAACCTACGCCCTTCTTATGTGCCATTATTCTTCTCCTTCAGTTTCAGCAGCTTTGGACTTTCCTGCTTTTGTATTGATTTTATTAATCATTACTCTTGTAAATTGTTGTCTGTGACCTTGTTTTTTTCTGTATCCTTTTTTAGGACGTTGTTTATAAACAATCACTTTTTTTGCTTTATCGTGTTTAACGATTGTACCATCAACTGTTGCATTTTCAACATAAGGTTGACCAACTTTTGATTTTTTACCGTTAACAAGCATTACGACTTTGTCAAATACAACCTTGGAATCAGCTTCAGCATCTAATAATTCGATGTCTGTATATTTACCTTCTTCCAGTTTGTACTGTTTGCCGCCTGTTTCGACTATTGCGTACATTTTTTGTCCTTCCTTTTTGAGGGGTCGCAGCTAACTAGCATTTGGACGCGACCAACCTATCTGCATAAATAAATATAACCTGAACAAAATACTCTGTCAAGAAGCTTGTTTTTTTGTTAAAAAATGTAAAAATATATCAAATCTTTTGCCGTTTTTGTTAACTTATCTATTTTTTTGCCGAAAGAACATATATGGAAAGGGAAATTTAATATGGCATCTATGGATATTCAAAAGGCAAATATTCTCTCTAAAATACAGTTTCTGAATCAATATTTTTCCAAAATTGAAACTCAGAAAGCTGATGAAGATGTTGCAATTAATTTAGATGAAATTAACGAAGATGCCTTTAGCGAGTTGTCTTTAAATTTTGAAGAAACTTTTGATACTGAGCTTCTTGATGATGCCGTTGACACTCTTTATTCCGTTATGGATGTCGATAAAAATAACGAGATATCAAACTCTGAATTGTTAAAATTTAAAGACATATTTGAAAAAGTCGGACTCACTGTGGGTGAAGTTTTGGCATTGTATAACGAATTTGAAAAAGAAGTTTCTAATGACGTTGATGTTGTCGAGGCAAAAAGTTTTGAAGATATCGATATAGACATCTTTAAGGAAATGATTTCTAACTACCCAAAACTTCAGGAAATAATTGAAGAGATAGGTTATGACAAGTTTTTTGACATAATTGATACAAATAAAAACGGTATTTTTGATTCGGATGAAATAGCAAAAATATCAGGTTTTGATGAAAACGAAGCAGATTTTTCATACAGCGATTTACAAAATATAATCGATGAAAACGGCATCGAAGTTACAGACTTTCAGGAAAAAGTCGCAAAAGAATTTGAAGCTATGAAGGCTGCAGATGAAAGTAATTCTAAAAACTCTGAAAATATTTCTTCCTCTGCTCAAAAGTCCTCTTATCCTGCTTCAAATTATAATGCAGCCTCTTCTTCGGGCGTTTCTTATGCTGCGCCGTCTTCCTCCGCTTCAACCTCATACTCTTCAAGCGCAGGTTCATCCTCAAGTGCAGTTTCAGCAAGTGTTGACACTATAGAAAGTCTTGAAGAGCAAAAAGCTGAAAAACAATCAGAGCTTGATACTTTAAACTCAAAGCTTTCAAATATATATGATGATAGCGATGAGCAAATTGCGAAGGCAAAAGCGGATATGGATTCTGCCCAAGCTCAGTATGAAGAGCTTTTAGCTACAGAGGCTGAAAATAAACCCCTTGTTAACTTGTTAATGGAGCAGCAAAAAGATAATGAAACTTCTATTGAAACAAATGAAGAAAAAATTGAGGGTTATGATGCAAAATTGACTCAGACAAATGAAGACATCACATTAAAAAACAGTGAAATTAACTCTCTTAATTCTGAATTAACTGCTCTTCAAAACAGTCTTGAGGCAGCTCAAGCGGTTGAAATTACAGAGCGCAATGAAGCTGAAGTTGAGGCAAAAATTGCTGAATTAAATTCGGCAATTGAAGCTAAGTGTGATGAAATATCCGCGGCTCAAGACGAACTCGATGGGCTTGAGGATGACAAAACTACATATGAAGATAAAATAAGTAATGCAAAGGAACTGGATAAATCCCTTAGAACAGAAAGGGACAGGATAGAAAATGCAATTGCTGCTCAAGTAAGTGAAGAAACAAAAAATGCTTTGAAAAATTACCAATCCTTAAGAACTCAATATGAAACAACAAAAGATACTGCAATAAGTGATACTAAGGCTCAAATTTCCGAAGTTCAAAACAGTATAGTAGAACTTGAAGAGAAGATAAGCGAGCTTCAGGCAGAAAAAATAGAAAAAGAAAACCAAATTAGCCCTTGGGGTAATTATGACGCTAAAAGGGGTCAAGCGCTGGCTCAAGCTGCAGAATCTCTCTACGGCGGGGTTACTCAAGGAAGCGGCAGCTGTGCTTTGGGTGTTTCCGAGGCGTTTGACTTGGCATTTGGCACTCCAACAAGCGGTCATGGCTATCAATATGGTGAAACCATGTCCAATATGGAGGGCTGGGTCGAAGTAACCGACAGTATACATGGTACTGAAGACCTAAAAGACCTTCCTGCAGGCGCTGTTGTTAGCTGGAGCCCTTATAATTCATCGGGACTCGGTTCTACTTATGGTCATGTGTATATAACTGATGGTCAAGGTCATGGTATAAGTGACTTTAAGGAAGATATTTCAAGTACTTATTTTGATAAAGGCGGTACTTGCAGAGTATTTATCCCTGTATAAAACAAAATAATTATAAGAGTAAAACAAGGTCAAAAGTTGACCTTGTTTTTTATACCCTTGTTTCTATTGACAAGAACAAAATGTTTGCTTATAATGTTTCTATAAACAAGAACAGAGAAGGTAAAAATGCAAAGTATAGAAGAACTTTCGCTCCTGTTAAGCGACATGACAAAAAAGGAAATAAATGCCTTCTTGCATGAAATTTTAACAGACAGTGAGATTGTCGACCTTTCGAAACGATGGCGTATTTTGAAGTTATTAAATAAGAATTTTACCCAAAGGGAAGTTGCAAAAGAGCTTGGTGTGAGCTTGTGTAAAGTAACCAGAGGTGCAAAAATTCTAAAAAAACAAAATGCTGTTACAAAAAATATGATAAGGAAAATAGAAAAATGAATACAAATTTAAAAGTTAATGTTTTGCCTGATACGGAAGGTTTTTTTGGTAATTATGGCGGTCAGTTCTTGGATGAAGATTTAAAAAAAGAATTTAAAAAAATAGCCGAAGAATTTCTTAAAATAAAAGATGATAAAGATTTTAACGATGAATTAAATTATCTTTTAAAACACTATGTGGGGCGCCCGAGTCCTATATATTTTGCGAAAAATTTGTCAGAAAAGTATGGTGCTGAAATATACCTAAAAAGAGAAGATTTGAATCATACAGGTGCTCATAAAATAAATCATTCGCTAGGTGAAGCACTTCTTGCAAAAAAAATGGGCAAGGAAAAAATAATAGCAGAAACAGGCGCAGGTCAGCACGGTGTTGCAACGGCTACTGCTGCAGCTCTTATGGGGCTAAAGTGCGATATTTACATGGGTGAAGTTGATATTGAAAAAGAAAAACCAAATGTAGACAAAATGCGACTCTTGGGTGCAAATGTAGTTTGTGTAAAAAGCGGTAAAAGAACTCTTAAAGAGGCGGTTGACGAGGCTTTTTGTGCTTACCTAAAAGAATATAAAACCGCAATTTATGCCATAGGTTCAGTTGTAGGTCCGCATCCTTTTCCAATGATAGTTGAGCATTTTCAGTCTGTCATAGGAAGAGAAGCAAGAGAGCAGTTTTTGGACTTAACGGACACTTTGCCCGATTGCGTTATGGCATGCGTTGGCGGCGGGTCAAATGCAATTGGTATTTTTAGGGGCTTTTTAGATGATGAAGATGTCAAACTCTTTGGCGTTGAACCTTTGGGCAAGGGTGAGAAGATAGGGGAAAACGCTGCAAGTATTACATACGGTAAAGATGGCGTAATCCATGGGTTCAAATGTAAATTGTTGCAAGATGATAATGGCAATGTTGCAAATGCATATTCTATTGCAAGCGGTCTTGATTACCCCGGCGTTGGTCCAAAACACTGCTATTTGAATCAAATCGGAAGAGCAAATTATGTTTGTGTTACGGATAAAGAAGCTCTTGATGCGTTTTTTGAATTATCTCGTGTAGAGGGGATTATTCCTGCGCTTGAAAGCTCGCATGCAATCGCTTATGCAATAAAATATGCAAAAGAAAATAAAGGTAAAAAAATCCTTGTAAACCTTTCCGGTCGTGGTGATAAGGATGTTGACTTTGTTTTAAATAATGCAAATCTATAGAAGCTTAAACAAAATTAAAACAGGTATTTTTTAAAATACCTGTTTTTGTTATAAATATTTTTATTTAATGCAGAGGTGATATATGGACGAAAAAGAAAAAATGATAAACGGGTATCTCTACCTTGCCTCCGATGAAAAATTATATAAAGACAGGCTGTATGCTAAAGACTTGTGTTTTAAATATAATAATACTTTGCCGTCAAATACAAAAGAAAGGGTGGCAATAATAAAAGAGCTTTTTTCAAAGACCGGTGAAAATTTTCTTATAGAATCGGATTTTTGGTGTGATTACGGTTACAACATAGAAATAGGAGAAAATTTTTACGCTAATCATAACTGTGTAATGCTTGATTGCAGTAAAATTAAATTTGGGGATAATGTTTTTGTTGCTCCTAATTGCGGTTTTTACACGGCAGGACATCCTTTGGATAAAGAAACAAGAAACAGTTGGCTTGAGTATGCATACCCAATCACCGTGGGTAATAATGTTTGGTTTGGCGCAAATGTTGCGGTTCTGCCTAATGTAAATATCGGTGATGATACGGTAATAGGTGCGGGAAGCGTTATTACAAAAGATATTCCATCAGGTGTCATTGCCTACGGTAATCCTTGCAGGGTTATAAGAAAAATTACGCAAGAGGACAGAAAAAAGTATATGAAATAACTTGTACAGATTGACAAAAAGTGCTCTCGGTGTTATCATAATACTATACCCCCGTGGGGTATTAAATAAAAAAAGGAGCATATATGTTGCACTCTGAAGCAAAAAACAAGACACTTTTGGTTATTATCCTTACTTTAATAACGATGTTTGCAGAGATATTTTTTGGGCTGATAACTCGCTCCATGGCGCTTACTGCAGATGGTTGGCATATGGGAACCCATGCCTTTGCGCTTTCAATAACATTTTTTGCTTATGTGCTTACACAAAAGTTTTCAAAATCAGATAAATTTTATATTTCAAGCGATAAAATAGGCACTCTTGCGGGTTTTGTAAGTTCTATTTTGCTTGGTGTAACAGGTGTTTGGATTATTTTTGAATCCGTAATGAGGTTTTTAAACCCTCTTTCAATAAATTTTAACGATGCGATACTTGTTGCTTTTATTGGTCTTGTTGTAAATCTTATATGTGTTTTAATTATGGGCGTAAAATCACATTCTCATAATCATCATACTCATTCTCATCACGAGCACAAAGACTATAATTTCCTTGCTGCATATATGCATATTTTGGCAGATGCCCTGACTTCGTTTTTTGCTATTTTTGCACTTTTAGCAGGAAAGTATTTTGGTTACACATCTTTAGACCCTATAGTAGGCATTTTAGGCGGTATTATGATATGCATATGGGCATATAACCTTGTAAAATCGACTACTTTAGTTTTACTTGATTACAGGGAAAAATAATTATTTTAAAATCTTATCCAGAAGTTTTGCCATTTCGTCAATTTTATCTTGCTTTTCTTTTTCGCTGCAAGTTTCAAAACTTTCTTTTAAGCAGTGACTAAGGTGTGATTTAAGTATTTCTACATTTACTTTTTTTAAAATCGACTGAGTTGCAAGAAGTTGTGCACTGATTTCCGTGCACTCCCTTTCTTGTTCAATCATCTTAAGTATGCCCTCAAGCTGTCCTTGAGCAGTTTTGATGAGTCTGTTTATATTTTTTTTGTTGGTATGCATAGGAAAATTCTATCACAATATCTGATGTTAATACAGCTTTAAGTTTACTTCCCAAGTGACAATCTTGCCATTTCATCCGAGGAAAAGCCGGCATGGACTTTGTTTATTTTCTGTATGATATTTAAGGGAGGATTTTCAATTTGTTTCTTAAGCGCCCAGAAAAGAGCTTTAGATAGCCCTTTAGATAGCATTTTTGTTCTTTTTGCAAGCAGCTTGCCGCTCATCGGGTCGGCAAGAAGTACTGTTGCGTAATACCCTTCTTCCCATGAATTTAGTTTTATGTTTTTATCAAGAATAAAAGGCATATCAAGCCATTTTAGCTTTTCAAATTTTACAAGTAAAAACACTACCTCTTCTTTTGTAAAAATTTGAAAGAACAGTTCGGAATTTTCAACTATTGAAACAATTTCTTCATCAAGATTTTTGCGCAAAATGACAATTTTGACTTGTTCGCCGTCAAAACTCAGATACTGGCATTCTCTTTGGTTTATAAAGTCTTTATATGTATTGCCCTTGATATATTTCATGGCAATATTTTAACACAACTTTAGCCTTGCGTTGTTTTCATAACAAGTGCTGCAGGGTCTTTGTGCGGCATTGAATTTGTATTTTTGCTTATTTTTGAAACAGCATTTTCAGGATTAGATATTTTCTTGGCTATTTTTTTAAAAACATCTATAACAGTTCCAACAAGCCCTCTTGTAGCTTTAGATTTAGCGGGTGTCTGTTCTGCAATCTGACTTGCAGTTTGTGGCAGTACCTTGGTTGCTGCTGTTTTTGCTCCGTTGTATGCTTGTGAAACTTTTGGTGTAATTGTTAATGCTTTTACCATAATCCATCCTAAATATTTACAGTATTATTAAACCGCAACACATGTATAAATTGTTATTGTATTAAGAAATTTTTACACATTTTGTGTAAATAGTACAATTAATTATTGACAAGTTCTAAAAAAAATGTTGTAATGATTCAAAAGAAAAAGGAAAACAAATGATTTTAAATAAACAAGAAAGAACTTTGCGCCGCCGCTTAATAAGATTGGAGTCTTATTAAGTTTATTTGGTATACAAAGTTTTAAGATAAATTTACTAAGCCTCCCAAAAGGATTATCCCTGCGGGAGGCTTTCTCGTATAGAAAGGCAGAAAATGATAAAAGCGGCAATAATAGGGGCAACAGGATACTCAGGGGCAGTATTAGCGGGGATATTATCTTCTCATAATGATGTTGAGATTGTTTCTCTTACAAGTAAATCGTATGCGGGTAAAAAATTTAGCGATATTTACAAAAACTTTAAAGGCATTTTAGATGTTGAACTTGAGGAGCAGGATGTATTAAAAATTTCAAAAAAAGCTGATGTTATTTTTCTTGCTCTGCCTCATGGGATAGCATCGGGCGAAATAAACAAGGAAATCCTTTCAAACACAAAAGTAATAGACCTCGGGGCAGACTTTAGGTTAAAAGAAAAAGACGTTTATGAAACTTGGTATAAAACACAACACTTGAGTGCAGATTTGCTTGATAATGCAGTATACGGACTTTGCGAGTGGGAAAGAGAAAAAATAAAAAATGCAAGTCTTGTTGCAAACCCGGGTTGCTACGCTACTGCTTCAATTTTAACCGTTGCTCCGCTTTTAAAAGAAGGTGTCATTGATGCAAATGACATTATAATTGACGCTAAATCAGGCGTTTCAGGTGCTGGCAGAGGCTTGGACTTAGGGACTCATTACTGTGAGTGCTCTGAATCAATCAAAGCGTACAAAGTTGCCTCTCACAGGCATACGCCTGAAATTGAGCAGGAGTTATCTTTTATTTCAAATAAAAATACTCTTATTAACTTTACTCCTCACCTAATCCCGATGAAAAGAGGAATACTGGTAAGCGCCTATCTAAAACCGCTTTTTAATATTTCATTGGATGAAATTAAAAATATTTATAAAAAATACTATCAAAATGAGCATTTTATAAGGTTTTTGAGCGGTACAGATGTTCCTGAAACCCGATGGACAATAGGTTCTAACTTCTGCGATATTAACGTATTTAAGGACGACAGAACAGGCAGAATAATAGCATTCGGCGCTATAGATAACCTTGTAAAAGGTGCGTCAGGTCAAGCGGTGCAAAATATGAACATTATGTTTAACATAGATGAGAAAAAATCACTGGAAAATGTTGCGGTATTTCCTTAAGGAGAAGAAATGACAGAAACAATGACAAAATTTAATAAAATAAACGGGGCAATAATTGCTCCGCAAGGTTTTGAGGCAGCAGGAATAAGAACGGGTGTAAAAAGAAGAAGAAAAGACCTTGCTATTATCTATACCAAAAAACCCGCTGTTGCAGCAGGTGTTTATACGACAAATGTTGTAAAAGCAGCACCTTTGCTTGTTACAAAAGACATTGTAGAGAAAGCAACACCTGTTAATGCGGTTATTATAAACAGTGGTAACGCTAACGCTTGCACGGGTGCTCAAGGTCTGACAAACGCTTGGGAAATGGTTGAAAAAACTCAAAAAGTTCTAAATCTCCCTGCAAGAAGTGTACTCGTAGCGTCAACAGGTGTTATAGGCGTGCAGTTGCAGATGGATAAAATTCTTGACGGTATAGAAGAAATTGTTACTCAGCTTGGTGCTTGTGAGCAGTCTGCACTAAATGCCGCAGAGGGCATTATGACAACAGATACTTTTGTAAAAGGCGTGGCTTACGAGTTTGAAATAAGCGGTAAAACAGTTAAAATCGGTGCAATAGCAAAAGGTTCAGGCATGATTCATCCTAACATGGGTACAATGCTTGGTTTTGTTACAACAGATGTGGTTATCTCAAAAGAACTTTTGCAAAAGGCACTTAGCGAAAGCACTAAAAACACCTATAATATGATATCTGTTGACGGTGACACTTCAACAAATGATATGGTTGTAGTTTTGGCTAACGGATGCGCACAAAATAAACCTATTGAGTCAGAAAATTCATCGGACTATAAAACTTTTGCTCAAGCCCTTGATATGGTCAACAAGCACCTTGCAAAACAGATTGTACTTGATGGTGAGGGTGCTACAAAATTTCTTGAAGTAAATATTAAAGGTGCTAAGGATGAAAAATCAGCTAAAATCCTTGCAAAATCGGTTATTACTTCAAATCTTGTAAAAACTGCATTTTTCGGTGAAGATGCAAACTGGGGCAGAATACTTGCAGCTCTTGGCTATAGCGGTGTTGAGTTTAATCCTGAGGGAGTTTCTATAGAATTTTTTGCTCAGGATAAAACCTTGTTGCTTATGAAAGACGGCACACCTCTTGAATTTGATGAAGATGAAGCCTGTGAGCTTTTAAAAAACAAGGAAATAACCATAAATGTTTACATGTCTGACGGCGAGAGCGAGGCAAGCGCTTGGGGTTGTGACTTAAGTTACGAATACGTCAGAATTAACGGCGAGTATAGAACATAGCGAGGGAATAATGAAAGAGTTTGTACAAAAAGTAAGAATTTTAACCGAGTCGCTTCCTTATATCAAGGAATTTGCAAATAAAACGGTCGTTATAAAATACGGCGGTGAGGCGCTTAAAGACGAAGTTGTTTCAAAAACCAT
>CALUYX010000034.1 GCA_944325115.1 Candidatus Gastranaerophilales bacterium | reverse complement strand
CGTGATTTTGATTTTGTACTATCCTATGATTACGGCTATATGATAAATGATGATGCGCTTAATTTTGTGCAAAATCTTATAAAATCAAACAGAAACATAAAACTTATTCACTATTTTGCCGATAATCCTTCATCAAACTACTCGCTATCAGGGGATTTAAACCTAAAAGAAAAATTCAAGCAGTTTATAGATAAATACAAGCGAAACGTCGAGCTTATTTTTTGGGACAAAAAATACTTAAACGATTTTAAAAATATAAAGTCAAAATACTTCCCCATATGTGTTGATTGTGAGATTTATAAAGATTTAGATTTAGAAAAAAAATACGACATAACTTTTTTAGGTCGCCCCTTAAGTGATAAAAGACAAGAAATTTTAAGTGTTGTTATTAAAAATTTCCCTGATAAATTAAAGATTTTTTCTTACCCTAAGCACTTTGAAACAAGTGTAGAGCAGATGAAAAAATATCTTAGCGAGGATGAACTTTTAAATTATAAAAACTCTTTTTGCGGCTTTATATCAGACCAAAATTCTCTCTCAAAAGTTTATAATATGTCAAAAATCAACCTTAATATAAATCTTCAGGGCGAGAGCTCTCTTAACTATAGAACCTTTGAAGTTCTGGCTTGCGGCGGGTTTTTACTGTGCGACAAGAGAGATGATATTAAAAATCTTGATTTAGAAGATGCGGTCGTTTGCTATGAAGATAAAAGCGACTTGGTTGATAAAATAGCCTATTACCTAAATAACCCTCTTGAGCGAAAAAAAATTAGCGCACGAGCGAGAAAGCTCATTTATGAGCGATACAACATAATTTCAAAAACAAATGAGATACTTAATATAGTTGAGTGAAATAACATTTTGTAATGATAAAATATTTAAATTAAGGAGAATAAAATGGAAACTTTATATACAATTAAACCCTCAAAAAGAATTTCTGAAATACCAAAATACATCTTTGCCGAACTTAATGAGTGGAAAGATGAGGCTCGTGCACAAGGTATTGACCTTATTGACCTTGGTATAGGCAACCCTGACGGCGCTACTCCAAAACCGATAGTAGATGCTGCACTAAAATCCATTCAAATGCCTGAAAGCCACGGCTACCCGAGCTTTAGAGGCAAAGATGATTTCAGACGTGCTATTGCAAAATGGATGAAACAAAGATATGACGTGGATATTGACCCGATAAAAGAAGTTCAAACGCTAATCGGTGAAAAAGAAGGTCTTGCAAATATTGCCATGGCTTATTCTGACCCCGGCGACATAAACATAGTTCCTGACCCGTATTATCCCGTACTTTCTCGCGGCAGCTGGGTAGCAGGCGCACAAGTGTACCATGTTCCCCTGACTGATGAAAATGACTATCTTCCTGATTTGGATTCAATCCCTGAGGATATTGCAAGAAAAGCAAAAATGTTTTTCATAAATTACCCCAATAACCCAACGGGCGCTACTGCTCCAAGAGAATTTTTGGAAAAAATGGTGGCATATTGTAAAAAATATAATATCTTGCTTGTATCAGATTTAGCTTACGGGGAAGTTTGCTATGATAACTATCGTCCCTTAAGCATCTTTAATATTGAGGGTGCTAAAGATATAGCAATTGAGTTTCATTCATTCTCAAAAACATTTAATATGGCAGGCTGGAGAGCAGGTTTTGCTGTTGGTAACAAAGAATTTATAGATGTTTTATATGCTATGAAGTCTAACATTGACTACGGTACATCCTCAATTGTGCAAGACGCTTGCATAGCAGCGCTTGAGATGGATTATAAATATGTTCGGGAAATTATGGATAAATATAATTCCCGTCGTGAAATTGTTGCACAAGGCTTTAATAAGCTTGGCTGGCATATGAAAAGAAGCTCTGCTACTATGTATTTTTGGTTAAAAGTTCCGACAGGCAGACATTCTAAAGAATTCTGTAAAGAAGTTCTGTTTAAAACAGGTGTTATGTTTACCCCGGGCATTGCTTTCGGTGATTATAGTGATGACCACTTTAGAGTTTCTATTGTTCAACCTACGGAAAGGTTAAAAGAAGCATTTAGAAGATTAGATGAAGCCGGCATCAGATATATGTAAATTTATTTACATAAGCAAAAAATATGGTAAAATACATATGGTAAGCGAAAAGGAAAAAATTTAATGAAATTTACAAAAAAAAGCAAAGCGCAAAGTTTGGTAGAATACGCTTTGATTCTTGCGTTAGTTACCGTAATAGCAATAACTGCATTACAGTTCTTGGGTAAAAAAGTAAATACGGCAGTTACAGGTGTGGGTGATGATGTTGAAACCACAACCGAAAATGCCGCTGAAACATATTGTAAAGGTTTAGGAACCGGTTACAGCTGGGACAGTGCAAATTCAAAATGCGTGAGAGCTGATAACTAGTTTATTCTTGTAAATTTTTAAATTTATCTAAATCCTGTTGGGTGTCTATTCCAATGGGATTTAGTTTTGTGATTGCCACTTTTATAGTCATATTGTTTTTTAGCGCACGAAGCTGCTCAAGGCTTTCTGCTTTTTCAATGTCTGACTGTTCAAGAGAAGTCATTTTAAGCAGAGATTCTCTTTTGTATCCGTATATCCCAATGTGTGCGTAGTATTTTGCGTCTTGCGGGTTTCTGGGATATGGTATGGGGCAGCGGGAAAAATAAAGTGCTCTAAAGTCATTATCAAATACGCATTTTACGCAATTTGGGTCATTAATCTGCTCGGGGTCTGTTATTTGTCTTGCAAGAGTGGAAATATCGCAATTGCCCTCTTTTAGTGTGGATATAGCAAGGTCAATAACCTCAGGAGTTATTTGAGGCTCATCTCCTTGCATGTTTAAAATATATTCAAATTCTTCGTGGCGTTTAGCTACTTCGCAGATTCTATCCGAGCCTGATTTGTGCTCCGATGATGTCATTTCAGCTTTTGCGCCAAATTCAAGAGCTTTGTTTAATATAAGTTCAGAGTCAGTCGCTATAATAACTTCATCGGCAAGTTTTGACTTTTTGGCAGCTTCCCAAACCCATTGAATGATAGGTTTGTTTTTTACCTCCATAAGCAATTTGCCCTTGAGCCTTGTTGATGAGTATCTTGCAGGTATTATAATGACTGTTTTTTCCATGTTTTTTCCTTAATAGTATTTTTCACCAAGTTCTATAACTTTTTTCTGTGCTTCTTTAACCAACTCTGCTTCTTTCGGGTCGGCTGACAGGTATTTTTCATAGGCTTCAAGGGCTTCTCTGCCTCTGTTAAGTTTTTCATAAGCTTTTGCCATTGAATAATATCCCAGAGCAAAGCCTCTGCTTAATCTTACAGCGTTTTTATAGTCTTTTACGGCTTGTTGATATAAACCCATAGCCTCAAGCACGATTCCCCTGTAGTAGTAAATTTGAGCGTCTTGCGGATATCTTTTTGCCGCTTCGTTAAATGAAGCTATAGCTTTTTCGTAGTCTTTTTTGTCATAGTAACTGTATGCTTCATTTAGGATTTCTGTTACAATTTGCCCCCTTAGATAGTTAGAAAGTTTTACTGCCTTTACGTTTTTAGGGTCGATGTCAATAGCTTTAGAAAGCATTGTCTGAGCCAGTTTGGGGCTTTTTTGCTCAAGATAAACAAGTGCCAAATAATAGTATGTGTCAGATTGTTTATCATCAAGTGCAAGTGCTTTTTTGTAGTATTCAACGGATTTTTGATAATTCTTGAGGTTTTTGTAGCAACTTGCCATTGTTATGTATATTTGACTTGTTTTTGGCTCAATTTGCTCGTAAATTTTTATAGCTTTAGCCCATTGTTTTTCTTTTAAATAATGAAGAGCTAAGTCGTCCTTTTTTGTTTGCGTGCTTTTGTTGAGATAAAAAAAAACTTTTTTTATCTCTTCATTATCAGGGAGATACTTGTAAGCTTTTTTGATGAGCTCCTTAGCTTCACTGTCTCGTGCAGAGAGTTCGTAAATTTCATATAGTTTTAAATAGGCGTTAGCGTTTTTAGGGTCGAGTTCAATGGCTCTTTTGTACAAATTGACGGCGTCATCGTTGTTTCCGTCAAGACTTGTTATGAGTTCCGCAAAATCGGCATAAAATTCGCTTGTCGGTTTAAAGTTGTCATTAAGCGGATAGAAATTTGCAATTATATAATCGAGGTCTTTTTTGTCTTTGAAAATTTCATAAATGCCGTATTTTGCCTGTTTGGATTCAGGGTATATAGCAAGAATTATTTGATATTCTTTGAGCGCAGCATTTGTTTGTCCGAGAGCAAGTAAGCTTTTTGCCTTGCCTGCGCGGATTTGCGATTCATACAGGTTATCTCTTAAAATATTGTCATAAATGCGCGTGGCTTGCGGATATTGCTTTGTTTCATACAAAAGTCCGCCCAAGCGGTATTTTAGGAAGATATCCTTGGGGTTAAGCGAAATTGCTC
The DNA here is from genome assembly GCA_944325115.1 of Candidatus Gastranaerophilales bacterium. Taxonomy (GTDB): domain Bacteria; phylum Cyanobacteriota; class Vampirovibrionia; order Gastranaerophilales; family Gastranaerophilaceae; genus Galligastranaerophilus. The sequence continues at coordinate 11,886 of CALUYX010000034.1, read as the reverse complement.
TTTGATACAGTTCGTATGTTTTTTTGTAGTCGCCTGTTTTTTCATAAGTTGCGCCCAAAATTTCATACAAGTTGGCATTTCTTGGTTTGCTTCTTACCGCACGAGTAAAAACGCTTATGCCCTGTTTTAAAATTTCCGGGTCATCAGTAATGTTAATGGCTCTTGTATAGTATTCAAGCGCCAAATCTCCTTTGTTTAGACCGGTTAGAACAGTTGCTGCCTTAAACAGTGCCGAGGCGTTATTTGGGTTGTACTCCAGAGATTTGTCGTAATAATCAAGACTTGCTTCGGCGTTTTTATTAATTTTTTGTTCAATATCACCTAAATATTCAAGGCACACTGCGCACTCGTAACCTTTTTCTGCCAACTCTTCAAACTCATATGCGCTTGCGTACCATTCGCACTCAAGATAAAGATTTTTTGCAACCTCGAGTCTGTTATAGTCGTCATTTTGAAAACCTGATTTTTCTATAAGACTGTTTAGTTTAGCAAGTGTATTTTTGTACTCGCTTGAGTTTTTATTTTTTCTTAAAAAATATAAGGCAGAGCGCAGACTGTCGCAGGCTTCAATATTGTCTTTTTTAAATATTCTGTAATAAGTTGAGCGCTTTTTTTGAGTATTGACGTATTGATTAATCGTTTCGGTGTTTTTGTTCTGTCTTAATTCTTTTTCAAGGGAGTATAATTTTTGTGCTCCCCAGCCTTCTTTTTGCGCAGCATTACAAGTAACCGCAGCAAATTCTGCACTTGCGCTAAGTTGCAAAGTTAGTGACAGGCAAACAACCGGTATTAATAGTCTTTTTCGAAAAAAGTCCATACGCATGACTGTTATTTTATATCAAATAATTTTCAAAATAAACACTATCATTTGTATGAGATTTTATACAGAAAAACACCCTCCTTTTGGGGAGGGTGTTTAACTTATTAGATTATGAACTAAATTTCAAATTCATCATCTTTTTTTGTTGTTGTTGCGTTGTCATCTACTTCGATTCTTGCTGCTGCGTTAACTATACCTGATGTTGGGTCTGTAGTGTTGTTAGCGATTGGAGCTATTCTTGAAGTAGGTTCTAGTTGACGAGGTAAACGCAATTGGTTGATTAAGCTGTCTAGGTTGTCACCGATACCGGGGTCGAAGTTATCATCTGTAGGAGGAACTACCGGGGGTTCTTCGCATCCGAATGGTTTTTCGTAAACCAGTAGGAATTTTTCCATTACGCCGTTTGAATCAAATTCGATGAAGTGTTTTTTGTAAGTATCGATTGCTGCACCTGCTTCGGGTTGACGTACACCTGGTACAAAGTGGTCTGTGTATGTGAATGAATCAGGTTGTCTAAATTCAGTTTCATATTCATCCATTGGGTCTAGGTTGAATTTACCCCAGTTAGCAACTTCTATGTAAGCTCTGCCTGAAGCATCTTCTGTAACACCTTCAATATCTGAAGCAGTTAGGTCAGTAAGTGCTGCAAGGAATGTATCATTTGAGTCAAGGTTCAAGTTACCTGATTTGATTTTTGATATTGCAAGTACGTTATCTGCTGCGTTGATTGTAACTGTTTTGTTTGAAAGTTCGTTGCTGTTGTATTTAGCGTTGATTTCGATACCTGCTTTTTTGTTGTTAGCACCTGCTAATACGATGTCTGTGTCTTTGTCAGCGTTAGCGATGAGTTTTGTACCGTTTACTTTAAGAACTGTTTTGTCAGTTGTAAAGTTGCCGCCTGCATTGATGTTAGTTTTTGTATTTTCAGGAGCTGATGAATCTTTAGCTTTGATTGTTGAGTTTTTAAGAGTTACGTCACCTGTTGCAGTGATGTTGTTAACGTGTCCGTTGAATACTACATCATCAGTTGTTACGTTACCTTTAATGTCGATGTTGTTGTTTCTTGTTGCATTGAAGTCAACTCTTTGAGCATTTAGGTTGCCTGTGCCTGTGATGTTGTTATCTCTGCCTGCGTTAAGTGCTAAGCGTTCGCTGTAGCTTAAGTTAGCAAAGTTATCAATGTCTGCGTTGATGTCAGCGTCTGCGTTTTTAGTTGTGATGTTGATATTTTTAGCGCTTAGAGCTGAATCTTTTGTGATGTGAGTACCTGCATTGTGAGTTAATGCTTGTGTTAAGTTAATGTTGCCTGCTGCAGCGATTTTTGAGTTTTGTACGAATACTTCACCTTTTGTGCTGTCAACAGCTTTTGCTGTAAAGTCGCCTTTGTTTGTTTTGATGTCTGAACCGTTTTTAACTGTAACTTTACCGCCTGTAGATTCAAGAGTGATGCTGTCTTGGTTTGAAGTTTCACCTAAAGTTACGTTCATATCAAGAGTATCATCATCAACTTTTGCGCTGAAACCTCTTTTTAGTAAGCTGTTACCGTCTACTGTTAAGTTACCGTTTGTAGAAAGTTTCAAACCATCAGCATAAGGAGTTAAGTCGCTAAGTGATGTTGAACCTTTGATTGTAACATTGTTTACCATACCTGATGGGTGAACGAAGTTTAGACCGTTGTAAACAAGAGTTGAATCAGCGATTGTTGTATTTGAACCGTAGAGGTTAAGAGCTTTGTTAGGTGTATACATAACAGAGCCGTTTTTAACATCAATGTTACCGGGTGTGTATACAGATGTGTAGTCTGAAGATTCAACGTAAGTATTGTCAAGAGTTACACCGTTGTTTGCAGTTAATTCAACTTTTTTAAGAAGATTTGCTGCGCTTGGGTCGTTATCTGAGTAGTTTCTTGCTCTTAATACTGAATCTTTAGCACTGATTTTGCCTGCAGCTGCAACAAGGAGGTTGCCTTTAGCATGAACATTTGTATTTTCTGATATTACGTCACCTTTATTGGCTGTAACTGTTATATCACCTGCGTTAGTACCTTTAGCTCCGCCTGAGAAGCTTTGGTTAGAATATGCAGATTCAATTTTTGAATCTTTTAAGTTAACATTATTACCTGCGCTGATTGCGATTCTGCCGCCGTTTTGTGAGAAAGTATCTTTATTGAGTCTTTTAACGCTTGTGTTGTTTGTTTGCAAGTGAGTGTTTTCAAGGTTTACATCATTTTGACCTTTGATAATGATGTCACCGTATTCGTTGTTAACAAGTTTGTAACCTTTAACTACTGAATTTTTGATATTTACATCAGAACCTGCTTTTGTTCCTGCGTTTTCGATAGTTACAGAACCTGATTGAATGTTAGCGCCATCAATGTTGATGTTGTTTGTAACTTTGGGGTTGCTGTTTGAATTTGCTTTGTGGCTTTTGATATTACCGTTTAATTGGTAGTTAAAGTTAACGCCATCGCTTGTAACTATTCTAACATTTGAGAATGATTGGTCATGATTTGAAGCGTTTTGACCGCCGCCGTAGTTGGGGTTAAGATTTGTTTTGATTAATGAATCTTTGTAGACATTAACATTGTCTGCTGCAATTGCAAGAGACTTGTCAATGTTCATATTTGCACCGTCAACTGTTACTGCGGCACCGTCAACTGTTTTAAGTACGCCATCTCTGACAAATTGAGCATTCATTACCATATCAGCAGGTGTTCCGTCTGCTTTTACGTTAAGCTGAGCTTTGTATGCAGCAAGTTCACTTGCGTTCATATCTTTAATGTTTTTAGCACCTTTAAGGTCAAAAGTTGTAGCTGTAAATGAGTTTAAGTCTACAGTTGCACCGTTACCAAACATTATACCGTTAGGGTTGATTAAGATAACTTTACCTGTACCCATGTAGCTTGAGCAGTCACCGCCTGCGCAAGAGTTGGTTAACTTACCGTAAATTTGTGAAAGACCGCCTGAAGCAAGTACACGGTTAAGTGATGTTTGTGAGTTTCCTGTAAAACCAAAGTTAACGTGTCCGTCTTTACCTACGTTAAAGCTATTCCAGTCAAATTGACCTACTGCACCAGAACCGCCATTAACCACAACATCCATTCTATTGCCATCTGTTGTAACAGAACCATTGATAGAGCCGTTTAAGTCAGGTAATGTGCCTGCGTCAAGAGCCATTGCTGTTGTGGTAGAAAGTGGCATGTAGCTTAAAAAGCTTAGTAAAATCAACGCTGAGGCCAATTTTTTGTGCTTAAGTTTCATTATGTTTCCTTTCTTCTTTTAAATATATACTCTGTATATAAAATTCCGATTACTTATTTAAAAACATGTAAAAGAATAAAATTGCAGTAATATAAAGAAATATTACAGAAATTTACAAAAATTTACCTTGCCAAACCTTCTAAAGCTTCTAGTATTGGGCATTGTATAACAAAAAAATTTTTTTTACATTTTTTTAGCAAAAAAAAATATTTACGTACTTTATTAATCATGTCGGAAAGGGAATGTTTTAAAAAATAAGGCTAAATATTCTAAAAAAATAAATCATTGGTATGATTTTTTGTTTTCGTCAACAATATATATTATTAAATAATATTATTATGATGCAGCTGTCATGACTATGAAAAGGAATTAAAATGCGCAAGTATAGATTTAAAAAGCCGAATGTGTTTTTGCTTATTATGGCAACTATGCTGTTAACCACATCAACGGCATTATCTCTCCCCATGGAAGCACCTCAGGGTGTTGGTAACTTTGACCCCGGTGTTATCGACCAAACGAACCTTATTCAATTAAAAGAATATGAATACAGAACGCGCGAAGACATGAAAGAACATGAAAGAGGGCGTGAAGTAATTGAAATGAATAAGAAAATGAGGGATGAGGTTGATAAACTCCCCAATAAAGAAGTAAGTTTTAAACTTAATTCAATAAAATTTACCGGTAATACTCAATTTACCGAAGAACAGTTGATGGATTTGATTTGTGAGAAAATCGGTCAGGAAGTTACAATTAACGACCTAATCGGTTATGCCAATATGGTAACCGAGTTTTACCAACAAAGAGGTTATATCTCAACAATTGCTTATTTGCCTCCACAAAAAGTTCAAGACGGTAACGTAGAAATTGTTGTTATGGAAGGTAAATACGGTAAGGTAGAAATTGAAGGCAACAAGTGGGCAAGAGATAAATTTGTCAGAGCTACTTACCTAAAAGATAAAAATATTGAAACAGAAAAAGTTTTGAACGTTCATGATATTCAAGAAACTCTGAGAGAAATGAACGCTTCTGGTTATATGAAAGGTCAAGTTTCAATGCAAGACAACGAAGAATCCGCTCAATATACGGATTTAACCTTGCAGATGAAAGATAGATTCCCGATTGACTTTGATTTCCGTTTTGATAACCAAGGTCGTGATGCTGTAGGTCTTAACCGTGCGGTATTCTTTGCAGGTATGTATAACTTAACCGGTTGGGGTGATAAATTGTTATCAACAACCGCTCTTGCAAGACGTTCAGTCAGCCAAGGTGTTTTCTATTCAATCCCTATCGGTCGTCATGAAACAAAAATTAACTTAGGTTATAGCTATAGCGGTTTGACCATGGGTGAACAATGGAAGGATTTTGATATCAAAGGTAGTTCACACAACTTCTTTGGCGGTATTTCAAGAAGATTGGTTAAAACCGAAAACTATAAGTTGTATGGTGATATTTCATTAGATATAAGAAATACAAAAACTACAATAGGCGAACAAAAAGTTACACTGTATGATTATAAAACCCGTGCTTTAAGAGTTAACTTAACTAACATTAAAGATGACTTCTACGGTAAGTGGTTCGGTAACATCGGCGCAAGCGTAGGTTTGCCTATAATGGGTGCATCTGACGAGTATGACAGTTTCCATTACGATTGGCTACCTACTAACAAATTTGTAAAAGTCAATGCAAACATCGCAAGATTACAAATGTTACCTATGAGGTCTATGGCAATCATCCAAGCGGGTGGTCAATGGGCAAGTCACGGTTTGTATCCGTCTGAAAAAATGCAATTTGGTGGCATTTCTACAGTCCGTGGTTATGAAGAAGGCTTTATGCTTAATGACTACGGTGTGACAGCGTCTTTAGAATTAAGGTCGCACATTCCGTTCTTAAACAGAATATTGCCTGAAAAACTAAGATTTATTGATGATTCTATTCAATGGGCAGCATTCTATGATGCAGGTTGGTTTGGTAACGTGGGTACAAGCACATACGGACCAAGTTATATGATGAGTGTCGGCGGCGGTCTTATCGTAAGATTGACAAAATACTTATCAGGTAACGTATATATAGGTATTCCTATCGGTGATAAACCTGAAGGTGCTTCAAACTGTCGTGTACACTTCACGGTTACATCAAACATTCTGTAGTATAATCTATACAAATAAAGCCCCCGATTTTGCGGGGGCTTTTTAGTTTTTATTCGTGCGGTCTTTTTGTTGTTAGTCGAATTACTTCAATAATGTGGATTTGCGGGTATTCAATTTTATGGTATTATTATGTTTAATATTGTTATTAATCTGTTATTATTAATGCGTTGAAAAACAGTTTAATCCTAATAGAATATGGCAATTAGGCGGTGTCTCAGGGGTTCCTGCAAGCAGAATGTCTACATGGCGTTTTTGGAAAGGTATGGTCTTATGTCAAAAAAAGTTTTATTGACCGGTGGAACTGGGTTTGTTGGGCAAAGCGTTGTTTCTGTCTTGCTTAAAAAGGGATATGAAGTTCATTCTTTAGTTAATTCTCCTATTGTATCTCAGGAGCGTGGACTCTTCCAGTATGAAATAGATTTAATGAGTTGCGAATCAATAAACAAGTTTTTTAGTGAGCATAATTTTGAAAATTTAATTCATTTGGCTTGGTATGTTGAGCCTGAATGTTACTTCGCCAACGCAAATTTAGATTGGGTTGTTTCATCACTTAATCTTTTAAAGGCTTTTAAGGAAAATGGCGGCAGAAAATTCCTTGGTGCGGGAACAGTTACGGAATATGAATATAAGTATGGCTGTTTTCTGGAAAATGAAACTCCTACGGATTCGCGAACTTTATATGGCAATAGCAAAAATGCTGTTTATAATGTTGCTAAAGTTTATTGCGACCAAAACGGGATAGATTTTAAATGGCCAAGAATTTTTAATTTATACGGTCCGGCTGAAAAGCTTCATCGCTTAATGCCTTCGGTAATTAATTCGTGTTTAAGGGGTGAAGATGTTAAAGTTAGTGATTGTTTAAAATTTCAAGATTACTTACATGTTGAAGATGCTGCTCGAGGTATTGTAGCAGTGTTTGAAAGTAAGTTGAGAGATGCTGTTAATATTTGCTCGGGCAAGCCTGTACAACTGCGTCATATCGTCCAAACGATTGCTGCTTTAACTAAATTTGAAGGTAATATTATATGGGGGGCTGTCCCTGCTGCCTTTAAGGAAAATTTGATTGTAGGCAATAATGAAAAGCTTAAATCTATAGGATGGAAACAGGAGATTGACTTGGAAGAAGGCTTAATGCGGACAATAGATTGGTGGAAAAACAATAATGCGCAATCTTAATTATGTTCATTGTGTTATTATTTTGATTTATGGAAGATATTGTAATGTCTAAGCCAAAAGTTTCAGTGGTAATACCAATATGGAATACGGAAAAGTATCTTGAAAAATGTTTGGAAAGCATTTTGAATCAAACATTGAGAGATATTGAAATTATATGTGTTAATAATGGTTCTACAGATTCTTGTTCCAAAATAATCAGTAAGTTTGCTTCGTCTGATTCTCGCATAAAGGTTGTTCATATGGAACATGGGTACATAAGCGATGCAAGAAACAAGGGTTTAGAGTATGCACAGGGAGAATATCTTTATTTCTGCGACTCTGATGATTGGTTGGAATTGCACGCTTTAGAGTCTTGGTATACCAAGTCAAAAAAGCATGATGCAGATTTGTGTATTTTGCAGGAAAGAAGTTTTAACAGGGACGAAAAAAAAGCTGTATCTCTGGAGCACCGTATTTTGAGCTTATATGGTTGTTTAGAAGACAAAGCATATACATATAAGGACATGAAGAATTTGTTTTTGGAGAGATATGAGGCATGGCTACATTTTTACAAGAGAGAATTTTATATAAATGAAAATTTATATTATCCGCCCAAAACTTTCTATGAAGATGTAATCATGCACTTTAAATCTATTTTCTATGCAAAAAAGATAGTATTCTGCTTTGAACCATTGTACAATCATCTTTTCCGTAGTGATTCGTCATTGGTCATGTCAAATCATACTTTAGAAAAGCTTGATGCAATTACATATTTTAAGGATTTGTATGTTTTATTGTGTGATTTGAATCTTGCGGATGAGTATTTGTCTGAATATACGAATATGATTTTGCGTCAGATGTATTTTCATTTACCGTCGGCAAATACGTATAACAGGAAAAAACTGGTAAGCCTATTTAAAAATTTTGTGAAACAAACGCCTAAAGTTGAAAAATGTATCCTCGGCAGTAAAGATTATTATTCTAGATATAAAAATATTTTAAGAAAAGAGCTTCCCATATTGTCAGATTTTGTATTTAAAACTTCAACTCATAGAGTTTTTAAACTGGGTCCTGTAAGGGTGTGTTTCAGATATAAAAAGTGACTTAGGTTTAACTACTGCATATAATATTGTTATGAAAATAAATAATATTACAAAATCAGCCTGTGCAAATATACTTTCCGCCTTAGGGTATCCTTATGCGCTTGCATTTATGTATTTTTTATTTATATACTCTAAAACAGATATAAAAAACCCTGAATATGTTATCCATCCTGAAATGTCGGGGTATTATACCGCTATTTTTACAGGTATTTTAGTAATTGCTGCCATTTTTGTTTTTATAGCTTTTACTGCTCTTGCAATCATTGAACTTATTATAAGAAAAATAAACAAAACAGAGTTTACTATTATCAATAAAATTCCCGATAAATTTTATCCGTTTTATATTTTCTTTTTTTGGCTGGGAATATTCTTAATTTCACCACTGTTTTTGTTTTGTTTATTTAATTTATAAATACATCTTGCCCTAATCCTGTTTGGTTTAAAATGTGGTTTTGTTTACTTTTTCCTTCCTGTTTGTTAGTATCTGTACTATGATGAAAAATAAATTGTTAAGAGTGTATTTAGGGCTGCAGTATATTTCATGTGTGCTGTGGGTATTTATAATTGCGCCGTTATTTTATTTTTTCTGTTTTGAACAGGATTGTTTTTCGATTGGTTATCTGGTTGAAATGCTTGATATAAGCCCATTTTGGCAATTTATGCTAAGTGCTTATATCGATTTTATAATCTCTGCGCTTCTTCTTGCAGTTCCTACCGTTGCCTTTTTTAAATCAATCAATGTGACAAAAAAGCTTATTAGCGCAGAAAAACTAAACTTCAAAGACAAAGTCTTGTTGTTCCCTTGGGCTTTTGCGGTTTTGTACTTTTGTCTTGTCTTTTTTTGCGTATTTGTGCTCTTTACGCTCCTATCCGCTTACTTTCCCTTTTTGCTGTTGCGATTGTAACATTTTAACTGTTTGCATATAATATTGTTATGAAAATGCATAATTACATATCTTTGAACCTCCTTTCCATCTCGAGCTACTTGGTACTTGTTCTTTTATACAGAGCAGGCAGGATGTGCGAGCAGGCATTGAATATAAATGAGGAAGAAGTGATAACAACAAATTTTGTGATTCCACTTCTCATTTTGTTTTCGATTGCAGCCGTGTTATTTATTTTATTTTTTATTGTTGAATTTTTTATAAAGAAAAAGCTTAAAATCGAGTTTTTTAATATAAATATTGAAAATAAGGCATTTAAGATAATGCATATGATTCTATTCTACATTGGTGCAATAATATTGCCTTTGTCGTTTATTTTAGGTGCGCTTTTTTATAATTAAAATAAAAAGCCCCGTGCAAACAGGGCTTTTAGTGTTACCTTCTTCTGTAGTATCCGCTTATGTATATGTATGCTCCTTACGCTGATTTTTGTTGTTGTTTTCATTTACTTTTTCCTTTCTGTTTGTTAGTATCTGTACTATGATAAAAAATAAATTGTTAAGAGTGTATTTAGGGCTGGAATATGCCTTTGTTATTTTATGGGTATTGACCGTTCCTCTGATTTACGGGCTTGCATTTGTATTATTTGGTCTTGGAATAAGTTCATTTATAGATATGGCGGGAGTATTTCTCTACTATGTTTCAATGGTATTTTTCCCTACACTTGCAGCTGTTATACCGTTTTTTATATTTAAATATTCAATTAATTCCGTAAAAAAAGTTATTCGCGGGGAAACTTTAACAAAACGGGATAAATTTTTTATCTTTCCGTTTTTGCCTGTAATAATACATCTTCTGGCTTGTTTTTTGCTTTTTGAAATGTTTGGCGGAATTTTATACTTGCTGCATAATTTTTGCGGTTAATTTTATGTAAGAATCCTGTTGCACAGGGCTTTTAGTCTTACTTTCTTCTGTAGTACCCGCTTATGTATATGTATGCTCCTTACGCTGATTTTTGTTGTTGTTTTCATTTACTTTTTCCTTCCTGTTTGTTAGTATCTGTACTATGATGAAAAATAAATTGTTAAGAGTGTATTTAGGGCTGCAGTATATTTCATGTGTGCTGTGGGTATTTATAATTGCGCCGTTATTTTATTTTTTCTGTTTTGAACAGGATTGTTTTTCGATTGGTTATCTGGTTGAAATGCTTGATATAAGCCCATTTTGGCAATTTATGCTAAGTGCTTATATCGATTTTATAATCTCTGCGCTTCTTCTTGCAGTTCCTACCGTTGCCTTTTTTAAATCAATCAATGTGACAAAAAAGCTTATTAGCGCAGAAAAACTAAACTTCAAAGACAAAGCCTTGTTGTTCCCTTGGGCTTTTGCGGTTTTGTACTTTGTTGCGGTTATTTTATTGTGGCTGTTGTGCGGTGGTGTAGTTTTTCTTTTTAATGAAATTTTTCATTTGCTCAAATCGCACTAATCTCCGTGGGTGTGCAGGAAGTAATCATAAATTTTATCTATTTTTTCTTTAATCTCGCCCCACTGATTTATAAATAAAGCCCCCTCATTTTTGCGGGGGGCTTTTTAGTGTTGCCTTCTTCTGTAGTATCCGCTTACTTTTGTGCCATCATCTCTTGTGTACCCGCTTATGTAGATGTATGCTCCTTGCGCCACTTTTTGATTTGCTTCAGATTTTGGGATTGCTATTTTATTTTTTATTTGATTATTTATTATATCTTCTACAGCGATAAATTCATCTGTTGACATTTTTGCTATGTCTTCTGTAGCAAAGAATGTATTACCGTCATTTATGGGGGGCGGCACCTCCCGTATAGACACCTTTGTTTTTAACATTATCTTGTGCAAAAACCCTTGAATCATCAGGCGATGTTATAAGTTTCCCTTCTCGCATTTTTTCGACAATTTTTATTGCCGTATAGTCCTCTATAAACTTATCGTTAAAACTATTTTCGTAACCCTTTAGGTCTTTTTTCACTTCTTTCCATATGTTTCTGCCAATTCTGTTGTTCCAAAGGTCCATATTATTTTCGGCTTTAGGCGCATTATTCATTGAATTTTGAAATTCATGCCATGTGCCTATTATATTCGAAATAGGTATTGAATATCTCATAGAAAGCATTGCAGACATAAATGCATGTTTAAAAGCGTCTGCTTCACTATTCCAAGTGGGGCTATTGGGTTTGCCCAATTTGTAGTTTAACGGTTTACTGTATTCAATTGATTTTTTAATCATTTCTTTTTTAATTTGTCTTTCGGCTTCGTCAATATTCTTAAGCATATGCAAAGCATTAAATAATTGTTCAGTTTTATTTTCCATAATGTTTCCCTCCTTAAATATAAGTTGTAATATTTTGTTTGCTTATATACAATATTGTTATTGTTATGAAAATGCATAATTACATATCTCTCAATATGCTTTCTATGTCGAGTTATGCTGGATTTGCAGCGTTAAGGTTCGTTGTGGCGAAATATTATCAAGATGTAGAGTTC
>CALUYX010000033.1 GCA_944325115.1 Candidatus Gastranaerophilales bacterium | reverse complement strand
TCAGGTAAATTCAGAGCAGCAGGCAGAAGCTACCAAGACGGCTTAAAAACTGCTTTCAAAGCTCCTGTTGACCTGACAAGAACAGCTCTTTCAGGAACTCTTGGTACTCTTCAAACTTCGGCTGATGAACTCACATACCTTGTAGACCCAAACGGTATGGCAATTTCTAAAGTTAACCCTAAAGAAAAAGTTACTATCGCTTTTGGAGAGTAAACAAAAACAGGGTGAAATCTTGAGCTTTTGTTGAAAAAGCGAAAGATGAAACCGTTGACAGGCGACGTAGGATAATCGAGCGCAACGGCGCGAGATACCCACAGGAGCATGCGCGAGCCGGTGCGATAGGGTCAAACGATGAGTTTGACCCGTGCACTGCGAGCATATACCGTGTATGAAATCTTGAGCTTTTGATAAAATTGCGCCCTGAGGCGCTGCTAAAACCTCGCATTTGAGGTGAGAGGGACCCAAAACTTAGGTGTCCCTCTTTTTTATGCTATATTATTAAGGTAATCAGCTTGGAGAGTAAAAATGGATAATAAATTAGCGCAAATTGCCACAGATAATTTTTTAAATAAAGGGTACTCATGCTCAGAAAGCGTTGTTATGGCAGCAGTTGAACTAAACATAGTTCCAAGGGAACTCTTGAGCGTTGCAACATCATTCTCAGGCGGCATGGGCTCAGGATGCCTGTGCGGAGCAATTGCAGGCTCGCAAATTATTATCGGGTATCTTTTTGGCAAAGAAAAAACAAATACTGCTCGTGCTTTAGCAAAAGAATTTATAGAAGAATTTAAAAAATCGCATAAAGCAACTTGCTGCAGAGTATTAAGCGCAGGATTTGAATTTCAATCAAGAGAAAGAAAACTTCATTGCGTTAATATGGTTCAAAGCTGTGCCACAATTCTAAGCAACATCTTGGAACGTGAAACAACAAAAGTCTAACCCAAACTTCTTAAATTTAATTTGTGCTGAATAGGCTCGCATTCAAGAAGATCTGCTATAGTGCACTCAAGAACTTCACACAACCTGTCCATGTTCTCATAAGATGGTTGCGTTCTGCCGTTTGCCCACGAATAAACCGTCTGCTGAGGGAGATTAAGTTCTTTTGCAAGCTTATACAAGCTATAACCTTTTTTTTCTTTTGCCGTTTCTCTGATTTTAATTTTCATTATGTTATCCCGAAAATGTAATTACTATACAAAATCATGTTATATTATATCGTTGGCGAAAAATTTAATACAGCGTTTTTGCTTTTTTTACTCTTTTTGTATGAAAATTCCAAAAATTAACTCAAAAACCCTGAACAAATGACGTAAACATATATAAAATACTTGTCTTTTAAAAGTAAAACATTATAAAATATAGAAAAAGAGGTTTGTTTACTTTATGAAAAAAATTGCAGTTTTAATATTATGTTTTATGTTGTCGGGAGCTTTTGCTCTTTCCTATGCGGCAACAAGAACCGTATCACAACAAGTGTATTCAGGTATTGCAAAATACAAAAAAGCTAACTACACAGGTTGTATGCAAGATATGGAAGCAGCATTGAAAAAAAATCCCAATGATGTTCTTGCAAAATACTATCTTGCACTAACATATACAAGAATAGGTCTTAAAGAAGACGCAAAAAAATACTATCAACAAGTCATAGACCAAAATAGCGAAAAAATTCTTACAAAATATTCTCAAAAAGCTTTGGTTTGCCTTGAAACTCCCGATAATGCAATTTGCAAAATAAAGGAAGTTGAAAAAAATAAAGAAATGAATGATTTTATAGAATCAGGAGAATTTTTGCACCCTGATTTAGAAAGAGACTTGCAAAAGCGTGAGCTAAAAGATGCAAAAGACACGCTAAATGCGGATAAATTCCCTCAAATGGAATACTTTAGATACATAAATGATGCAAAAGATGAACTTGAACCAACAGACGCTCAGATTGCAGCAGCAGTAAAAATACTCGCAAAAGTCGGCTACAATCCTGCAGCGCAAATATACAACAATTCATTTTCATCTCCTCAGGCATTACAAATGAGTATGATGAATACAAATCAAAACTCAAACAACAATTTTTTAAACATGTTGCCATATCTTATGGCACAAAAAAACGGTTCATCAAATCAGGGTATGAGTCCTGAATTAATACAGGCAATGCTTATGAACCAATCTATGTCAGGACTTGATTTTAGCAACAATTAGAGATGATTATGGAAAAGAACTTAGAAAAAATTCAAACAAGCCGCTTCGGAGAGATTGAAATCGACAACAGTCTGCTATTTAACTTTGTATCACCGATTATAGGATATAGTGACTATAAAAAGTTTATACTGGTTGATTACAGACCCGACTCACCCTTTAAATGGCTACAATCGGTAGAAAATAAGGATTTAGCCTTTCCTATTACGCTTTGCAGCTATTTTAACATAGATTATCAATTTGAAATAAGCGACGAAGACGCAGAGACTCTCGGAGTCAAAAGTGCAGATGAAATTCTTGCAATAAATATTGTAACAATACCACAGATAAACCCTCAGGGGGCTACAATAAATCTTTTAGCACCAATTGTTATTAACACCACGAACAATAACGCTATGCAAATCATACTAAAAGATTCAAAATTACCCGTAAGGCACCCTCTTTTCGAAAAAAAAGAAGAAAAGTCTAATGAGGGGTCAAATTAATGCTTATATTAACGAGAAAATTAAATCAAAAACTTATAATTAATGACGACATAGAAGTTGTAATTCTTGAAACATACAAGAATGCCGTCAAAATTGGCATTAAAGCCCCAAGCCATGTTCAGGTATTCAGAGAAGAAATATACAGAGAAATCAAAAAAGCAAACGAGCAGTCTAAAATATCCGACCTTAATGCACTTGATAGTTTAAATACTTTAAATAACAAAGATTTCAGCATTGTAGATAAACTAAAACACAAATAATATGTCCGAAAAACTTGCAAAAGAGCTTTTTTATAAAGGGGACTATAAAGAAGCTCTACAACTATTTAAGAATGAAAATCACAACTACGAAGCGGGTTTATGTGCACTTCTGCTCGGAGATGAGAAACTTGCAAAAGATTTTTGGACAAAAGATAAAAACCCTGATATAGCAACTAAATGGGGACTAATAGTATTAAATATTATAAACCTTAAAATCAAGGAACGACCGACTTTTTTTCAGGTAAGAGCATTTCTTGAGGTTTATATAAATTTGTTTATAGTTAACAAACAATACACTTGGGCAGAAAATCTCATTAGCGCTTGCGACATATTGGTAAGGTCAAACCCTGAAACATACAAGTTTATTGCAAGAGTTTTATTTGCAAACGGATATTTAAATCTTGTACATAAATTCTTATCAGAATCAAAAAAATTGTTTTATAACGACCCTGAAGCACATCTGATAGAGGCTCAGACATATTATCTTGAACAAGATTACAAAAACGCATACAAGAGCATTGAAGAAACTCTAAGCTCAGCGAGCGACTATTATCCCGCGCTACAGTTTAAAAAAATTATAGAAGAAAAAATAAACCCCCAAGCCTAGAACCGACATTGGGGGTAAAAAACTAAAACTATAGCTACTTATACTACATTAATGATAGTGCTATATTGGGTTGTTGGTTTGCTTGTGTTAACAGCGAAGCTGATGCTTGTTGAAGAATTTGATACTTAATGTAATTTGATGATTCTGTAGCGATATCAGCATCTGTAATACGTGATTTTGCAGCAGACAAGTTTTCATATTGAGTATTTAACTGCTCAGTAATTGATTCAAGTCTGTTTGAAACAGCACCAATTGTACCACGTCTTGATGAAATTTCGCTAATTGCAGTATCAAGTTGATTCAACTGTAGTTGCATTGCAGTAATACCGCCAACATCTGCTTGTGAGAATGTTGAGGTAAAGCCCGCAGCGCCTGTTAGAGTTGAAACGTGAGCGTCATTAAATACACCTGAAATTTCAAGCATGTTAGTAGCACCGTCAGAGCCTGTACCTATTTGCAATGAAACAGTTTCGTCCGCACCATCACGAGTTTCGCCACCAAACAAGTCAAATGTGTTGAACTTAGCACCTGTTGCAATTCTGTCGATTTCAGCCAAACGTGCTCTTGCTTCTTCTTGAAGTGCAGCTAACTGGTCGTCTGTTTGACCACCGTTTAATGCTTGAAGAGTAAGGTCACGGATTCTCATAAAGTTATCTTGCATAATTGCAAGGTTGCCTTCTGCTGTTTCTAACAAGTTAACGCCTGTTTGAGCATTGCTTAGAGCAACTTGAGAACCGCGAGTTTGAACTTCAATACCTTTCGAAATAATTAAGCCCGCAGCGTCATCTGCAGCAGAGTTAATCTTCGAACCTGTTGTCATCCTCTCCATAGCTTTGTTCATTGCTTCAGTTACTTTGCTCAAGTTGTTTTGAACTTGAATAGACTGAATGTTAGTGTTAACCACAATAGCCATAATCTGAATCTCCTTTCGATTGACTAATACATCCTTGTGTATACTTTACTAATTCACCCAAGTTCAAAATTACTAACAGTTTTTATTTATTTTTTTACAAAACTTAATTCAAAACATGAAAAAATCCCCCAAACACTTGTCCGAGGGACTTTTCTGCTTGATACAACTAACGAAGTTAACTATATCAGAGACAATGCAATACTTGGTTGTTGGTTTGCTTGTGTTAACAGCGAAGCTGATGCTTGTTGAAGAATTTGATATTGTACATAGTTAGATGATTCTGTAGCAATATCAGCATCTGTGATACGTGAGTTTGCAGCAGTTAAGTTTTCATATTGAGTATCTAACTGTTGCATTGCTGATTCTAGCCTATTTGAAGCAGAACCGATTGAACCGCGTCTTGTAGAAATTTCTGTAATTGCAGCATCAAGCTGGTCTAATTGTTGTTGCATTGCAGTAAGACCTGTATCATAGTCAGCATGACCTGTAAATTTAGATGTGAAAGCAGCTGTGCCTGTTAGAGTTGAAACATGAGCGTCGTTAAATACGCCTGTAATTGAAAGAGTATTTGTTGAACCGTCAGAACCCGTACCGATTTGTAATGTAACACTTTCATCGGTACTATCGTGAGTTTCACCGCCAAACAGGTCAAATGTGTTGTACTTAGCACCTGTTGCAATTCTGTCGATTTCAGCCAAACGTGCTCTTGCTTCTTCTTCAAGCGCACCAAGTTGTTCCTCTGTTTGACCACCGTTCATAGCTTGAAGAGTAAGGTCACGGATTCTCATAAAGTTATCTTGCATAATTGCAAGGTTACCTTCTGCTGTTTCCAACAAGTTAACGCCTGTTTGAGCATTGCTTAGAGCAACTTGAGAACCGCGAGTTTGAACTTCAATACCTTTTGAGATAATCAAGCCTGCAGCATCATCTGCAGCAGAGTTGATTTTTGAACCGGTTGTCAATCTTTCCATAGCTTTGTTCATGGAATTTGTAACCTTGTTCAAGTTGTTTTGAACTTGAATAGATTGAATGTTCGTGTTTACGACAATTGCCATAATCAGAATCTCCTTTCGATTGTTTTATACTTCCTTATATACACTAATAATTGGTATCAAATTGAATACTTAATTTTTAGCTTTTTCAGGATATAAAAAGCCCCTTAGCCGTTGAGCCAAAGGCTTTTTATTATATGTAATTAACAAAAGTTAATTATTATATCAAAGACAGCGCTATACTAGGCTGTTGGTTCGCTTGCGTTAATAGCGAAGCGGATGCTTGTTGAAGAATTTGATATTGTACATAGTTAGATGATTCTGTAGCAATATCAGCATCTTTAATACGTGAGTTTGAAGCTGTTAGGTTTTCATATTGTGTGTTTAGTTGGTCTGCGGCTGATTCTAATCTGTTTGAAATAGAACCTATTGTACCGCGTCTTGTTGAAATCTCTGTTATTGCAGCGTCAAGAGCGTCAAGCTGGTCTTGCATAGCTGTAAGCCCGTCAGCATAATCAGCGTAACCTGCAAATTTAGATGTAAATGCACCTGTGCCTGTTAGAGTTGAAACGTGAGCGTCGTTAAATACACCTGCAATTTCAACCGTATTTGTTGCGCCATCAGAACCTGTACCTATTTGCAATGTAACTCTTTCATCTGCGCTATCGTGAGTTGTACCGCCAAAGAGGTCAAATGTGTTGAACTTAGCACCTGTTGCAATTCTGTCAATTTCAGCCAATCTTGCTTGTGCTTCTTCTTGAAGAGCGGTTAATTGTTCATCGGTTTGACCACCGTTCATAGCTTGAAGAGTAAGGTCACGGATTCTCATAAAGTTATCTTGCATTACAGCAAGGTTACCCTCGGTGGTTTCCAGCAAATTAAAGCCGGTTTGAATATTATTCAGTGCAACTTGAGAACCGCGAGTTTGAACTTCAATACCTTTTGAGATAATTAAGCCCGCAGCGTCATCTGCAGCAGAATTTATCCTTGAACCTGAAGTTAATCTTTCCATAGCTTGGTTCATGGAATTAGTAACTCTGTTCAAGTTGTTTTGTACTTGAATAGACTGAACGTTCGTGTTTACGACAATTGCCATAATAAAATCTCCTTTTTTTTACTTTACTTCCTTGTTATTTTTGGCATAAAACCACCACAGGGTGCGCAAATTAAGCCCAAACAAAAGACTTATTGCATTCCTGTTAAGAAAACAGAATATGTCACCAGATTTGCTTCAGTAAGCTAATATTGGGGAAATATCTACTGTCATCTTTGTCAAAAATCTGAAATTGTCTTCCTTGTCTTTGACACTATCATATTAATCGTTTTTAAAGCAGAAATACATTATAGCAGTGTTTGAATTTTCTAATACTAAAGTATGGGGTTTTCTCGAACAAAATTCAGTTCATCCTGATACGTAGTTATAGAGCTATTTTCAGCCAATTTTGCCTCTAAAACCTTATCGAGCATAACACCTATTTCTCTGCCTTGCTTGTAACCCAAATTTAATAAATCCGAACCCTTAATCTCAAGTTTAATGCCTTTTAATTTACTAAAATATAAAAGCGCTCTCTTGTCGGCACTTTTTGCATAATATACGCAAATTTCATCATCACTGTAGTGTCTAAAGTGTTTATAAATCTCAAGTCGGGTTTTTAACTCGGGAACATCAAATAGCTCATCCAGAATATATTTTATAAGCACCTTTGAATAATCTTCTATTTTAAATTTTTCTATAGCATCAAAAATCTTCTCGCAAGACAGGTCTTTATAATCAAATAAAATCCTGTAGTATTTTTTATCGACAAATTCTCCAAAAGCCTCTTTTGCTCTTAGGTTTGAAGAAAAAAGCTTATTTAGTGTTAAAACAACTCTATCGACACTTAAGCCCTCACGAGAGGGGTTTTTTAAATATTCGTTAATTAAGTCTTTATCAATATCACTAAAATTAAAATTAAACCTTAATTTAAAATCCAACCCCCTTAAAATGCGTGTAGGGTCATCAATATAGCTATTTTTATGCAACACTTTAAGAGTTTTGTTTTTAATATCACTGCAGCCGCTAAACCTGTCAATCAGCCTGTAGTTACCATCCCCCAAAATCTCAAGAGCTATAGCATTTATTGTAAAATCACGCCTTATAAGGTCATCTTCTATGGGACAGCCAAGCTCTGTTACCTGTGGCAGGCAACCGGAGTGGGGGTAAATTTCTTTTCTTGTTGATGCAAAGTCAATCTCAAGACCCTCAATTTGAGTTTTTATTGTCCCAAAGTCCTTGTGTATTGATTTAATATC
This sequence comes from Candidatus Gastranaerophilales bacterium, assembly GCA_944325115.1. GTDB lineage: Bacteria > Cyanobacteriota > Vampirovibrionia > Gastranaerophilales > Gastranaerophilaceae > Galligastranaerophilus. The sequence goes on along the minus strand of CALUYX010000033.1, from coordinate 9,011 downwards.
AACAAAATTAAGTGAGGAGATAAAATTAATTGCATTGCCTGCAACCAAAATATCAATATCAAGAGGCTCTATACCCATTATCACATCACGGACAAGACCTCCGACAAAATAAATTTTAACCCCGAAGTTTTTTGCTTCAAGGGCTAAATTTTTTATTATTTTGTCAGTTTTTTCACTAAACTTTATTTCCAAGGTCTTTTTCTCTTACGAAGCTTTTTTCAAGGAAACTTGTATTAAATTTGCCGCTTATAAAGACATCATTGTTTAAAATTTCACGATGGAAAGGAATAGTAGTCTTTATACCTGTTATAACATACTCATTTAATGCTCTCAACATTCTAAGACGAGCATCCTCGCGGTCTTTACCCCAGCAAATAAGTTTTCCTACCATTGAATCATAATAAGGAGGAATGCTATAACCTGTGTATACGTGCGAATCAACCCTTACACCAAAACCACCGGGGGCAATATAGCCTTCGATTTTGCCTGCAAAAGGCATAAAGTCGCGCTCTGGGTCTTCTGCGTTAATACGACATTCAATAGCATGACCTCTCAGGCAAATGTCATCTTGGCTAACGCTCAATCTTTGACCTGCTGCAACTCTTACTTGTTCTTTTACAATATCTACACCTGAAATCATCTCAGATACACAGTGTTCAACCTGAACACGAGTGTTCATTTCCATAAAGTACCATTTTTTATCTTTAGGATTAGATTCATCCAAAAGAAATTCAATTGTACCTGCGCCCTCGTAGTTTATTGCTTTTGCAGCATTGACCGCAGCTTGTCCCATAGCTTTTCTTATATCTTCACTTATAGCAGGCGAGGGAGCTTCTTCAAGAAGTTTTTGATGACGTCTTTGAATTGAACAGTCACGCTCACCCAAGTGCACTACATTGCCAAATGAATCAGCCAGTATCTGAACCTCAATGTGGCGAGGATTTTCAAGATATTTTTCAACATAAACTTCAGGGTTGCCAAAAGCATTCTTGGCTTCGTTTCTGCATAAGTTAAATGCATCTTCAAGCTCGGAATCCTCACGGACTATTCTCATACCCTTGCCGCCGCCGCCGGCTGTTGCTTTAATAATTACAGGGAAACCTACCTTATGAGCAAAGTCGCGAACTTCTTCCACTGTTTCAACAAGACCCGTACCGGGGGTAACAGGAACACCTGATGCTATCATTGTTGCTCTGGCCGATGCTTTATCGCCCATTGCGCGCATAGCTTCAGCACTTGGACCTATAAATTTTATATGATGAGCACTGCAAATATCAACAAAATCAGCTCTTTCTGACATAAAACCGTATCCCGGGTGAATGGCATCCGCGCCTGATGTCAGCGCCACTGATATTATTGCAGGTATATGCAAATAACTCTTTGCACTCTGAGCGGGTCCTATGCAATATGCTTCATCTGCAAGTGATACATGTAAACTCTGAGCGTCAGCTTGAGAGTATATTGCAACCGTTGCTATACCAAGCTCTTTGCACGCTCTTATAATCCTGAGGGCTATTTCTCCCCTGTTTGCTATTAATACTTTCTTAAACATAACTTCTAAACCTTAACCACAGGTGATAACAAAATCTAAAAGTGCCTTATAAAAAGGCACTTTTGCTATTCTATATACATTAAAACTTGACCGTATTCAACGCTTTGACCGTCTTCAACGCAAATTTGAGTAACTTTACCTGATACTTCCGTTTCAATTTCGTTCATAAGTTTCATTGCTTCAACTATACAAACAACTTGACCGGCACTTACAACATCACCAACTTTAACAAAAGGTTTTGCACCGGGTGATGGAGCAGCATAGAACGCACCAACCATAGGAGATGTAACAGGAGTACCCTTGGGAGCGTTCGATGTTGTTTCCTGAGGAGCTTCTTTGGCTGCTGTCTGGGGTGCAACTTGAGGAGCAGCTGCGGCAACAACGGGTGCTTGCGCCTGTACAACCGTTTGAGATACCTCTCTTTTTATGGTTATAGCTTGTTCACCATCTTCAAGTATAATTTCTGTCAATGATTTTTCATCAATCAACTTTGCAAGTTTCTCAATGTATTCTACTTCAAAATTCATATTTCAATTCCTATACTCTGTCTAAATATTCATTAGTCCTTGTATCAATCCTTAATTTATCACCTACGTTAATAAAGAAAGGAACGTTTACAACAGCACCGCCTTCAAGTGTAGCGGGTTTTGTACCGCCTTGAGCGGTATTTCCTTTTTCTGACGGAGGAGTATCAACAACCTCTAGCTCAACAAAGTTAGGAAGGTCAACACCGATTATTCTGCCGTCATGCATTAAAATTTGAACATTCATGTTCTCTTTCAGATATTTTATTCCGTCTCCGATTGCAGATTCAGCTACAGGCAACTGCTCGTATGTTTCAAGGTCCATCATTACATAATCTGCACCTTCTTTGTACAAATATTGCATTTCGCGTCTGTCAAGCATAGCTTTTGCAACTTTTTCGCCTGCACGGAAAGTTCTTTCAACCACTTGACCCGTTTCGACGTTTTTTAATTTCGACCTTACAAATGCAGCACCTTTACCGGGCTTTACATGCAAGAACTCAACAACTGACCAAAGTCCGTTATCAAGCTGGAGTGTTAAACCTGTTTTTAAATCGTTTACTGAAATCATAAAGTATCCCTATTACTACTATCTTTACAAATTTTATCATAAACCAGATTTTTTACATAAAAATTTTCATCATTTTTCAATTTCTGTAACAATTCTTGTGGCGGGTTATCCATTTTAACAAGAATTTTTGCGGTTTTTTCCCTTATTGTATAGTCAAGAAAATAAGCCGTTGTATTACAAATTTCTAATATTTCATCTCTTTGGGTACATTTTTGCTCCATAATTTCTCCCATTGCCTCAAGACACCAGTAAAGGTTAAAGAGCTTTTTATTTTTAGCGTGGTTTTTTCTGTTTCTCATTTTATTTAAGATACAAGCGCCAAATTCTTTTTCATAAATTTTAAAATCATCAAGAAGTTTTTTAATTCTTTCAATATTAACAGGCATCATAAGCTCTGCTAAGCGCTTGTTTGAGCTGATAAGAGAAATTATTGCCCTGCAAACATTAGGATTTATGTCACAAATTGCATTCTCAAGTGTCTCAATGTGACTTTGTGTCTTTATAAAATCAATTCCTTCGGCGTTTAAAATGCAATGTGCGCAAGCCTCTCTTGTGGGACTTTGATGATTTGTAAGATGAAACATAATTAAATCCGCCTCAGCATCATTTTTTATTTCACCGATGTTAATAAAAGCAAGAGGCTTTAGTGTTTCATCACCGCCCTCTAACACTCTAAGTGCGTCATTGCGCGACATATCAATAGCATTTTGGACTATTAAAAAATTTTCATTAGACTTATTCATAAGATAAAATATAACACAAGCGGCAATTTAAAGAAGAACTCTTTAAATTAATATATTTATAAATTGAACGATAAATATCGGGCAAAACAAACGAGCATTTTTTTAATTTTAATTGTATAATTTGAATAACAAAACAGTAGACAGGTGATAATTATGAACTTTTTCAAAAAATTATTTGCACTAGAATCATCAGATGAAGGTTACATCGGGCTATCAAGCTTTACAAACAACTCTCACTGTTTAGAGGACAAAAGAGAAGAGCCCAAAAAACACGTCAAAAAAGAGCCTACATTAACAGAGCTTCTAAAAAGAGCAAATTGAATCCAAGAAATTTCTTATTAGTGTTATATTGCCTAAAAAATGCACCATAAAGGCAACAAAAACACCTAAAGCCGCACCGCAAAAAACTTCAAACGGAGTATGACCCAAAAGTTCTTTTAGAACTTCATATGGTTTTGTTTCAAGGTGTTCGCTAAATTCTCTTACAACACGGTTTAAAGTTGCTGCAGTCTTACCTGCAGCACGTCTTAAGCCTGCAGCGTCCTGCATAATAATAAGTGCAAAACCAAGTGACATGGCAAATTCTATAGAGGTTATTCCCTCTAAAATACCTACACTTGTTGCAAGCGCAATAACGCCCGCACTGTGAGAAGATGGCATGCCGCCTGTTGTAGTAAATATTTTAAAGTTTATTTTTTTATTTTTAACAAAGTGAAAAATTACCTTTAGAGTCTGCGCTATACCTGCAGCAAGTAATCCTGCACCTAAAACTTCTAAACCTGTATTGAAAAAACCTACTCCAACAGCCACTATCTATTTACCCTTTCATGCATCTTATCTAAAATGCCATTAAATACTTCCGATTCAATTCCTGTTTTCTTAAGTATATCATGACAATTCAAAATTAATTCATTGAATTTTTCTTTTGACTTTTCAAGCCCAAAAAGAGTTACATAGGTTGCTTTTCCCTCTTTTTCATCCTTGCCTGCGGTTTTACCCAACTCGTCGGTTGTTGAAATAACATCTAAAATATCATCATATATTTGAAATGCAAGCCCAAAACTTTGTGCAAAATCCCTCATAAGTTCAACCCTATCGCAAGTTGCGCCCGATAAAAGTGCACCTGAAACTATAGCACATTCAAAAAGTGCCGCAGTTTTATATGTGTGGATATAATTCAGATGTTTCTCATCAATTTTGCCAAGTTTTTTCTCTGCCTCCATATCAGCACACTGACCTGCTACAATACCAAAAGCGCCTGCAGATTTTAAATACAATCTCAAAACCTCCATAAGTGTAGCGGTATTAACTGTTTTAGGGGTTTTATCAATTATTATTTGAGCACCAAGGCTAATTAGTGCATCTCCCGCAAGAACTGCCATGGCTTCGCCAAAAACCTTGTGGTTAGAAGGCTTGCCGCGTCTTAAATCGTCATTATCCATGCAAGGCAGGTCGTCATGGATTAAACTTTGAGCATGGAGCATTTCAATGGCGCATGAAGTTGCAAGAGCCTGCTCCCAAGCGCCGCAAAGCGCTCTTGAAGTTTCAAGACAAAAAACAGCTCTTAATTTTTTGCCCGCTAGAAGGCAAGTATAGCTCATAGCGTCCCAAATTGTCTTGTCATAAAGCGCATTTTTCTTGTAATTCTCAAAATATTCTTCAAGAGTTTTCTGCACTATGTCCTTATATTCATTAATATTCATCTTTTTCCTCTTCCATTTGATAAAATTTAATCTTTTGTTTTGCCGTGTTTCTTGAACTTTCTCTTTTTATACGGCTAATTTTTGCCTTTTGTTTTCCGTGGGTATGTTTTTTTGTTTCTTCTTCTTTTGTACCGCTGTATGTAACTTTTTGTTTGTATTCTTTTGATTCTTTTAAAAATTCAAGATAGCTTTCATACCTTGTAGGCTCAATCTTGTCTAAATTACTTAAAACAGCGCAACCTAAAGAGTGTTCATCTCCTTCTATATGGAGACAATCCGAGTATTTACAATCTTTTGCATAAAAACTTATGTCATCAAAAAGCTCATCTAAATCTTTTGGGAGAATAAAATCAAACCTAAGATTAGAAAAACCCGGAGTATCAACTATTTTAAAGTTTTCAAAATCCAAAATCTCACAATGCCTTGTAGTGTGAGTGCCCCTTTGAGTGTATGAGCTAACTTTTGAAGTTTTGAGATTTAATTCAGGGTTTAAAACATTTATTACAGAACTCTTGCCAACACCTGATAAACCGCACAGGACAATAGTTTTTCCCGTAATTTCTTTTTTAAAATCCAAAAAACCCTGTTTTTCTTTAGCAGAAGTAAATAAAACCTTATACCCCAAAGGCGAATATATTGATAATATCTTTTGAGCTACAACGCTAAACTCTTTGGTTTCAAGCAAATCTTCCTTATTGAAGCACAAAAGCGTGTTAATCTTATGATATTTTAAAAATGTTAAATACCTGTTTAGCTGCACTAAATCAAGCTTTGGCTCAAGTAAAGAAGATACAACTACAGCAAGGTCAATGTTTGCAACGGAAGGTCTTAAAATAAAATTTTTTCTCTCGAGTATGTTAAAAATAGCACCCGAATCATCAAACTCAACAAAGTCGCCCGTTAAAACTTTTTGTTTTTGTTTTTTTAAAACTTCACGAAGTTTACATTCAAAAACTTCCCCATCAGAGGACTTAATATAGTAAAAATCAGAATGTATTTTAAATACCTGCCCTTGCATATATTAATAATAGTTAAAAAATTGTATAGGTTCAATTGATTTTTGTACACATTAGAGTATTTATATTATAATGTATTTAAAATACGCTTTTGATATTAATTTGGTTGAGGATTTTAAGGATGACACTAACCGATTGGTTTAACAAGAGAAAAATGCAGCAGATTGCAGCTCGAGATAATGATGTAAAAATCGATGATTCTATATCAAAACTCTGGATGCTCTGCTACAACTGTAACTCACAGTTTCTGAAAAAAGATTTGGAAGACAATGATATGGTATGTCCTAACTGCGACTATCACTTCAGAATAGGCGCAAGGGACAGAATTAAGCTCATTGTTGATGAGGGTACATTTGTTGAGATGTTTCAAAACATCCAAGGCAAAGACCCGTTGGAATTTGTTGATACTCAGCCCTACAGTGAAAGACAAAAATCCGCAAAAGAAAAATCAGGACTTGATGAAGCGGTTATTTGCGGAGTTGGCGAAATAAACGGACAAAAAGCAGCCATTGCCGTTATGGACTTTGATTATATGGGCGGTTCAATGGGCTCTGTAGTGGGCGAAAAAGTTACTCTTATTATGGAGCATGCCCTGAAAGAAAAACTTCCCGTTATAGTATTCACCTCATCAGGCGGCGCAAGAATGCAAGAAAGTGCTCTAAGCCTTATGCAAATGGCAAAAACAAGCTGTGCGGTTGCCAAACTTAACGAGGCGAAACTTCTTTACATAACGGTTTTAACAGAACCTACATTTGGCGGTGTTACTGCAAGCTTTGGTACAATAGGCGATATTATAATCGCTGAAAAAGGTGCAAGAATCGGTTTTGCGGGAAGAAGAGTTATTGAGCAAACAATTAAACAAAAACTCCCCGCTGACTTCCAAACGGCTGAATATCTCTTGAAATACGGTCAAATTGACCTTATTGTTACAAGAAAAGAGATGAAGGAAAAACTATCAAAATTAATTGAAATGCATACAAAAAAATAACGGCAAAAGGACAAAATTATGCAAATACTGGAATTTGAAAAACCTATTTATAAAATGCAGGAAAAAATAGAAGAATTAAAAAAGTTGAGTGCGGATACAAATATGGATTATAACGAAGAAATCAAAAAACTCGAAAATCAAACTCAAGAATACAAAAAAGAGCTTTATGAAAGCTTGCAGCCTTATCAAAAACTGCAAATCGCCCGCCACCCTCAAAGGCCGAATTTTCTTGACTACATTCACTATATGACAGAAGATTTTATCGAACTTCACGGTGATAGAGCAGGTTGTGACGACAGGGCAATTATCGGCGGGGTTGCAAAAATTGACGGAAAACCCGTTATGATTGTAGGTACTCAAAAAGGTAAAACAACAAAAGAAAACCTTGAATACAACTTTGGCATGCCTCAGCCTCAAGGCTACAGAAAAGCCCTAAAACTGTTTGAACATGCTTCAAAATTCAATCTGCCAATTATAACTCTTGTAGATACTATGGGTGCGTACCCCGGAATGCAGGCAGAACAAACAGGTCAAGGTATAGCAATTGCCGTAAACTTAAAAGAAATGGCAAAACTTGAAGTGCCCGTTATAGCCGTAATCACAGGCGAAGGTTGCTCGGGCGGAGCTTTAGGTTTAGCGGTTGCAAATAAAGTGATGATACTTGAACATGCTTACTACACGGTAATTTCACCCGAGGGCTGTGCTTCAATTCTTTGGCGTGATGCCAATATGGCTCGTGAAGCTGCTAATGCACTTAAAATAACAGGCAATGACCTGCTTCAATACGGTATTGTTGATGAAGTAATTAAAGAACCCGTAGGCGGTGCGCATTATGACCCTGAAGCAATGGCAAAGGAACTTAAAAAATCACTGTTAAATGCGCTTGATGAGTATAAAAATATGACAGCAGAAGAGCTAAAAAAAGACAGATACGACAAGTTCAGACGCATGGGAGTATTTGCACAATAAAAACAGGAAGAGTTTATGGGGAGCGGAAATTTTAAAAAATATATAAAACTTTTAGGGGCATTTTGTCTTTATTTACTGACTAATGTCCAATCTTACGCAGCATTTTCATTTCCTACAATAAATGTCGGTATGCAAGGGGCTAACACTCCTCAGGAATTTACTCAAGGTGTTCAGGTTTTAATACTGTTAACCATTTTGACCCTTGCCCCGAGCATAATCATTATGACAACGGCATTTGTGCGCATTGTTATTGTCTTAACTCTTACACGACAAGCAATAGGCACAACCTCTCTCCCGCCTTCACAGGTTATTATTGGGCTTGCGCTTATTCTTACGTTTTTTGTAATGTCGCCAACACTGTCAAAAATCAACGAAACAGCCTATCAACCCTATATTAAAAACCAAATAACCCAGCAGGCAGCGCTGGATAATGCCATAAAGCCTCTAAGGACATTTATGTTTAAACAAACTCATGAAAAAGAAATAGCCCTTTTTCAGCACTTAGCAAAGCTTCCGAGGTTTAAAAATCCTGATGATGTGCCGACATATGTACTTATTCCGGCGTTTGTACTTTCAGAATTAAAAACAGCTTTTAAAATAGGCTTTATTATATTTCTACCGTTCCTTGTCATAGACATTGTTGTTGCAAGTATCCTTGTTTCAATGGGTATGCTCTTTTTGCCGCCCACAACAATTGCTATGCCCTTTAAACTTATAATGTTTGTAATGGTGGACGGGTGGTATTTAATAACAAAATCGCTTATTGAAGGCTTTGTAACTTAGTGAGGGCAAAATGGAAGAAGAAATATTTTTAACAATTTTTCAAAAAGTCCTTGTGCTCACCATGGAAATGTGTGCGCCTGTTTTAATTACATCAATTGTAGTCGGTCTTTTGATAAGCATTGTCCAGTCGGTAACACAAATTCAAGAGTCAACTCTTACTTT